>NZ_VJYK02000022.1 GCF_007097205.2 Streptomyces alkaliterrae
GGTGGGGGCGGATCTGGGTGAGGATCTTGGTGGGTTGTTGTACGGGGATTCGGGGGAGTTGGCGGTTTCTCGGCTGGCTGGGACGAGGTTGCAGCAGCCGGCGTTGTTCGCGGTGCAGTATGCGATGGCTGAGCAGTGGCGTGTGTGGGGTGTTGAGCCGTGTGTGATGTTGGGCCACAGTCTGGGTGAGTATGTGGCAGCGGCGGTGGCGGGGGTGTGGTCGCTGCCGGACGCGGTGCGGCTTGTCTGCGCGCGAGGTGACCTGATGCAGCGGCAGTCACCAGGCGCCATGCTGGCCGTATCGCTCGGGGAGGACGAGGCGCGAGAGGTCGCGGAAGCGGCGGGCTGTGTGACCGCCGCTGTCAACAGCCCGGCGCAGTCGGTGTTGTCCGGGCCGGTGGAGGCTGTTGAGCGGGCCGAGCGCATAGTGGCTGAGCGGCGGATCCGGCATCGTCGGCTGGCGACTTCGCACGCTTTCCACTCGCCGATGATGGAGCCGATGCTCAAGGAGTTCCAGAGTCTCGTGTCGCGGGTAGAGACGCGGGCGCCGAAGATTCCCTTTATCTCTAATGTCACTGGTGAGTGGATTACCCCGGAACAGGCGACCAGCCCGTCCTACTGGGCCGAACACGTCCGCAGCACCGTGCAGTTCTCCACTGGAGTGGACCGGCTTCTGGACGACGAACCCGGAGCGCTGCTGCTTGAGGTTGGCCCGGGTACCACCGCGAGCGTTTTGCTGGCGGACCATGCGCAGGCACAGGACCGCGTGCTGATCAGCTCCATGCGCCATGTGCGGGACACGCGTGGCGATGTGCAGGTGACGCGCGAGGCGTTGGCTGAACTGTGGGTGAACGGTGTGTCCGTGAACTGGCCCGCGCTGCACGAACACCGTGCCCCGCGCCGCGTTCCCCTGCCCACCTACCCCTTCGACACCAAGCGCCACTGGATCGAGCGAAAGACCTCCGACGCGGCGACGCACGCGGCCCGCCTCTTCCAGCCTGTCTTCCGTCACGCTCCGCTGCCTGCGGCCGATCCCGGAACACACGATGAGCACTGGCTTGTCTTTGCTGACCGGCTTGGTATCGCGGAGCGCTGGACCGCGCGCCTTCGCGGTCTCGGCGAGCGGGTGGTCACGGTGGAGGCCGGGACGTCAAATGAGCGCCTGGGCGGGGACGTGTACCGCGTGCGCCCGGAGACGCCCGAGGACTTCGACCAGCTCGTCCGCGAACTCCAGGAGACCCACGGGTCGGGCGGAACGTGGAACGTCCTCTACCTGTGGGCGGTCGACACCGAGACCGACGTCGACCGGGTCGGTGTGGTCGCGCTGGAAGCTCCGGTGCATTTCGCCCGTGCGCTGGGGCTGCATCGAGGAAGCGCGCCGACCCGGCTGGTTGTGGTCACGCAGGGGCTGGCCCGAGTGGAGGGAACGGAACCGCATTCTCCGAGGCGTGCGTTGGCCCTCGGGCCCGTGAAGACCTTGCCACTGGAGAATCCGACACTCTCCGCTTCGGTGATCGACATCGAGGATGCCGTAGCAGACTTCGAGCCGGTCATGGCGGAGATGCGGGCTTCATTGCCACGGTCGTTCGTCGCCTTGCGTGGCGCGACGCGCTTCGTCGAGGATGTGGAGACTCTCACGGCGGCTGGTCCGGACGCGGGCGGTGGGTCCCGGTGCCTGAGGCCGGGGGGCGTGTATGTGATCACTGGTGGGCTGGGGGGCGTCGGACGGGCGGTCGCAGCCTGGATGGCGCGAAAGTACCAAGCGCGTCTGGTGCTCGTGGGGCGGACGCCGTTGCCGGAGCGGAAGGACTGGGCGGCGCTTGAGAGCGAGCTGGGGACCGATGCGGAAACGCGAGAGCGTATAGGCGCGGTGCGTGAGCTGGAGGCGTTGGGCGCACAGGTGCTCGTCGAGGCGTGTGATGTGACGGACCGTGCGGCTCTCGCCGAGGTGGTGGTCCGAGCGGGCCGGCGGTTCGGTGCGGTTCAGGGGGTTGTTCACGCCGCTGGGCTGGCCGGAGGCGGGCTCGCGCAGTTTCGGGATGCCGAGGCGATGCGTGAGGTGCTCGCGCCCAAGGTCGACGGCACGCTGGCTCTGGCGTCGGTCTTCGGTGGCCGGCAGCTCGACTTCTTCGCGGTGTTCTCCTCGACAGCCGCGCTTCTGGGCAACCTGGGTCAGGTCGACTACTGCGCGGCGAACGCGTTCCTCGACGCGTGGGCTGATTCGCCCGATGCGCCGGCGAACGTTGTGGCAGTCGCGTGGGATGTCTGGCGTGACGTCGGTATGGCCGCGGCGGAGCGGCTGCCGAGCGTCCTGCGTAAGGCACACGCCGGGCGTGAGCCGTCGGGCATCCTGGCGACGGACGCGGTCTCTGTTCTTGAGCGTGCGCTGTTCGCGGGTGAACGACGCGTCATCGTCTCCACCGAAAGCCTGCCTGACCGGCTCGAACGCGGAGCGCGACGCCATCAGCGTCAGACTGAGGAACCTGGCGACGGTGGGAAGCGGTCCCAGGCAGAGATGGAGAGCGTGCTGACGGCCATCTGGAAGGACCTCTTCGGGCGCTCGCACATCGAACGGGACGCCAACTTCTTCGAGCTCGGCGGGGACTCACTCCTCTTTGTCGAGGCCGGATGGCAGATCAAGAAGCAACTCCGGGTCTCGCTGACTGTCGCCGATCTCTTCAAGTTCCCGACCATCGCCCTTCTCACCGAACACCTCGCACCGGCCTCGTCGGCCCAGGAAGCCGCGACTTCCCCGACGGAGAATCGTCGTACTGCAGACGCACAGGACCACGAGACAGCACTTGTTCCCCTCAAGGCCGGCGACGGACACGGCACGCCGCTGTTCCTCGTCCACCCCGCAGGGGGGAGCGTCTTCTTCTATCGGGAACTGGCCGACCTCCTCCCCGCCGACGCGAGCGTGTATGGCTTCCAGGCGCGAGGAATCGAAAGTGATGCCGCGCCGAGGAGGAGCGTGGAGGAGATGGCGTCCCGGTATCTGGAAGAACTCCGTGCGGCTCATCCGAGGGGCCCCTACGCCCTGGGCGGCGCTTCCTTCGGAGGGTTCGTCGCCCTGGAGATGGCCCAGAGGCTGCGAGCCGCCGGCGAGACCGTCGAGCTGCTGGTCGTCTTCGACTCGCCGGGTCCGGGACAGGTTCCGCCTGAACTCGACGATGTGGACATCACCGAGTTCAGCTCGATACCTGGGGACTCTTCCTTCACCCGACAGCTGGCCGAGGTCTACCGGGCCAACATGGAGGCGCTCCGCGCCTATCGGCCGCGCCCCTATCCCGATCCGATTGTCTACTTCCTCGCAGAGGAACGCCGTGAGGGCATCGACCCGCTGCGTCCTGACCGGGCGTGGGAGCCGCTCGCTCCGGTCGGGCTCACCGTCCACCGGGTGCCGGGCAATCACGTGACCATGCTGGCCGCACAGAACGTGCCGGCGATCTCCCGAGTCGTATCCGCTCACCTGGCATTGGCGGATGCGAAGAAGCAGCAAGGCCGCGGACATAGCCGAATCAGGTCTGAATGAAGAGGTATCCTGTGCAATTGTCCAGAGAAGTACAAGAGGGGCAGCGGGCATACACCCGATGGGGTCTGACCTACTACAGGTTCTTCGTTCTCGGTTTGAGTAACCGGTTCGCTTGGCGATGCTCAACCTCCCGACTTCTCGAGATGTACGACACGTATGTGTCGGAGAACCATCTGGACGTCGGAGTGGGCACCGGGTATTACGTCGCCAACTGCCGGTTCCCCACCGGAAGTCCTCGGCTGGGTCTCATGGACGTTAACCGCAACAGCCTGGCCTACGCGGCCGGTGCCGCCAGCAGGTACGAGCCGGAGATCTATTACTGCAACGTGCTGGATCCCCTACTCGATGGTGTGGAGAAATTTCATTCCATAAGCATGAACTACCTGCTTCACTGCCTCCCTGGAGCCATCGCGGAGAAGAGCGTCGTCTTCGACAACCTCGCTCCGCTTCTTACCTCGGACGGTGTCCTTTTCGGGTCGACGGTCGTACAGGACTGCAGGCATAACGCCATCGCGAAGTGGCTGCTCAAGGCTTACAACGAACGCGGACACTTTCACAATTCCGCTGATACAGCGTCCGGTCTGGAACGCGCTCTGCGGGACCGGTTCGACGAAGTCGACGTGCGTCGCGTCGGATCAGTGGCACTTTTCTGTGCGCGTAAGCCACTGAAGGCGGCGCGCTCGACGAACGGAGAGTAAGAGATGAGTGGCAAGGCCGACCTGTCGTGCGACGTTCTGATCATAGGTGCCGGACTGGCCGGAGGTACGCTGGCGCGGCAGTTGCGACTGGAGCAACCCGATCTGGACATCGTGGTGATCGACAAGGAGACGGAATTCCAGCCTGGTCTTGACGAGCCGTCGGGCGATGAGTTCACGAACTACGCCAACCGCGTCCTTCAACTGGGCCCGTATCTGCGCAAGCACCACTACGTCAGTTCCGGGATGCGTTTCTTCTTCGATTCGCCCGGCAGGGATCTGACCCTGGAGCGGATGTCCGAGATCGGGGGCAGGCGGCCCCATCCGATTCCCACCTACTTGATCGACCGGCCTGCGGTGGAGCGAGACCTGTGCGAGATGAACCGTGAAAGTGGTGTCAGGGTTCTGCTCGGGACCTCCGTATTGAATTGCGGCCCAGGTGAGTCGCCAGCTGAAGCGATCACGCTCGACGGCAGGAACGGGCATCTCCTGCGCACGACCGCGGGGACCATCGCCTGCACGTGGTTGGTGGACGCCGCGGGTGAGGTCTCTCCCCTCGCCCGCCTCCTCGACCTAGTGCCGGAGGAGGACCGTAATCCGATCGCCGCGTCGTGGGGCCGGTTCGACGGATGCCTGTCCCTCGACGCCCTCGGCGACGACGCCTGGCGCCATCGCGTTCCCCACTGGGGCAGGTCATCGTCAATGACGTACTTCATGTACCGCGGTTACTGGATCTGGCTGATGCCCCTGTCCGCATCGCAGTGCAGCATCGGCGTCGTCTTCGACCGGCGGCACACAGAGCCTTCCGTCGGTTCCGGGGACGAACTAGTGGCATTTTTCCGCGAGCACCGTGCGCTGCGCGACATCCTCGGGTCGGACTCGCAGCTTCGCAGCTTCGGGAAGCGTGAACGGCTCGCGCGGCTGGCCCGCCAGCAGTTTTCGGAGGACCGCTGGTTCCTGACGGGTAACGCCGCCACTGTGCTCGACCCCATGTTCGCCACGTCGTCCTGGCTCTTCACCGAGAACAACAAGCTCATAGGTGAGTTCATCGCATCGGACCGCGAGGGAAAGTCGGTAGAACTCCCCTCCCTCGTACACCACTTCGACATCCGGGTCCGCAGCCGTTACGAGAAGCTGCTCAACACGGACGGTCACTACATCGCGCGCGGCTCCTTCGACGCGTGGGCGGCCTGGCTCGCCCTGCGCACCCGGGTCTACTACAACCGCATCGTGCCGGACGCACTGGAGGACCATCGGATTCTGCTCACGTTCGCCCGCACTCACGGGACGGACTGCTCCTGCGATGCCACGGTGATGGGAGGAAAGCTTGCCAGGCTGCTGACCTCGGCAGACCGGCTCACCGAAGAGTTCGTCGAGATGATCGACCGTGACGAGCGCTTCTACGCGAAGAACGCGGGCGAGTTCCTCGACTCGGCCGAGTTCGACCAGGACGAGACGCTGATGTCGAAGGTCTACGACCCGAGGGACTGGACGCTGGAGGTCCCGGCGGACGAGCGCACCTACGAAATCTTCTGCCGGACTCTTGTTCAGCGGCTCGTCGAGCTTTCCGACGGTGTGTGGGACGAGGAGAAGTTCACGGCCGTGTTCGATCCGGACTGGGATGGCCACCAGTTGCTGGCGGAGATGTACGAGGGCGCCGCCGGGCGTGCGTCCACTTCGGCCGTGAGCCCGGCCTGACATGCCTTCTTCCCCACACAGAGGAGTTGCTGTGCCCGAGGATCGGCAGGCCCTTTGCGCCGTGGTACGAATTCCCGATGCCGCGGACATCGATGATGTCGTGGAGCTGCTGACGGCTGCGAGTGCGTACGACAACCGCCCTCAGCTGCGCCGGATGCTGGCGGCCAGCACCGATGGTTACACCAGTCGCGTATGGGTGGCCGAACGGGAGGGAGTTGTCGTCGGGGCGGCGGCACTCACCGAGATGCCCAGCCTACCCGGCTCGGTCTCCGTCCGGATCGCGGTGAGGGAGACCGAGCGGGGCCAGGGCCTCGGGACCGCCCTGGCCGATGAGGTCGTCGCCGCGGTCGGCGCTCGTAGCGGCTTGAGCGTGGTCACGTGCGCACTGAGGGACGACCTGTCTCGGGGACGCCATTTCGCCGAGCGGTACGGCCTCGCGGTGACCAATCACAATATCGGCTGGAGCATCGACCTGCGGCAGAGCGAGGAAGAGCTTCAGAAGCACCTCGCGCGCCATACCGGCCGGGCCGCTGTGCGATTGCGGCGGGCCGATCTGGAGACGGAGTCCGCCCTGGTCGTGGCCGTCGCGAGCAGGTGCGTCATCGGCTTCCCTGTTCCGTTCGGCACCGGCCGGAACGTTGACATGCGGTCCGCCCTGAACGCACTCCCCCGCGGCGCGACCGTGTTTCTGGCCGAGTCGGACGAAGAGGCGGGCGGGCTTCCCCGCGGCTTGGCCGTGATGGCTCCGGGGGCCGACGGGTCGGTCTGGCACACGGTCTTCACGGGGGTGGACCCCGACCACCGTCGGCGTGGGGTGGGTGGCGCGCTGAAAGCGGCTGTGCTCACCGAGGTGAAGCGAGCCGGCGCTCAGGTCGTGACAGCGCTCAGCGATGAGGCCAACGAGCCCATCACGCGTCTGAACCGTGCCATCGGCATGGAACGGACTGTCGGGTACTGGAGCCTGGCCCGCACCGTGAAGGCCGACGCGGGTTCCAGCTGATCCACCGAGTGACCAGCCCCTGAGCAGGACCGCCTGAGGGCTGGGAATTTTACGACAGCTCGACCTCGACCGCCAGTTCGGTGCTGTCGTGCGGGCGCAGGACGACCTCGGCCACGGTGCCGGCCGCCTTGATGTCCGCACTCACCGAACGGATCGCGTCCAGGAGGTCGGCGGGAGCCTGGACCATGACCCGGGCGACTTCCGCGCGCATCGATAGTTTGGCGGTGGACTTGGCCTTACGGATGACAGCGATGACCGAGGAGGCGGCCTCTGCCACCGCCGGCCGGCCGTTCGCGGCGTCCGTGCCGAGTTCATCAGCAGTCGGCCACGCGGCCAGATGCACCGTGGACGGGTGGGTCCACGACCACGTCTCCTCCGTGGTGTACGGGAGCACGGGCGCGAACATACGAGTGACGATGTCGAGAGTGCGTCGCAACGTGACACGCGCCGACTCGGCACCCGCCTCACCGTCGTGACCGTATGCGCGTTCCTTGACCAGTTCGACGTAGTTGTCACAGAAGAACCAGAAGAATCGCTCGATCTCGTCCAGTGCGGAGGTGTAGTCGAAGCCCTCCAGCGCGGTCGTCGCGTTCTTGACGGTCTCCGCCAGCTTCGCCAGCAGAGCGGTGTCGAGTGGTTCCGTCGTCCGCGCCTCGTCGCTGGGGGCGGGAAGGGAGAGCACGAACTTGCTCGCGTTGAGAAGCTTCATGGCGAGCCGACGGCCGATCTTCATCTGCTGCGGGTCAAAGGCGGTGTCCGTGCCGGGGCGCCCGCTCGCCGCCCAGTAGCGGACCGCGTCGGCTCCGTACTTGTCCAGCAGGTGGCCGGGAGTGACGACATTCCCCTGCGACTTGGACATCTTCTTGCGGTCCGGGTCGAGGATCCATCCGGAGAGAGCGGCGTGCTTCCAGGGAGTGGTCCCGGCTTCCAGACGGGAGCGGACCACGGTCGTGAAGAGCCAGGTGCGGATGATGTCGTGCGCCTGGGGGCGCAGATCCATAGGGAAGACCTGCCGGAAGAGGTCCGGGTCGGAGAGCCAGCCACCAGCGAGCTGAGGGCTGAGCGAGGAGGTGGCCCAGGTGTCCATGATGTCCGACTCGCCGACGAAGCCATTCGGTTTGCCGCGCATGTCCTCGGTGTAGCCGACCGGACAGGCAGTGGACGGATCGATGGGAAGCGACGATTCGTCCGGGAAGAGCGGGGTGCCGTAAGCGGGTTGGCCTTCGGAGTCCAAGGCATACCACAGAGGGAAAGGAACTCCGAAGAAGCGTTGCCTGCTGATCAGCCAGTCGGCGTTGAGGCCCTGCACCCAGTCGTTGTAACGCGACTGCATGTGCGGCGGATGCCACTGGATCTCGTTCCCGCTGGCGAGGAGCTCCTCGCGGTGGTCGACGGTCTTGATGAACCACTGCCGACTGCTGACGATCTCCAGAGGCTTGTCGCCCTTTTCGAAGAACTTGACCGCCCGGCTGGTGGGCCGCGGCTCACCGATCAGACTGGCGTCGTCGCGCAGCTTCTCGACGACGATCTCCCGGGCGGTGTGCACCGTCTTCCCCGCGATCTCGTCGTACACGCGTTGGGCGCGCTCGGCGTCGACGCTTGGCAGATGTTGGAAGTCCAGTGGTAGCAGTCGGCCGTTGCGCCCGATGACCGTGCGGACCGGAAGCCGGAGCTCCCGCCACCACATCACGTCGGTCATGTCGCCGAACGTGCAGATCATGGCGATGCCGCTGCCCTTCTCAGGGTCGGCGGCGCTGTGTGCCACAACCGGCACCCGAACACCGAACAGAGGCGAGACGACCTCCTCGCCGATGAGGGCCCGGTACCGCTCGTCGTCGGGGTGCGCCACAAGAGCGACACAGGCAGGGAGGAGCTCGGGCCGGGTGGTCTCAATGCAGACGGAATCGGACCCGTACGTGAACGCGACTTTGTGGTAAGCCCCGGAGACTTCCTTCTCGACCACCTCGGCGTTGGCCACGGCGGTCTGGAAGGTGACGTCCCACATGGTGGGCGCATCGGACTGGTACGCCTCGTTGGAGCGCGCGAGCCGCAGGAAAGCGGCCTGGGCGACTCGTTGCGCTTCCTTCCCGATCGTTGTGTAGGTCATCGACCAGTCCACCGACAGTCCGAGCTTGCGCCAAAGTTCTTCGAAGACCAACTCGTCCTCTGCGGTGAGCTGCTCACATAGCTCTACGAAATTCTGTCGCGCGATACTGGCAGCCGGTGCCTTCTTGTCCTTGCCCGAGCGCTGCGAGAGGGGAGTCGGCGCCACGAAATCCGGGTCGTAGGGCAGTGTCGGGTCGCACCGGACACCGTAGTAGTTCTGTACCCGGCGCTCGGTCGGCAGGCCGTTGTCGTCCCAACCCATCGGATAGAAGACACTCTTGCCGCGCATCCGCTGGAAACGGGCGATGATATCAGTATGGGTGTAGCTGAAGACGTGCCCGACGTGGAGGGAGCCGCTGACCGTGGGGGGCGGAGTGTCGATGGAGAATACCGCGTCACGATTCCCCGGCCGATCGAAGCGATGTACCGCGGCTTCACTCCAGAAAGCCGACCACTTCGCTTCCAGTCCCTCCAGCGAGGGCTTCTCCGGCAGAGGAGACCCGTAGCGCGTCACGCGACACACCTTCCTTAGTCAGTTCTGCAAATTTGGGCTGGACCCATGGTCGGCACGTCGTGCGAAACCTTGGTTGTGGCCGGCGTGCCGTGACCCAACCCCTCTGGGCAGTCTAACGCCCTTGCGCACGGCTGCCGGTGGGTTGCCGAAGGGGTGGTGGAGTCTCGGTGCTCCTGTCCAGGCGGGGGAGCGGGCCTCGTAGGACTGGCTTCCTTCCTGAACCAGCAGCAGCTCTGATCACCCGGGACGCCGACCCGATGTCGAAGATGCCTCCGCGGGTGACTACGGCCCGCGCCACGCAGCCGGATCTTCGCTTTGGCCGGCACCACATGACATGAAGGCTCACACCTTGTAATGCGTAGGTCGTCGGTTCGACTCCGACAGGAGGCTCCGAGAGAGTCCAGGTCACCTAGCCCGTGACCTGGGCTTTTTCCTTTGCCTTTACCCGGCCGGTCGGGAAGGCGATGATCACTGCGCCCCCCTGCGTGCCCGTTGCGTGCCCTTCGTGGTCGGCAGCTTCGACAGCGGGCGTCGCAGTGCCTTCCTGCAGGGCTGGCGCGCCTGCACGAGCGCCCGCGCGCCGCCGCCCCCGGCACCTGGTGAGGGCCATCGGCGGCGGCCAGCTCACGGACGAGCGGGTACGTCACTTCTCCGGCAGGTTCGCCGGCGACTGATGCGTCGCAGCCCTTCTGTTACCGTCCCCGGCGAGCACGAACGCCGCCCGAAGCCGCACGAACCAGCTGTTACGTTCGGTACAGCTCAGCCATCGGGGCTGGTGGTCTGGTCGGGTAAACCCGACCCTCAGGTCTCGACCTGGCCGTAATGACGGGCGTGGTTCGAGGCGGGTCTTATGAAGGGGTGCTTACTCTCCCGACTCAAATCCCCTGGAAGAACCGGCTGTTGTGGTCTGGTGGCTGGCTCGTGGCGGCCGTGTGGGCAGGGGCGTTCCCGCTCATCTCGACGTCGGGGCCGCACCGAGTCTGGGGGGCGTGCGCGTCCGTCGGCTACCTCTGTGCGGCGGGTGCCGCGCTGTGGCCGCGAGGGCCGAGGTTGTCCGTCGGGTTCGCCCTCACCGGCGCGGTGGCTGTGCCGCTGCTAGTGCTGTTGGCCAGCGGCGGGGCGCAGAGCGAGGTGGGCGTCATCGAACGGTCCGGGGTGCTGATGCTGCAGCAGGGCGTCCCGTACCTCCCCGATCCGCGCACGGTGCTCGACGTCACCCCATACCTGCCCGGCATGGCGGTGTTCGGGCTGCCGCGCGCGGTGCTGGGCGACAGCGGCTGGGCGTCCCGGCTGCTGGGCGACGCTCGGATCTGGTGCGCGGTGGCGTTCCTCGGTTGTCTGTGGGCTGCGCACCGCGCTACCAGGCGAGGGGTCTTCGAGCGGCGTGTCGTCGGTCGGGACGCCGTCGGCGCGCTCGTCGCATGTCCGGTCTTGGCGCTCCCGCTGTGCGTCAGTGGTGTGGACCTGCCGCTGATCGGGCTGCTGTTCCTGGCGTTGGCGTACGCGGCCCGGCAGCGTCCGGTGGCCACTGGGCTGGCGCTCGCGGCGGCTTGCTCTCTCAAGTGGACGGCGTGGCCCGCCGTCGCGGTCGCCGTGGCACTGCTCGCCTACCGGAGCGGAACGCGCGCGGCCGTGCGCGGGGCGGCGGTGGCGGTGGCGGGTACCGTCGTGCTGGTTCTGCCGAGCGCGCTGCTGTCGCCGGGGCCTTTGGTACAGCAGGTGTTCGCGTTCCCGACCGGGCGCGGGCCGTGGGAGACTCCGGCGGCCAGCCCGCTGCCGGGCCGGCTCCTCGCCGACCTTGGGCCGGTCGGCTGGTACGCGGCCGTCGCGCTGCTGCTGGTTGGTGGGTTGGCCGTCGCCGTGTCCCTCGTCGTACGACCACCGTACGACCTTCTGTCAGCCGCCGACCGGCTCGCAGCCGGCCTGTGCGTGGCGTTTCTTCTCGCGCCGGCCGGGCGGTTCGGGTATCTCGCCCTGCCGGTCGCCCTGGTTGTGCTGGCCCGGCTGGTGGGCAGCGACGCCCGCCGGGCGGAAGCCGCACGCAGCCCCGTCGTACGGGCCTCCAGTTCGGCACGCCCGGCGCCGGTCGTCTCGGGTGTGCGGTGAGGGCCCGACGCGGAGGGGTGGCCGGGGTGTGCGGGAACGCCTCCTGGCTCCCCTTCGGGGAGGACGAGGTCGTGCGGTTGCGCGTGTCTGGACCACCGGGGCAGTGTGCGTGGACGTGGGGGCCGAGGAGGTGCCCTCCGGGCCATCCGGCCGGGTGCAGGTGTGGAGCCGCTGCCCCGCCCCCACCGCCGGGTGCGTACCGCGGTACGACCACTCAGCCCTCGCCACATGACTGCGCACGGCGCAGCCGTGGGGGCCTGGCCCGGGCACAGGCACCCCAGCCTGGCAATCCGGCGAAATCTTCCGGTGCACAGGCGGGCCTGCTCCTGGTGGGCGGCTGCACGCCCACCGCCGGACGCGCGGCCGTTGAATCCCTGTCTCCGCGTCAGCGACCACTGGCGTAACCACCTCTTCACCGCCTGACCAGCCCACTCCCACGAAGGTAGTGACCGCCCATGGGCACCACTCTGATCGTCACCAACGACTTTCCGCCTCGCCAGGGGGGCATCGAGACGTTCGTCCACGCCATGGCGACGCGCGTCCCCGGCAACGACGTGGTGGTCTACACGTCCAGCGAGCCGGGTGCCGCCGCGTACGACGCAGCCCTGCCTTTCCCTGTGGTGAGGGACCCCAGCCGAATGCTGCTGCCCACCCCTCGCGTGACCCGCCGCGCCCTGGAGATCGCCCGTCGGCACGGCTGCGACCGTGCCTGGTTCGGCGCCGCCGCGCCGCTGGCCGCGATGGCGCCGGCGCTGCGGCGCGGCGGGATACGGCGGATGGTCGCCACCACGCACGGCCACGAGATCTGGTGGGCGCGCACGCCGGGAGCCCGGCAGGTGATGCGGCGCATCGGCGATCATGTGGATGTCGTCACGTACCTCGGCGAGTACACCCGACGCCGTATCGCGCCGGCGGTGGGACTGGGCGCCGAACTGGTGCGGCTGGTGCCGGGGGTGGAAGCGGCGGCGTTCCGGCGTGTGCCTGGTCAAGCGCGCGAGGTCCGCGAGCGACACGGCATCGTGGACCGCAAAGTTGTCCTGTGCGTATCTCGGTTGGTGACGCGGAAAGGCCAGGACACCCTGATACGGGCACTGCCGGGCATCCGAAAGGCTGTGCCGGACGCGGTGCTGGTGATCGTGGGCGCTGGCCCGGACGAGAAGCGGCTGCGGAAGCTCGCGCGCCGCCACGCCGACGGTCACGTCGTTTTCGCAGGAGGGCTGGACCACGCTTCGACGGCCCCGTACTACGCGGCGGCGGACGTCTTCGCGATGCCGTGCCGGACGCGGAAGGTCGGGTTGGAGGCGGAGGGACTGGGCATCGTGTTCCTGGAGGCGGCCGCCAGCGGGTTGCCCGTGGTCGCCGGTGACTCGGGCGGCGCGCCGGACACGATCATCGACGGGGTGACGGGTACCGCCGTGGACGGTAGGGATGTACGGGCCGTGGCCGACGCCGTGTCGGGGCTCCTGCGGGACCCGGAGAGGGCTGCGGCGATGGGCGAGGCGGGCCGAAGGTGGGCGGCAGGGCAGTGGTCCTGGGACACGTCGGCGGAGCAGCTGACACAGCTCCTCACCCCGGGCGCCGACCCTGCGGCGGCCGTGTCCGAGCGGGATGCCGTGCAGGGCTGACGGGCGCCGGGCCTCCCGGGCGCGGTGGCCCCCTGCGGGGCCGTGCGGCGGTCGGCCGGCCCCGGTCAGACCGGCGGGGCCTCGCGGCGGAGGTGGGCGAGGACGGCCAGGACGCGGCGGTTGCCCTCGGCCGGGTCGAGTTCCAGCTTCATGAAAATGTTGCTGGAGTGCTTGACCACGGAGGCCTCAGTGATGGTGAGCCGGTGCGCGATGGCCTGGTTGTTGAGCCCCTCCGCCATGAGGGCCAACACCTCCCGCTCGCGGGGCGTAAGGCGTTGCAGCGGCTCCGCGGCGGTCCGCTGCTGCAACAGCACCCGTACGACCTCCGGGTCGATCACGGTCTGCCCACCGGCGACCCGGTCCAGTGCGTCCAAGAAGTCGGTGACCTCCCCGACCCGGTCCTTCAGCAGGTAACCGAGCCCGCCCTCGGCGGAGGTGCCACCGCTGAACAACTGAGTGGCGTAGGCCGTGGCGACGTACTGCGAGAGCACGAGCACCGGCAGGCCGGGGTGCCGGCCGCGCAGTTCCAGCGCCGCCTTCAGCCCCTCATCGCGGAAGCCTGGTGGCATCCGCACGTCGGTGATGACCACGTCCGGCCGGTCGGCGTCCACGGCGTGCGCCAGTTCCCCGGCGTCCCCGACGGCGGCGGTCACCTCGTGTCCGACGCGGGACAGCAGTTCCACCAGTCCGGCACGCAGCAGGACGGCGTCCTCGGCGAGCACTACGCGGAGCACGGCACCTCCACCCGCAGTTGCGTGGGTCCGCCAGCGGGACTGGTCACGATGAGCCTTCCCTTCAGAATGGCCACCCGGTCCGCCAATCCTTGCAGACCGGCCCCGGCGGCAGGATCGGCGCCGCCGTGTCCGTTGTCCGTGATGAGCAGGAGCAGCCTGTCGTTGCTCAGCCGGCCGACGACGGCGACCTCGTCGGCGCCACTGTGCTTGGAGGCGTTTGTCAGCGCCTCGGTGATGGTGAAGTACGCCGTCGTCTCAACCGCGGACGGTAGCCGGTGCGGCAGTTTGATGTCGACGGTCACCGGGATGGGGTTGCGCAGGGCGAGTTCGGCGACGGCGGCGGGCAGCCCGTGGTCGGTGAGGACCTGGGGATGGATGCCGCGCACAAGGGAGCGCAGTTGGTCCAGGGCCTGGCGGGCCTCGCCGCGAGCCCGGGTGACGAGCGGGGCGGCTGGCGACTTCTGGCCGCGTAGCTCCAGTTCGGCCAAACCGAGGGTCATGCTGAGAGCAACGAGTTGCTGCTGCGCGCCGTCGTGCAGGTCGCGCTCGATGCGCCGCCGCTCGGCCTCGAACGCGTCGATCAACCGTGCGCGAGAGCGTGTCAGTTCGATGACCCGGCTGTTCAGGTCCTCGTCCCGGGCTGTCAGCAGGGACTGGGCGACCCACACCTGCACGCCGGCGAGCAGCCCGCCGACGTACGCCGAGAGGAGCAGCCCGAGCAGTCCCGCGGCGCTGCCCGGCAGCGCCGCGACGGGGTCGGAGATGGGCTCGCCGGGCACCAGCATCACCGTGTCGGGGGCGATCGCCCACACGATCACGGGCGCCGCCGTCAGCACCAGTGACAGACCGAGCAGTGCGGTGAAGCCGATTCCGGTTGCCGTGAAGACAACGCCCAGGATGAGCGTGTACCCGAGCTCGCGCCAGGTGGCACGTTCGCGCATCCGGGTGCGCAGCCACGGCCGGGCGCCCGTACCGGGTAGTGAACCGTGCGGGTCGAGGAGGGGCTCCGGTTCGACGAGCCGCAACCGCCGCCGCTCCAGGGCCGCGACGGGGATGCCGAGGACGGCGGCCGCCATGAGGACGAGCAGCCCGATACCGACCGGGGACAGGGCGACACCGACGAAGAGGAGGGTGGCGAACATGAGCAGTGCCACACTGCCCACGACGGTGCCGCTCAGCAGGAAGGCCCAGCACCGCGGTGGCCAGGCGGAGAGCACGAAGCGCAGACGGCGCCGTCGTATGGCCTCCCAGACGGCGACGGTCATGGTGCGTGTCCTCCAGGGCCGTGGCACGTGCGGATCCACGCGTACTCTAACCGGCCCGTGATCCGCGGCGGGTGGTAGGGAAAACCCTCCCTCCATGACTCCCCGCAGGCCCACTGACCGGGCCGGTCCGTTCTGGTGGACTCGGAACATGTCACTCCTCACCGACATCCGGCTTCCCGCCGTCCAGTTGGCCGCCGTCTCGAAGGGCTATCCGAGTTCCGCGGGGCGCGTCCCCGTGTTGCGCGAGGTCAGCCTGGGCTTCCCGCAGCAGGTGCTGACCGCGGTGATGGGCCCGTCCGGCTCCGGCAAGACGACGCTGCTGAACTGCGCGGCGGGCCTGGAGAGGCCCGACAGGGGTCTGATGCAGGTTCGGGTGACAGGTTCGGTCACGCGGCCTGGAGGGCCGGTGTGGTCATGACGGTCTCGAATTCGATGGGGGTCAGTCGGCCGAGTGAGGCTTGTCTGCGGCGTCGGTGATAGGTCCGTTCGATCCAGGTCACGATCGCGATCCGGAGTTCTTCGCGGGTGGCCCAGACACGGCGGTCGAGGACGTTCTTCTGGAGCAGGCTGAAGAAGGACTCCATGGCCGCGTTGTCACCGGCAGCTCCGCCCCTCCCTATCGATCCGGCCATCCGGTGGCGGTCGAGCGCCCGAACGAACTTCCGGGAGCGGAACTGCGATCCGCGGTCGCTGTGCAGAACGCACCCGTCGACGTCCCCACGCCGGGCGATGGCGTTGTCCAGGGCGGCCACGGCCAGGCAGGACTTCATCCGCGCGTCGATGGAGTAGCCCACGATCCTGTTGCTGAAGGCGTCCTTGATCGCACAGAGATAGAGCTTGCCTTCGCCGGTGGCGTGCTCGGTGATGTCCACGAGCCACAGCCGGTTCGCACAGGTCGCGGTGACGTCACGGCGGACCAGGTCGTCGTGCACAGGCGGGCCGGCCTTCTTACCCTGTGCCGCGCTTCTTGCCGAACACACTCCACCACCGGTTGTCCCGGCAGATCCGCCACGCGGTCCGGTCCGCCACCACGGCCCCGGCGCCCCGCGCTTCGTCAGCCAGGAAGCGGTAGCCGAACTCCGGATCCTCGCGGTGCGCGTCGAACAACGCGTTCGCGCGATACGCCTCCTCCAGCATGGCATCGGTCACCGGCTGGTCCAGCCAGCGGTAGTAGGGCTGCCTGGCGAGCTTCAGCACCCGGCACGCAACCGTGACGGGCACCCCGTCCACGGCCAGTTCCTTCACGAGCGGGTAGATCCTTTTCCCGGCAGATGCGCCTGCGACAGATAGGCAGCGGCCCGCCTCACGACCTCGCTCTCCTGCTCCAACAGCTTGATCCGCCGACGCGCCTCCCGCAGCTCCGCACTCTCCTGGCTGGTCGTTCCGGGCTTGCTCCCGTCGTCGATGTCCGCGCGACGCATCCACTTCCACAACGTCATCGGATGGACCCCGAAGTCGGTGGCCACCTGCTCGACCGTCACACCCGGCCCGCGGTTCCTCGCGACCCGCACGACGTCCTGACGGAACTCTTCCGGATAGGGCTTGGGCGCAGCGACATCCTTCCCACCCGCCCCACAGGGCAAGCCAGTTCAGATGCCACCCGATCGTGCGGCAGACCCACGAGTGGTGCGGCGGGTCGTCGTCGAGTGGCGGTCGTGGTGTCGCGTGAACTCAAGGGGTGTTGCTTCGAAGCGGTGGGCCACTACGGGGGTTCACGCTGCTCGTCGAACTGCCACAAGGGTGTTGTCGGCGTGGAGAGGGTGCGACCTGGCGGCCTGCTTCTCTCCGGCGTGTGCGGGGTTGTCGGCGTGGTGGCCGTGCTGGACGTAGTAGGCGCTTGCCTCGGTGACCTGGGCGTCCACCTCACCCCCGCTGCGCGTGATCGTCAGCAGCCCTCGGTCGCGCAGTGCGTGAGCCGTACGGAACTCACCTGGGTCCCAGGGCTTCTCGGACTCCTTGCCGTTCATGAGTCGGCCGAGCAGGGCGAGCTGTCGTTCGTTCAGGGGAGAGCAGCGATGCGTGGCGACAGCTCACCCCGCGGCCGAGCAACGTGCGATGGCTCGTACGGGTGGTCGGTTCCTGTGGGGGAGCGCGCTGGCCGTTGTCCGTGGTTGGTGGGGAGCGTGTCTCAGGTGCGCTGTGGGGCGGTTGTCCGTTCGGTGGTCGGGCGGCTGTACTCGACGGTGGTCAGCAGGCTCTCCCAGGACTGCTGGAACTTGCTGATGCCTTCCGCCTCCAGGAGCTGTACGACTTCGGAGTAGGAGATTCCGAGTTCGGCGAGGGCGTCGAGGTCCGCGCGGGCTTGTGTGTAGGTGCCGGTGACGGTGTCGCCGGTGATCTCGCCGTGGTCGGCGGTGGCGCGCAGGGTCGCCTCGGGCATGGTGTTGACGGTGCCGGGCGCGACGAGCTCCGTGACGTAGCGGGTGTCGGGGTAGGCCGGGTCCTTCACGCCGGTGGAGGCCCACAGGGGGCGCTGCCGGTTGGCCCGCGCCTCGGCGAGGGTGCGCCAGCGGGCGGAGGTGAAGACCTCTTCGTACGCCTGGTAGGCGAGCCGGGCGTTGGCGAGGGCGGCCGTGCCGCGCGCTTTCCTGGCTTCGGGGGTGTTCAGGTTGTCCAACCGCTTGTCGATCTCGGCGTCGACGCGGGAGACGAAGAAGGAGGCCACGGAGTGGATCTCGGAGAGGTCGTGTCCCGCCGCTCTGGCCTTCTCGAGGCCGGCGAGGTAGGCGTCTATGACCTCGCGGTAGCGCTCCAGGGAGAAGATCAGCGTCACGTTGACGCTGATGCCCATGGCGGTGACCTCGGTGATCGCCGGTAGGCCGGGCTTGGTGGCCGGGATCTTGATCATGGTGTTGGGGCGGTCCACCAGCCAGGAGAGTTGCTTGGCCTCGGCGATGGTGGCGGCGGTGTCGTGGGCGAGGCGCGGGTCGACCTCGATGGAGACCCGGCCGTCCCGGCCCCCGGTGGCGGCGAAGACCGGGTGCAGGATGTCGGCGGCGGCCCGCACGTCGGCGGTGGTGATCATGCGGACGGCCTCGGAGGCGGTCACGTCCCGCGAGGCCAGTTCGCGGAGCTGCTCCTCGTAGCCGTCACCGCCACTGCCGATGGCCTGCTGGAAGATGGTGGGGTTCGTGGTGACTCCCACCACGTGCTGTTCGGCGACGAGTCGGGCCAGGTCGCCGGATGTGATCCGGCGGCGGGACAGGTCGTCCAGCCAGATGGCGACGCCTGCGTCGGAGAGTTGCTTGAGTGGGTGTGGCATGGGGGTCGTGTCTCCTGTGGGGTTCGGGCTTCCGGGGAATTCACTGAAGGCGGGCCAGGACCTCCGGATTCGCGCAGTGCGCGAGGGGCTCGCCCGCCAGGAATCCGGCAACCTCCGACGCCACGATGGATGCGGCGTTGAGTGCGGTCTGCTTGCTGGCGCCGGCCAGATGCGGCGTCATGACGATGTTGGGGGTCGTCAGCAGACGTGAGTCCGCGGGGACCGGCTCACGCGGGAAGACGTCGAAGGCGGCGCCGAAGAGCTTTCCGGCGTCCAGGGCGTCGCACACGGCGTCGTAGTCGACGAGAGAGCCGCGGGCGCAGTTGACCAGTACGCCGCCCGTGGGCATCAGGTCGACCAGTTCTCTGGAGATCAGGCCCTCGGTTGCCGGCGTCGCGCGGGCGTGGACGGTGACGAACGTGGAGCGCCGCATGAGGTCCGCGAGGTCGGTGAGCTCGGCCGGTGCCACGTCGCGTGCGCGGGCGTACGGGTCGGCGACGAGCACGTGTGCGCCGAATCCGCGGAGGATGCGGGCGACCCGGGAGCCGATGGCGCCGTATCCCACGATGCCGACGGTGCTGCCCTCGAGCTCCGGCCCGACCTTCTCGAACATGTAGTAGTCGCCTCGCCAGGTGCCTGCGGCGAGGTCCGCGTGGGTGGCGGGGACGCGTCGGGCGGCGGCCGTCATGAGGGCGACCGTGTGCTCGGCGGTGGCGGTGGCGTTGCGGCCGGGTGCGAAGCAGACCGCGACGCCGTGCCGGGTGGCGGCCTCGATGTTGGCGTTGACGGGGCCGCCGCGGCTGACGCAGAACAGGCGGAGGTCGGGGCTCGCTTCGAGGACCCGTTCGGTGAGGGGGGCCATCTGCGTGACGCAGATGTCCACGCCGCGCAGGGCCGTGATGAGCTGTTCCTCGGTGCCGGAGGCCTCCCGTACCTCGGCGACGTCCCCGAAGGGCTCGACCGGCCAGGGCAGGGTGAGTTCGCGGTAGGTCGCGGTGGGGGCGGCCGTCCGGAGCCTGTCGACGAGTAGGGAGTTGAGGACGAAGTGGTCACCGGCGGTGAGGATGGTGGTCACTTGGGAGCTCCTGGGGTCACGGGGCGGTTGAGTGTCAGCAGCGACGGTCCGTCGCCGTTGAGGACAAGTTCGTTGAGGGCGCAGTTGGCCAGGAACGGGAAGGTCCGGCGGTACCCGTGCAGGGGCAGGCCGAGGAGGCGGCAGAGGGTGAGCCGGATCGCGGTGGAGTGGCCCACGACGAGGACGCGGCCCTCGTGGGCGGCCTGGAGGTCGGTGAGGAAGTCCAGGTAGCGGTCGCTGGCGTCGAGGGGGTTCTCTCCCTTGGGGAAGTGGTTGGCCACCGGATCGGTCAGGAAGGCCGCGAGGTGGTCGGGAAACCGCTGTCGCATCTCGGCGCGGGTGAGGCCTTCGGCGATCCCGAAGTCGAGTTCGCGCAGCCGTTCGTCGACGGTCACCGGGAGCCCGGCGAGCGCCGCGCTGTCGCGTGCGGTCTCCTGCGATCGCCGCAGCGGGGAGGCGAAGACCGCGGTCAGCTCGGCGTGTTCGGCCCAGTCGGCGAGCGCGCGTGACTGTGCGCGGCCGCGCTCTGTGAGCGTGACGTCGGTGGTGCCGGCATACCGGTTCTCGGCGTGCCACACGGTCTCTCCGTGTCGGACGAAGATGACATGGAGGCTCAAGGCGCCGTCCTTTCTTGTGCGTGGGCCGCGACGACACCGGGGAGCCAGCCGCGTTGGACAAGCAGATCGAGCAGCCGGAGGTAGCCCTCCTCGTGGCGGTGTCCCACCGAGCGGCGCGGTTCGATGGTGCGGTCGAGTCGCACCATCGCGGCGGCGGCGCTGTCCAGCGGGGCACGGCTGGACGCGGCGAGCACCGCCATGCCGAGCGCCGGCTGCGCGTGGCGGGGAAGGGTGACGGGGCGTCCCAGCACATCGGCGCGCAACTGGTTCCACAGGGGGTTGCGGGTGGCCCCGCCGGTGAGGATGACCGCACCGTCGGTCGGGGCGCCGAGCAGGTCGAGGTAGTCGAAGCAGAGTCGTTCGACGTACGCGGCTCCCTGGAGCAGGGCGGCGAAGGACTCGGCCCGGGTGGCTGGTTCGCGGCTGCCGAACGCCTGGGCGTCCGGGGCCAGGAAGGGGAACCGCTCGCCCGGGGAGACCAGGGGGTAGCGCAGCAGGTCGGTGGGCAGCAGCGCCGCGGCCTCCCGGGTGAGCCGGTCCAGGTCGGCGTCCGCGAACTCGCGTGCGACCAGGCCGGCTCCGACGCTGGAGGCTCCGCCGGGCAGCCAGTGCCCGGAGGGCGACCGGTGGGAGTACACCACCCCGTGCGGGTCCTGGAGGAGGTCGTGGGTGACGCCCTTGAGAACCAGGGTGGTGCCCATCACCGAGTTCCAGCTTCCGACGGCGGTTGCGCCGGAGCCCAGTTGTGCCGCGCAGCCGTCGGTCATCCCGGCGACGACTGCGGTGCCTTCGGTGAGTCCGGTCTCGGCGGCGGCCGTGGCGCAGACCCGTCCGATGACCGTGCCGGGCAGCACCAGGTCGGGCAGTACCGCGCGGGGGATCTCCAAGGCGGCGAGTACGGTCTCGGGCCATGCGACCTGCGCGGCGTCGGCGCCGGTCTTGAGCGCGTTGCTGGTGTCGGTCGGTACCTCGTGTCCGACGAGCCTGCGGTTGACGACGTCGCTCTGATGGGCCAGTCGCCAGCCGTTCTCCACGGCGTGGGGATGGTGGTTGAGCACCCAGCGGAGTTTGGGCAGGGCCCAGGACCGCTGCATCCGCTGGTAGCCGGCTTTCGCCCATTGCTGCTCGCCCGCCGCGTTGACGTGTTCCACCTCGGCCGCGGCGCGTCCGTCGTCGTACATCAGCGCCGGTGTCGCGGGGAGGCCGTGGCGGTCGAGCATGGTGAGGGTGCCGGAGGTCGCGTCCACGGCGATCCCCTGGACCCGGCGCAGGTCGGCGCCGGCGGCGCGGGCCCGGTCGATCGCGGTGCGCACCGCGGGCCACCACGTCCCGGGGTCCTGCTCGTGGTGATCGCCGTGCCGGTGGCTGGTCAACGGGCAGGAGCCCTCGCCCAGCAGACCGCCGCCCGACGTGGCGACGACCACGCGTACGCCCTGGGTCCCCAGGTCGATTCCCAGCCAGGCGTCTTCCAGCCGGGCGTCGTTTCGGATCGCGGTCATGCGTCGGCTCCACCGGTCGAACGGGTTCCTCGGCCGTGTGTCCACAGCGGCCTGGCCAGTTCCCGCAGCCGCAGGAAGTCGGCGTACCGGCCGCTGAAGTCGTCGAACGCCTTCCGGTCGGGTCGGTAGGTGGCGGCGACCCGTACGTGGCGGGCTGCGGCGGTGGGGAAGTCCGGTTCGCGGCCGGTGGCGACCAGCCCGGTCAGCCAGGCGCCGCGGGCTCCGACCTCCGCGGTGGCGGGAATGGTGACGGGAAGGCCGGTCACGTCGGCGATCAGCCGCATCCAGAAGTCGCTTCTGGTGCCGCCGCCGCAGAGCGCCAGCCCGTCCGGTGAACCCGGGGCCGCGGCCAGGCAGTCGCGGATGGTCATCGTGACCCCCTCCAGCAGCGCGCGGGCCACGTCCTCGCGGTCGGCCTCCAGGGACAGGCCGGACAGGGACCCTCGCGCGGTGGGGTCGAAGAACGGCGCCCGCTCTCCGGCGGGTGAGAGGTACGGGACGAACCGCACCCCGGCGGCGTCGGGTGCGCCGCGCGCCGCCAGGTCCATGAGATCGGTGACGGAGGTCAGCCCGAGCATCCCCGCCCCCCATTCCAGAACGTCGCCGCCGCTCATGGTGGGGAAGGCGCGGAGGTAGCGACCGGGAACCCCGAGCGTCACGGTGATGCCCACGGGTTCGTCGGTGACCACGGTGTCCGTGATGACCTCGGTGGCCAGGGTGGTGCCGAGGATGCAGCAGGCCTGGCCGGCGGTCACCGCGCCGGCGCCGATGGCGGTGGCGCAGATGTCGTACGGCGCCATCACCACCGGGATACCGGCGGGAAGTCCGGTCTCCGCGGCTGCCGAGTCGCCGAGGGCGGTGACCCGGTTGTCGTCGTCGCGGAGTTCGGGCAGCAGCCGCCGCGTTTCCCGCAGGTCGTAGAGTTCGAACAGCCGGTCGGACCAGTCGCGTTGTCTGATGTCCATGAACGGCGCCGAGGCGTCCGACTCGTCGACGGCCGCCTCACCGGTCAACTTGAGGTGGAGCCAGCCGCCGCAGGTCAGCAGGTGGGCCGAGCGGTCGACCCGGTCGGGGTCGTTGGCGCGGAGCCAGGCCAGTACGGCGTTGGGCATGCCTGCGGACAGCCGCGACCCGCTGATCCGGAACGCCTCTTGTGCCACCCCGTCGCGCTCCCACGCCGCGACCTGGTCGGTGGCCCGTCCGTCGTTCCACAGCACGGCGGGTCCGGTGGGTCGTCCCCGGTCGTCGACCAGCCAGGCGCCGTCGCCCTGTGCGGTGACGGCGACCATGTCGGGTGCGTCGGGCAGTGCGGCGACGACTTCCCTGACGGCGTCGGCGACGGCGGCCCATACCTCGGACATGTCCTGTTCGGCCCACCGGGGACGGGGCCGCGTCACCTGGGTCGGCCGCCGGCTGACCGCCAACTCCTCCCCGTCGTCGGCGTATCCGACCACCTTGATGGTGGTGGTGCCCGCGTCGATGGCGATCGCAGTCATCTGGTCACCCCCTGCCGTGCGCCTGGCGCGAGCGCCGGGCGACGGAGTCCAGACCGACGGCGATCAGCAGGACCGCGCCGGTGATCATGAACCGGTAGGAGGAGTCGAGGTTCAGCAGCGTGAGACCGCTGGAGATCGACTGGATGACCAGCACTCCGAGCAGGGCCGCGATGGCCGAGCCGCGGCCGCCGAACAGGCTCACTCCGCCGATGACCGCCGCGGCGATGGCGTTGAGGTTGACGTCTCCGGTGCCGGTGCTCTGGTTCGCCGCGGCGAGTCGCGACGCGGCGAGGATGCCGCCGACCGCCGCCAGACCGGAACACATGACAAACGCCGACGTGTACACGCGCCGGACGTTGATGCCGGCCCTGCGGGACGCCTCGGCGTTGCCGCCGACCGCGTAGAGCGAGCGGCCGAACCTGGTGCGGCTGAGCACGTAGTGCATCACCAGGACCAGGGCGACGAAGAACACGAACATCCACGCGACACCGCGGGCGCGGTTCAGGTAGTACACCGCGACCAGCAGCCCGGCCATCAGCAGCAGCGCCTGCGTGGCGAGCCACTGCGGGGACGAGTGCGAAAGCCCGGCGCCGCGGCGGGTCCGGGCGCGCGCCCACCCGACGGCCAGGAACCCACCCGCGGCCAGCACCGCCAGCGCGTAGGCCAACCACTCGGGGACGAACCACAGTTGGGCGAACTTCACCAGGGCGGAGTCGTAGGGCAGGTTGATCGCGTTCTGGCCACGCAGCAGCCACAGCTGTACGCCGAGGAAGGCCAGCAGCCCTCCCAGGGTGACCACGAAGCTGGGTACGCCGAAGCGGTTGAGCACCTGGCCGTAGAGCCAGCCGATCGCACAGCCGCCGGCCACGGCCGCGAGGATCGCCAGCCACACCGGTTGCTCGTTCTTGACCATGACAACGGCAGTGATCGCGGCCGAGGCGCCACTCACCGACCCCACGGACAGGTCGATCTGGCCGACCAGCAGGACGCAGACGATCCCCAGCGCGAGGATGCCCACCGGGACCATGTCGAAGGTGAGGTTCACCAGGTTGGTGCTGGACAGGAAGGTCGGATTGAGCGACTGGAAGATCGCCCAGATCACCACGATGCCGGCGACGACTGGCAGCATGCCCAGGTCCCCGCCCCGCACCCGGCGGAACATGGCCCTGATGCTGTCGGTCACGCCCTGTGGCGTCACAAGACGCTCGTCCTGCAGGTCGGTTGCCGTTGCTCTCGGCGCGTCGATGATGGTCACAGCTCTTCCTTCTCTGCCCGCGGGGAGGTGAGCCGGCCCGCGGCGCGCCGCGAGACGACGTTGTCGGTCGCACCGGTGATCGCGGCGATGATCTCCTCGGAGGAGACCTCCCCGGCGTCGTACACGCCGTTGTTGCGTCCCAGCCTCAGTACCGCGACGCGGTCGGCGACGGCCCGGACGTCCTCCATGTTGTGGCTGATCATCACCACGCCGAGCCCGTTGTGTCTGAGCCGCTCGACCAGGTTGAGGACCTCGGCTGTCTGTGCGACGCCCAGCGCGGCCGTCGGCTCGTCGAGCAGGACGACCTTCGGCTCGCTCAGCAGGGATCGGGCGATCGCGACCGTCTGACGCTGGCCGCCCGAGAGGGCGGCCACCGGGACGCTGAGGGTGGGGATCTTCGCCGACAGCTGGCGCAGCAGCTCCCAGGAGCGCTTCTCCATGGCGACGTCGTCCAACATCCAGGGGCGAAGCTCCTGCCCCAGGAAGAGGTTCGCCTTGACGTCGAGGTTCTCGCACAGGGCGAGGTCCTGGAAGACCGTGGCGATGCCGATCGCACGGGCGAGGGCCGGCGATCCGAGGGACACCTCTTCCTGGTGGAAGAAGATCTTCCCCGCATCGGGCGTGTACACGCCCGAGAGGACCTTCACCAGCGTGGACTTGCCGGCGCCGTTGTCCCCGACGACGGCGACCACCTCGCCGGCCGCGACGTCGAGTTCGATGTCGGTCAGCGCGGCGACCGCGCCGAAGCTCTTGCAGATCCCCCTCAGCGACAGCACGGTGTCCGTGCCCGCACCGGTGAGCTCGGTGCCTGTCATGGTGACCCTCCTTTCTCAGGGGCCTCGGAACCGCTACCGGATTCCCAGGCGTCGGCAGTCGGCGGCGTACTGCGTGGTGCACACGTCCTTCGTGCTGAGCACCGCGTCGGGGCCGAAGACGACCTCCTTGAGGTTCTTCCGCGTCACGACGGTCGGCTCGAACAGCTGTGACGGAGTGTTGAACAGCTTCTTGTCCGCCTTGGGCTCCTCGCCCCGCAGCAACTGGTGGACCACGTCCGCGGCCGCCTCGGCGACGATCCTGATCGGCTTGGAGATGGTGTTGTACTGGTCTCCCGAGACGATGCGTTGGATCGCCGCCAGTTCCGCGTCGTTGCCGGTGACCGGCGGGACATTCACGTCCGCGGCCTTGAACGCCGCGATCGCCCCGCCTCCGGTGCCGTCGTTGGCCGCCACCACACCCGCGATCCTGCCGCGGTACTGGGCGATCTGCCCGCTCGCCCACTGCTGGGCTCTCTCCGGCGACCAGCCCGGTGTGTCGTACTCGGCGAGCAGTTCGAACCCGCTGCTGTCGACGGCGCTGTGGATGCCCTTCTTGATCAGTCCGGCGGCGGCGTCGGTGGGCGACCCGTTGATCTGGAGCACGCCGCCCTTGGCCTTGGTCTCCTTCAGGTGATCGACCAACGACTGCGCGATGGACGCGCCGATCGCCTCGTTGTCGAACGACACGTAGAAGTCCGCCGGCTTGTTCGGTATCGGACGGTCGTAGGCGACCACCTTGACACCCTGGGACTGCGCCGTCTGGACGATCGTGGCCGCCGCGGCCGAGTCGACCGGGTTGATCACGATCACCTTGGCGCCCTGGGCCATCGCGGAGTTCGCCTGCTGCTGCTGGAGCGAGGCGTCACCGTTGGCGTTCTGGTAGATCACGCCGCAGTCCGCGCACAGCTCGGCCATGCGCTTCTTGAACAGCGGAGCGTCGTACTGCTCGTAGCGAGTGGAGGCCAGGTCGGGCATGAGGAACGCGACCTTGCCCGATGCCTCGTCCGCCTTGGAGGGCCCGGCACCCGGCTCCTGGGCGCATGCGGTGAGAGCGCCCACGGCGAGGATGCCGGTGAGAGCGCCACTGGCCAGTTTTCTCATGTCCACTCCTTGCTCCGAACCGTTCAGCCGCCGGTCGGCCGCTATGACGTACGACACAAGGAACGCGCCGCTTTCGGCAGGTGTCAACAATCTCTGAGAACTGAACACGCTTGCATGATCGTTGGTTCATCCAGGCTGTTCGCTGTTCTGGTTGGGTGAACATACATGTGTCATGCTTCTCTTGGGGGAGGTCTCAGGAGCCGGCACCGTGACCCGGTCGTAGCAGGTGGAGGGCCTGCCGCCAGGCCGGAGAGGTTCGGCTCCACCTACGGGTGTTCTGTTAACAGGAATCGAACAGGGGGATTTCCGTGAGTGAAGGTAAGGATCCAGCCACCGAAGAGGGCGGGCGAGGGCCGCGTGACAGGCGGGAGCGGATCAAGAGCCGTGTCGTCGACGAAGGATTCGTCCGCATCGACCGACTCGCCGACGAGCTCGGCGTGACGCCGATGACCATCCGTCGCGATCTCGACTACCTGCAGGGCAAGGGGTGGCTGAGAAAGGTCCGCGGCGGAGCGACCGCGCAACCGTCGACGGCGTTCCACGGCGACATCCGGCACCGCACCCAGGCCATGGCGGCGGAGAAGAGCGCCCTCGCCCAGGCGGCGCTTCCCCTGGTGAAGCCCGGGCAGTCCGTCATCGTCGACGACAGCACCACCGCCCTCGGGCTCGCCGGACTGCTCTCGCAGCGCGCACCGCTGACGGTCATCACCAACTTCGTACCCGTGATCCAGACACTCGCCGGCAGCCCGGGGATCGAGCTGATCTCGCTCGGCGGCGTGTACTACCCCGCATACGACGCGTTCCTGGGCATCAGGACCGTCGACGCGGTCAACAGCCTGCGAGCCGACCTGCTGTTCGCGTCGACCACCGCCATCACCCGCGGCCACTGCTACCACCAGTCCCAGGAGACCGTGGGAGTGAAGCGAGCCCTGATGGAAGCCTGCGACCGCAGAATCCTCCTGGTCGACCACACCAAGTTCCAGCGACGCGGCCTCTACCAGCTCGCACCCGTCACCGCGTTCGACCTTGTCATCGTCGACGCCGGCATACCGGCGTCCGAGCTCGACACCCTTCAGGCAAGCGGTGTGGAGGTGCTCGTCGCCGGCGTGGAATGAGGGCCCGTCCGCGTTTCGGCAGCCGCTCCCTCCGGTGCGGACCAGCGGGAGCGCTCCTGCCGTCCGCGCCGGACGCGGGCCCCGTACGCGGACGCCCCGTCGACGTGGCGTTCCCCGATCCCCGAACGCCCGTCCCGCATCGCTGGGTTCACGTCGGCCTGTTCGACGACGCCGACCTGCGGACGCTGTGGGGACTGGGCAGGGCGGCCGCTGGCCGCGCCGGGCCGCCGGGGGCGGGGCGGTGCTCGACGAGGGCGGCAACCCCCACGTGTGTGTCGACCAGCCGCGAACCGGCTACGACCGCTGCTTCTTCACGTGGTCCGCCGCTCTGCGGTAGGCGGTGACCGCGGGGGCGTTGGTGACGCCGTGGGCGATCGTGCTGGCGACTACGAGCAGGGTGCCGGCGCCCAGGACCAGGGCGTCGGCTTCCAGACGTGCGGCTTCCAGGGTGAGGTAGAAGAGGGCCGAGACGCCCATGGGGCCGAACCAGCCGAGGAAGACGGCGTCGCGCCAGGTCAGGTCGAGCGGGCGGCGGAAGGCGAGGAGGAGGGGGAGGCGGCGCAGGAGGAGGACGGCGACGACCAGGAGGAGTGCGCGCCACCAGCCGAGTTCGGCCCATTCGTGCCAGGGGAGCATCGCGCCGAGGGCGGTGAAGAGGGGGAGTACCAGGATGCGGTTGACGGCCTCGTCGATGCGGTATTCGGTGGCGCGCTCGCCCGCCGAGCTGGTGGCGTTGAAGGCGAGGCCGCTGACGAAGACGGCCAGGATGCCGTCCAGGTGCAGTAGTCCGCTCGGGCCCAGGACGAACAGGGCGAGGAGCAGGGTGTAGATGAGGAGGGGGCCGGATTCGACCTCTCGGTGGGCCTCGGCGCGGCGGAGCAGCCAGCCGCCGGCGGCGCCTACGGCCGCGCCGAAGACGATGGCGCCGAGGATTCCCAGGACGGATTCGAGCAGCGCCGCCGGACCGCTGAGCGGGCCGGCGAGGGCGACGGCGGCGAGGACGAGGGGGAGGGCGAGGCCGTCGTTGGCGCCGGACTCCAGGGAGAGGAGCTGCCGGGTGCGGAGCGGGATGGTCCGTTCGGCGGGATCGCCGGTGACCGCGCTGGTCGCGAGCACCGGGTCGGTGGCGCACAGCGCCGTGCCCAGGAGGAAGGCGGCGGCCAGGCCGAGGCCGAGGACGGCGGCTGCCACGGCCGACGTGAGCAGTGCCATGCCGATCATGCCGGCGACGAGCAGGAGGGTCAGCGGTCGGGTGAGCGGACGGATGTCGCGGACCGGGTAGCGCAGCGCTACCGCCATGACCGAGACGGCGAGCAGCAGCCGCGAGACCTCGTGCATCACGTCGTGCCGCTCGACGATGGTCGGGAGGTCGATGACGGCCAGGACCTCGGGGCCGAAGAGCACGCCGGTGAGGAGGGCGAGCAGGGGGCCGCTGAGCGGTGCCCGCTGGATGCGTGCGGACAGTGCCGCCACGAGGAGGGCCAGGGCCCCGGCGACGGTCAACAGCACGTCAAGCATGCCGGGCCGAGTGCCCGCAACGGCTGTGGATAGTCGCCCGGAGCCGGAGGGCCGTGCCGCCTAGGTTCTCGCGCGGGCGTAGTGGCGGGCGGCTTTGGCGCGGTTGCCGCAGGCGGCCATGGAGCACCAGCGGCGGCGGCGGTTCTGCGAGGTGTCGAAGAAGTGCAGTACGCAGGCCGGGTTGGCGCAGGGCCTGATGCGGGTCGGGTCCTCGGCGAGCAGGCGGAGGTAGTCGTCGGCGGTGAGCCAGGCGGCGAGGCGGGCCGGGTCGTCGGTCTCGGCGGTCGCGGTGGGCCCGTCGGCGGTGAGGGCGCGGCGTAGGCGGCCGTGGGCGAGGACGTCGTTGAGCAGGTTCCGTGCCTGTTCCGAGGGGGCGGCGGGGTCCGCCACCGCCGCCGTCAGGGCCTCGCGGGCGTGCAGGAGGTGTCGCAGGGTCGCGGCGTCGGCGTCGCAGCGCTGCTCGAGTCCGACGGAAAGCAGCCAGACCGCGAGTCCGGGCAGGCCGTCCAGGAGGTCCTGGGGGCCGTTGTTGTCGATCCAGCGGGTGTTGAGGAGCTCGATCGACAGCGGCTCACCGACGAGGGGGCGGGGGTCGTCGGCTGTGGCGCTGCTCATGCGGTCAGTCTATCTCCTAACCGGTACAGGGGCGCGTAGTGGTTGCGCGCAGGGTCTCTAACCGCTATGGTCGTCTGTATCGGTTAGGGATCACGGCGGGTGATGCCGCCGTCGAACAGGGGAGTCCTCATGTCCGTCACCACCAGCGCCGCCGCGCTCACCACCGGGCACATCGGCATCAACGTCACCGACGTCGGGCGGTCCGCGGACTTCTACCGCCGCGTCTTCGGGCTCGAGGTGGTCCACGAGGGGCGGGACGGGGAGCGTCGCTGGGCGTTCCTCGGGCAGGGCGGCACGTTGGTGCTGACGCTCTGGCAGCAGGCCGACGGCGGCTACGACGCGGGCCGCGCGGGTCTGCACCACCTCTCCTTCCAGGCCGGGAGTGCGGAGGAGGTCCAGGAGAAGGAGGCGGTGCTGCGGGAGTTGGGCGCGGAGTTCGCCTATGACGGCGTGGTGCCGCACGGGGAGGGTGCGGCGTCGGGCGGCATCTTCTTCCACGACCCGGACGGGGTCCGGTTGGAGATATACGCCCCGAGCGGAGCCGAGGCGGCGGAGGCTCCCGTCGCCTCCGCGCCGACCTGCGGATTCTTCTGATGGGCGACGGATTCCACCCGGGGGAGCTGGCCGTCCAGCGCCGTGCGGGGGAACGGGACGTCGCCGCCCATGTGGGCCGCAGCATCAGGGCGACGGTGCCTGGAGTGGCGGCGGCGTTCCTCGCCGAGTGTCGGATGTTGGTGCTCGGCGCGGCGGACGAGGCCGGGCGGCTCTGGGCGTCCCCGCTGTTCGGCCCGCCCGGCTTTCTTGGCGCGCCTGACGAGCGCACGCTGCTCAGCGTCGTCCGTCCCGGGCCTGGCGACCCCCTGGCGGGGGTCCTCGGTCGGGGCGGCACGCCGGTCGGCACCATCGCGCTGGAGCCGTCGACCCGCCGCCGGATGCGGGCCAACGGTCTGGCGGCGCCGGATGGGGCAGGGCTGCGGATCTGTGTGGAAGAGGCGTATGCCAACTGTCCCAAGTACATACAGCGGCGCGAGCTGTCGGTGGAGTATCCGGAGGCCCATCAGCCCGGGAAGGTCGTCAGGGCGTCGGAACTGGGCAGGAGGCAGCGGGACTTGATAGCGGGGGCGGACACCTTTTTTGTCGCGAGCGCCGACGTTGCCGGTGGCGCCGACGCGTCCCATCGGGGTGGCGCCCCGGGTTTTGTCCGGGTGTCGGGTCCTGATCGGCTGGCCTGGCCGGACTACCGGGGCAACTCCATGTACCAGACGCTCGGCAACCTGGAGCGTTCTCCGGCCGCCGGTCTGCTGTTCCTCGACTGGTCGACCGGTGGCGTGCTCCAGCTCTCCGGTGAGGCGGTCATCGACTGGTCGCCGGAGCGGGCGGCGGAGTTCCCCGGCGCGCGGCGGGTGGTGGACTTCCGGGTGACCGATGTTCGGGAGACGGCGAACGGGAGTCCCCTGCGGTGGGGTGCGCCGGAGATGTCTCCCGCAAATCCCGTGTAGGTGGCTGCCGTGGGCGGGGGCTCCTACGACGGGGCGTGGC
>NZ_VJYK02000220.1 GCF_007097205.2 Streptomyces alkaliterrae
CCCGTAGACCCGCTCGACCGGGAGCCGCACGACAAGACGCCGGTCGGCGATCATCGCGGCGCGGTACTCGTCCCAGTCGGGGTGTTCGCCGCGCAGCGACCGGTAGAGGTCTATGAGCTCGGCCATCGCCGCGTCGTCTGCCGCGCCGGCGACTGGTGTCAGCTCGGCGGTGCCCTCGGCGACGACCCACGCCCGGCCGTCGGCGGACATGGTGTGCAGGCTGGCGCGGGGGTCGCGCGCGAGGTTGCGGGTCTTGGCGCGCTCGGCGGTGACGGACACGCGGATCAACCGGCGGCGGGGATCGTAGGCGTAGACGACGTTGGAGAGCTGGGGGCGGCCGTCTCGTTTGACGGTGGCGAGCACGCCCAGGTCACGTGCGGCCAGCAGCTCCAGCAGTGCCTGCTCGTCGCTCACGGGGTCCTCCTCCCTGCGTTGGGTGGCACCTCGCCTTCGCAGCCTAGTACCGGTGACGCCCGGGCGGGGGTTGGGCGCCGGTCGGCGGCGCGAAGGGATCGTGCGGCGTCGGTCGGCCCCCCGGCGCGGGCTGGTGGTACCAGGCGTGGTGGCTCCGCGGCTGCTGTTGCGCGTGCGGCGGGTACGTGTACGGCGGGTACGTGTGCGGCGGGTACGTGTGCGGCGGGTACGGGTAGGGCGCGCGGGGCATCGCGGGCGCGGCGGCCCTGCTGTTGTAGGGGCTGCCCAGGTCGCGCAGGGGGAGCAGGCGGGTGAGCAGTTCCTGTTCGCGTGCCCCGAAGCAGGGATCGGCGGTGCTCTGCGCCCGGGCGCGAAGCAGTGCAAGCGAGGTGGCGACGCGCTGGTACTCGCCGACCTGGCGGGCGGCCTTGGCGTCGACCTCACGGCGCGCGAGGTCGCGGGCCCGGCTGCGAACCGCCATCGAGCCCATGCCCCACGCCTCGGCCGGGGTCACCCAGCCCTGTGCCGCGTAGCGGCCGAGGACGTCCCGGACGGTGCGGAGCATGCGACCCCGGTACCAGACGGTGAGCCAGATCAGCGAGGCGCACAGCGGAGCCATGAGCAGCAGGTAGACGGCGAGGAAGGCGAGGCCGTGCAGTGAGGCGGTGCCGTTCCACAGCGCGTGGAGGGAGATGGAACCGAGCAGTCCGAACGACGGAAGGACGATCCGCAGTGTCTGTCGACGGGCGGGCAGGGTCGCCGCCAGGCCGAAGCCGATCCCCGCCAAGGTGGTGAACAGCGGGTGCGCGAAGGGAGACATGATGATGCGCACGACGAATGTGGCGGCCGTGGAGGAGACGCCGTCCCCGGCGGCGCCCAGTTCCTGGTCCTCGTCGTAGGCGGTGCCCAGGTAGAGGATGTTCTCGGTGAAGGCGAAGCCGGTGGCGACAAAGCCGGCGAGCACGATGCCCGAGAGCAGGCCGGTGAAGTTGCGTGGCCGGTAGAGGTAGAGCAGCAGGATCGCGGCCACCTTGGCGATCTCCTCCACCACGGGCGCGACGAGCACGGCACCCACGATGTCCTCGTCGGTGTCCGTGTTGGTGATGACCGACGTCGTCAGCCATTCGGTGGCGAAGGTGTTGGCGACGATGGCGACGAGCGTGGCGGCGCACGCTCCCCAGGCGAAGGCGAACACGAGGGTTCGCCACGGGGTCGGCTCCACCTTGTCCAGCCACCGCAGCGCCGATATGAGCAGCGGCACGGGCACGGTCGCCAGGACAAGACCGATGACAAAGCCCTCGGTGCCGGTTTCCGCGCGGACGATGGCGAGGATCGCCAACCCGCACAGGGCGAGCAGTACGCCGATGCAGCTGGTCCGGACGGTCCTGTTGTGCAGCCAGGCGGTCCAGCGCTTCTGCCTGCGCCCGGCCACCGGGCCGCCGACGGCACCGTCTCCCGGCACGGGCGAGGGAGCGGGAGCCGGAGGAGCCGGAGGAGCCGGGGGAGCGGAGGGCGCGGCAGCCGGCAGGGTGGCCGGCTGGTGTACGGGCAGCGGAGGTGCTCCGGGTGGTGTGGCCGCGTCCCGTGGTGCCGGTTCGACGGACGGGGCGGTCGAGGGAGCCTCCTCCATCCGCTCGGGCCGTGCGGCGTCGGACGCCGCACGGCGGGTCGCATCGGCGTGCGGGCGGTTCGCATCGGTTCGGTCTGGGTCTGGGCGCACCCAATGACCCTAGATGAGATGACCGTCCGAAGGGCGACTCATCACAACGGCTTGGCCGCATTACGCCTTTCGGCGAAAGAGCAGGTCCCGCACGCTGTGCCCCTTGTCGAGGCCCTGTCCTTCGAAGCGGGTGAGCGGCCGCTGCTCGGGGCGGGGCGCGAAGCCCCCGTCCGGCTGGGTGTTCTCGAACGCAGGGTGCGCGGTGAGCACTTCCAGCATCTGTTCGGCATAGGGCTCCCAGTCCGTGGCGCAGTGCAGCAGCGCTCCCGGAGCCATCCGGGTGGCGGCCAGGTCGAGGAACGCGGGCTGGATGATGCGCCGTTTGTGGTGGCGCTTCTTGGGCCACGGGTCGGGGAAGTAGACGCGTACGCCGGCGAGACAGGCGGGCGGCAGCATCTCCCGCAGCAGGATGACGGCGTCACCGTTAGCCACCCGGACGTTGGTCAGCCCGTTCAGCTCCGCGAGGCGCAGCAGGTTGCCCTGGCCGGGGGTGTGCACGTCGGCGGCGAGGATGCCCGTGTCGGGGTCGGCGGCGGCCATCTGGGCGGTCGCCTCGCCCATCCCGAAGCCGATCTCCAGGACCACCGGCGCCCCGCTCGGCAGTGTGTCGAAGAGCTTGTCGAGGTCGACGAGGTGGGAGCCGTCGATGTCGAAGCCCCAACGCGGCCACAGCCGTACGAGGGCGTCGTGCTGGCCCTTGGTGACGCGGCTGCGTCGCGGTTGGAAGCTGCGGATGGTCCGTTCGTGTCCGTCCGAGGGGTTGGCGGCAGGGCCGGCGCCGGGCTCGAACATCGGGGTGCGCGGAGCGGCCTCGTGGCGCGCCGCGCCGGGCTCGCGTGGGCTGTCTGACTGCTGCTGGTTCGTCTCGGACACAGTGACCGGATTCTACGTCCAGCCGTGACCGGCCCGAGCCGTGGGGCGCATGGTTGAGCAGTCGCTCAATAGGTCGTACTCTCCGATTGAGCGACTGCTCAAATCGTCTGGTGGGAGAGACGCGAGGGAGAAGCATGGGGCTCTACATCGAGACCCGGATCCGTGCGCCGCTGGAGGAACTGTGGCGGCGGACCCAGGACACCGCCGAGCACGCACGCTGGGACGTGCGGTTCACTCGCATCGACCAGCTACCCGGCCCCGTCGAGGAGCCGAGGCGGTTCCGCTACGCCACGCGGGTCCTGCCGCTCCTCACCGTCGCCGGCACCGGGGTGAGCGCCGGCGAGCGCCACCGGCCCGACGGCACGCGGACCAGCGCGCTCCGCTTCGCGTCGCCGGAGCGCCTGTCGCTGATCGCCGAGGGGCGGGGCTACTGGCGGTACGTCCCCGAGCCGGACGGCACGGTCCGCTTCCTGACCGGCTACGACTACCGCCCCCGCTGGGGCCGGTTCGGGCGGATCGTCGACCGTCTGGTGTTCCGCCCGCTGATGGGCTGGGCGACGGCCTGGTCCTTCGATCGCCTGCGGCTGTGGTGCGAGCGGGGCGTCCCTCCCGAGCGCGCGCTGCTCCGAGCGATCGCGGAGACGGTCGTCCGCGCGGGCCTCGTCGCGGCCGCGATCGTCGGCGCGCCACCGGTGGCCGCGGTCGCCGCGACCGTCACCGTCCTGCTGGTGCCGCCGCTGCCCTCGACGCCGGCCGCCCGCCGCTGCCGCCGTCGCCCGACCCGCCACGACGACGCGCGCCCGCCGGCACTGCTCCGCCACCTCGACCGCAGCGGTTCCGAACCGCAGGAGAAGACATGACCTCGATCTTCCGTCGCGCCCTGGGCGACGACTTCGACAGGCTCCACCCCGAACTGCGTCGCCGGTTCTCCGTCGGCCTGCACAGCGGCGAGATGTGCACGGGCCGCGGCGTGATGGACCGCATCTGGCGAGGACCGGCGTTCGTCCGACCGTTCCTGGCTCTCGGCGGCACCCGCAACGTGCTGGTTCCCCGGGCCGGTCGCGACATCCCGTTCACCATAGAGAACGTCCCGTACGTCGACGGGTACGGCCGGGAGACGGTCACCTTCGTCCGTACCTTCGCCTTCCCCGACCGCAGCCGCCGCTTCGACGCGACGATGATCTACAGTGCCCGACGCGGCTGTGTGGTGGACTACCTCGGAACGCACCAGCACCTGGCGACCGACCTCCATCCCGAGGTGACCGCCGACGGCTCGCTGATCATCCGGTCCGGTGCCCACCGCTTCCGCGAGGGGCTGGTGGACGTGCCGGTGCCGGCGCTGATCGGAGGTGACGCCGAGGTGCGGGAGCGCTTCGACGAGAGGTCCGGACGGTTCCGGATCAGCGTGCGGGTCACCAATCGCACGTTCGGACCGCTGTTCGGCTACGAGGGATCGTTCGCCGCCGAGTACGCGCCCGTGGAGGTCACGGGCGTACGGCCCGGCCTGCGTCCGGTGCGTGAGGAGGCGCGCGTATGAGTGACACACCGTCCGGGGCGCCACCCGCCGGCCCGCCCTCGGACACCAGGACAAAGCTGCTGGTCGGCGCGTTGGAGACGCTTGTCGAGAAGGGCATCGCCAAGACCTCCGCCCGCTCGGTGGCCACTGCCGCGGGCGTCAACCAGGCGCTTGTCTTCTACCACTTCGGCAGCGTCGACGACCTGCTCGCCGAGGCCTGCCGCTACGGCGCGGAACAGCGCGTGGCCCACTACCGCGACCGCTTCGCCCGCGTGACCACGCTGGGCGAACTGCTCGACCTCGGCCGTGACCTGCACGCCCAGGAACGGACGGAGGGCCACGTCGCCGTACTGGCGCAGCTGCTGGCCGGTGCGCAGGCCCAGCCGCGACTCGTCCGCGCCACCGCGGCCGGCCTGGACAGCTGGATCACCGAGCTGGAGGCCGTGCTGGGGCGGGTGCTCGCTCACACCCCGCTCGCGGAGCTGCTGGACGTCCCCGGGCTCGCGAGGGCGCTGGCAGCGTCCTTTGTCGGCTTGGAGCTGTACGAGGGCGTGGACGAGGAGGGCGCGGCGGCGGCGTTCGGCGCGCTGGAGCAGCTGGCCGCGCTGGCGGCGGCGTTGGACGAGCTGGGGCCGGTCGCGCAGCGAGCGGTGCGGGCCCGCCTCCGCCGGACGACCGCCTACCGCACCGCCACGTCACGCCCCTAGCACCCCGACACCTGCTACAGGCCCGCCAGCACCCGGCTGGCCACCTCCCGGCCGATCGGCAGGGACGCGGTGGCGGCCGGGGAGGGCGCGTTGAGCACGTGCACCGTGTGCGGCGCCTCGCTGATGAGGAAGTCGTCGACGAGCGTGCCGTCCCGCAGCACGGCCTGGGCGCGTACGCCGGCGGGGGCCGGACGCAGGTCCTCCGTACGGATCGCGGGCAGCAGCCGACCCACGGCCCGGGTGAACGCCGCGCGGGAGAGCGAGCGGTGGATCTCACCGGCGCCGTAGCGCCAGTGCCGCCGGGCGAGCTGCCAGACGCCCGGCCAGGCAAGCGTGCGGGCGAGGTCGGCGGCGGAGGCCGTACGCCAGTCGTACCCCTCGCGGGCCGCCGCGGGGACGGCGTTCGGCCCGAGGTGGACACCACCGTCGATCCCCCGCGTCAGATGCACGCCGAGGAACGGGAAGGCCGGGTCCGGCACCGGGTAGACCAGGCCGCGGACCAGCTCCGCACGCTCCTCGGCCAGCTCGTAGTACTCGCCGCGGAAGGGCACGATGCGGGCCGCCGGGTCGTCTCCGGCGAGCATGGCGAGCCGGTCGGCGAACAGGCCGGCGCAGTTCACCAGGGCGCGGGCGCGCAACACGCTCCCGTCCGACAGCCGGACGGCGACGCCGACGCCCTCCCGCCTGTCGACGGCCGTCACCCCGGCGCCGTACCGCAGCTCGGCGCCGGCGGTGGTGACGAGCTCGGCGAGTCGGTCGGCCACCGCCCGGAAGTCGCAGACACCGGTGGTCCCCACTCGGATGGCGGCGATACCACGTACCCAGGGTTCGTACTCGGTGATCTGCGCCGGTCCCAGCTCCCGCACAGGGATGCCGTTCTCCCTGCCGCGCTGGGCGAGGGCGTGCAGCCGCGGCAGCTCGGCGCGCTCGGTGGCGACGATCAGCTTGCCCGTCACCTCGTGGGGAAGGCCGTGCTCCGCGCAGAACTTGACCATCTCCTGGGCGCCCTGCACCGCGAACCTGGCCTTCAGGGACCCGGGCCGGTAGTAGATGCCGCTGTGGATCACGCCGCTGTTCCGCCCGGTCTGATGGCGGGCCGGACCGCCCTCCTTCTCCAGCACGGCGACCCGTATGCCCGGTCTGGCCCGGGTCAGCGCGTAGGCCGTCGACAGCCCGACGATGCCCGCACCGACCACCAGGACGTCGTGGTCGTACCGCGCCGGGCCGCGCCGCACGGCGGCCGGGCCGGGAGCGGCGCGTTCCAGGCCGTCGGGGCACGGGTCGGGCGCCCCGGTCCCACCGGAGCGCTGACGTCGTTCGGAGTTCGGCACAGCCACCACGCCACCCATCATGGTCGCCACCACTGACAACGCACTGCGGCGTCGGTCACGTCCGGCAGGACAAGAGCACCGACCACAGCGAATCGGCCACGTCCGCGCGCCCGCGTGAGCCGGTTACGGCCTCCGAGCCGGAGGCGTACCCCCTCACGCGGGCGCCGCGAGCAGCGGCCTGGCCCGTTCCCGCAGCTCGGCGACTCGCGGGTTGTCCCCGTACGGTTCGAGGCGGTGCAGCAGGTCACGGACGTACTCCATGGTCCGCGCGGAGGAGATCCGGCCGGCGACCTCGACGGCCCGCACGCCCGCGGCACAGGCGGCGTCCAGGTCGCCGGACTCCAGCTCGGCGACGGCCGACACCACCAGACGGAGACCGTGCGAACGCACGTACTCCTCGGTCGGGCGGGACAGCGCCTGCTGGGTGAAGCGCAGCATCTGGCGCGGCGCCTTGAGGTCGCGATAGCACTCGGCGGCGTCGGCGGCGAGCCGGTCGTAGGAGTAGAAGTCGAGCCAGGACGGGTCCGGGTCGCCCTCCCGGGCGCGTTCGAGCCAGCTCTCGGCCGCCGACAGGGCGACCCCGGAGGCGGGCGCGTCCCCCGCCTTGGCGTGTGCCCTGGCCTCGACCAGGTGGAAGAAGCTCATGACGCGGGCCGTCGCCACGCCCCGGTTGCGTTCCAGCGCGGCCTGCGCCAGGTCGACGCCCTCGTCCGCGAAGCCCCGGTAGGTCGCCTGGAGGGACATCGAGGCCAGCACGTACCCGCCCAGCGGCACGTCCGCCGCCGCGCGGGCGAGCCGCAGCGCCTGGATGTAGTAGCGCTGCGCGGCCTCCTGTTGGCCGGTGTCGAACGCCATCCAGCCGGCGAGCCGGGTCAGTTCGGCTGTGGCGCCGAAGAGCGAACGGCCCACCTCGTCGCTGTAGGCGCCGAGCAGCAGCGGGGTCGCGTCGACCCGCAGGCACTCGGGGACCATCGAGGAACGCCAGTCTCCTCCACCGTACTTGGAGTCCCAGCGGCGGGCCTCCTGTGCCGCCTCGCGCAGCTTGGCGACGTCGCTGTGGCCGACGCGTATGCATCGTCGGGAGCCTCCGCCGCCCGGTGGTCCGGTCGGACGTAGGGCGACGTCTCGGGCCGGTTCCTTGCCGCCGGTGGTCGAACGCCCGCCGGCGGGCCGGCCGTTGGCGGACGCGGAACCGGCGTGGGGCGGTGTCCGGTCGACCGGCTCGGGATGCTCCGCCCCGCCTTCGGGCCCGTCCTGGGCGTCGGCCGTCTCACGGGCCACCGAACCGTCGGCGGGGCTGATCAGCCACCGCGAGGTCGGTGTCGCGTACGCGCTCACCGAGAACGATCCCGCGAGTGACTGCCAGACGCCGCCACCGCGTCGGCCCGCCATGTCGAGCCGGTAGAGGTCGGTGGCGGACCTGACCGCCGCCCCCACGTCACGGGGGAAGGCGAGGCCGATCTCCGGCGCCGGGTCCGTGTCGGCCAGCCCGATCTCGTGGAGCGGTACGGGCCGCCCGAGTTTGCTGCCGATCGCCGCCGCGATCAGGTGCGGCGCGGCACCCTGCGGGACCATCCCCTTGGAGACCCACCGGGCCACCGAGGTCTTGTCGTAGCGAAGGGTCAGTCCTCGTTGCGCCCCCAGGTCGTTGACCCTCCTGGCGAGTCCGGCGTTGCTGATGCCGGCGAGGGCGAGGACTGTACCGAGCTTCTCGTTGGGCCCGCGCTTCTCGTGCGGCCCGCGTGGCTCCCTGGACATGCGCACCCCTGACACACACCGACGGCTGCCCCGCCGCACTGGAAAATGCTCGGGGCATTCGTGAACCCAGCGTAGTTCGCCGAATCCCTACCGTTAAGGGTTCGCCAGCCGGATGGCGGGATTCGTTTCCGTACGCGCGTGCGGAGTGAACTCCCGCGCGAGCGCCGTGTGCGCGCGGCGCGCGCGGCGCGAAACACGGGTGCTATGCGGCGAATGTCCGTTCCCCTCTCTGTAGGTGAGTGCGCGGCTCGAATGGTGGCGGAGGATGCGGAGGCGACGTGATCTCCGGGAGCGAGCCGTGCTGTGCGACCCGGCCACCGGCGGGTTCCTGGCGTGCCCCGGCCGTGTGATCGTGCGCCCGGCTGTGCGCTCTGTGCCCGGTGCGGCCGGGGGTGTTGCATGGAGGACGCGTGGGTCGGCCCGCCGTGTGGCACCGGCGGGCTGGGGGAATACCGCCGCCCCATATCCCCGCGGGCGGCGTTCGGGTCCGGGAGGTGGTCGTGCCTCCCGGCCTTCCCGGCTGTGCGCCGGCTCATGTGTCCGACGGTGCGACGGATCGGCCGAGGGCGGCGGAAACCGGCCTGCGGCTGTCGGAGCGGCACGCATCGGTGTGGCATATGCCGGAGTTGTGTGCCCGGCGATCGAGCCCGGTCCGCGTACGGACGTGACGAGCGATCAAGCCCGTCCGTACGCGGACCGCCCAACAACACCCGTCACGCACGGCACAACCGCCACAGCGGGAAAGGCCCTGTCAAGGCCATAAGTTGGCCGAAAACCACTGTTTGGGTCTTCCGTGCTTGTCACCCCCGTCACGATCCGGTTTCCACGGTGCCGCGCCCGCCGCTCCCACCCGCGCCAAGACCGCCCGCGCTGGCCGACCGCCACCCGCCGCCGGACCGGCCGCCGGGGCCACCGGGCACGCCAACACGTGCCTCCC
>NZ_VJYK02000221.1 GCF_007097205.2 Streptomyces alkaliterrae
GGTGCGGAGTGGTCCGGGGTCGGCGTGGCCGGTGGGTCGACGTCCGACGCTAGCAGGGGGTGGTCGAGGGACGGTTGTGATCACGCCGGCGGGCCGCGGCTTCGGCGCCGACGAACGCCGGGACGCCGGGCCGGCGGACGGCGGGCCGGCAGGCCCGGCGGAGGTCCGTTGGCTACGCTGGTGGCGTTCCCGGTACACCGGTACAGGGGGACGGCGACGGGTTCCGGTCCGTCGCGCGGCGGTGGGGCCCGCCGTGCCCAACCGCGGCGTGAGCGCCGCCAACGGTCCCTGCTCGTGGTCGGGCGCGCCCAGAACGAGGCGCCGGACGAGTGGGAGAGACGGTGAAGGGCCTTTCCGAGACGAAGCGCGTCGGGCGGCCGCGTGTGCCGGCCCGCAAGCAGCTTTCGGTGCTGGCCGTCGTCGCGGCGGGCGGCGCCGTGGGCGCGGGCGCCAGGTACGGCGTCGAACTGCTGTGGCCGCCGACGGCCGGCGGTTTCCCCTGGGCGACGTTCGCGGTGAACGTCGTGGGGTGTGCGCTGATCGGCGTGCTCATGGCGGTGGTCGTGGAGGCGGCCGTCGGGCACCGGCTGCTGCGGCCGTTCCTGGGCACCGGGGTCCTCGGCGGCTTCACCACCCTCTCCGCGTACGCCGGTGAGGCGGACGCGCTGCTGCGCGCCGGGCGCGCCGCGACGGCCCTGTCCTACCTGGCGCTCACCCTGGTGGCGGCCCTGGCGGCGGTCTGGGCCGCGACCGTGCTGACCCGTCGAACGATCCTGCGGAGGCGAGCATGAGGACTTCCACCGAGTCGGCGTTGCGGCTGACGGTCTACGTCGGCGAGAACGACGTGTGGCGGCACCGGCCGCTCTACAGCGAGATCGTGCACCGGGCGCGGGAGGCGGGTCTGGCGGGCGCCAGCGCGTTCCGGGGCGTCGAGGGGTTCGGCGCGTCCGCGCTTGTGCACACCACGCGGCTGCTCTCCCTCAGCGAGGACCTGCCGGTCGCGGTGGTGATCGTCGACCGGCCCGAACGGGTCAGGGGCTTCCTTCCCGAGCTGGCCGAACTGGTCGAGGAGGGCGCCGTGACCCTGGACGAGGTCGAGATCGTCCGCTGGGCCCACGAGAGCGACCGGGACGGGGACCAGAACCAGCACGGGGACGAGGGCGAGGCGCGGTGAGCTGGCTGCTGGTGATGGCCGGGGCGGCGCTCGGCGCGCCGCTGCGCTATCTGACCGATCGGGCGGTGCAGACCCGGCACGACTCGGTGTTCCCCTGGGGCACGTTCTCGGTCAACGTCGCGGGCTGTCTGCTGCTCGGGCTGGTGCTCGGCCTGTCCGCGCACGGCGCCGCCGACTCCCCGGCGCGGCTGCTGCTGGCGGTCGGACTGTGCGGGGCGCTGACGACGTACTCGACCTTCTCCTACGAGACGCTGCGGCTCGCCGAGAGCGGCGCGCGGCTGCTTGCGGTGGTGAACGCGGTCGGGAGTGTGCTGGCGGGCCTCGTCGCGGTCTGGCTGGGCGGCGCGCTGGGCGACGCCCTGGCCGGCTGACGCCGGCGCGGGCCCGGACCGTAGGCGCGAAGGCGGGCCCGTCAGCCGTGTTCGCGGGCGAGCGCGCCCAGTGCGGCGTCCAGCCGGGCGGCGGCCTCGTGGGCGACGGCGCGCAGTCCGTCGAGCCCGGTGACGGTGACCAGCGCGTTCGGGTCGAGCGCCTGGACGAGGGTCCCGTCGGGTGTCGTCCGCACGACGACGTTGCAGGGCAGCAGCAGGCCGACGGTGGGGTCCACCTCCAGCGCCCGCATGGCGAGTCGGGGGTTGCACGCTCCCAGGATCAGGTAGCCGTCGAGGTCGGCCGGTGCTTCGGGACCGAGCTTGCTCCGGAGGACGTCGGGCACGTCGATCTCCGTGAGGACGCCGAAGCCCTGGTCGGCGAGCGCCTCGCGGACGGCGGCGACGGTGGCGGGGAAGTCGGTGCGGAGCAGGACGGTGCGGTCGTAGCGCATGGCGGAGGCCCCCTGTCGTGGTGGTGGCGGGTGGTGCCGGGCGGTGCCCGGGAGAGCTGACGGGTCCGGTTGGGTCGACGGGCGGTCGGGTACCCGGGAGCCGTCGGGCGGCGTTCCCGGAGTGTTCGGCCGACTGGCACCAGCATACCCCCGGGGGTAATGTCGTGAGTGGGTCCGCCTCCGGCGGGTCGGGCGAGCCGAGAGGAGCCGAGGGCGTGTTCTTCGTCGACACCATCGAGGTGCCGGGTCTGGGCAACCGGAGCTATCTGGCCGGCGGCGCGCGGACGGCGGTCGCCGTCGACCCGCCGCGCGACGCCGACCGGATCCTGGCCGCCGCCGCCCGCCGAGGCGTCCGGATCTCGCACGTCGTCGAGACCCATCTGCACAACGACTACGTCACCGGCGGGCTTGATCTCGCCCGTCTGACCGGCGCCCACTACCTGGTGCCCGTCGGGGCGACCGTCGCGTTCGACCGGGAGCCGGTGGCCGACGGCGACGTGGTCGAGGTCGACTCCGCACTGCGGCTGCGCGCGCTCGCCACCCCCGGGCACACCCCGCACCACACCTCCTACGTGCTGGAGGACGACGGCCGCCCCGCCGCCGTGTTCACGGGCGGCTCCCTGCTGGTGGGCGCGGTCGGCCGCCCGGACCTCGTCGAGCCGCGGCTGACCGAGCCGCTGGCCCGCGCCCAGCACGCGTCGGCGCGGCGGCTGGCGGCCGAACTCCCCGACCACACCTCCGTCCTGCCCACCCACGGCTTCGGCAGCTTCTGCACCTCCGTCCAGACGACGGACGAGTCGACGACCATCGGCCGCGAGAAGGAGCGGAACGACGCGCTGCTCACGGACGTCGACACGTTCGTGGCGGAGCTGCTGGCCGGGCTGGACGACGTGCCCGCCTACTACGCCCACATGGCGCCGAGGAACGCGGCCGGCCCGCCCCCCGTGGACCTGACGCCGCCGGGGGTCGCGACGCCCGAGCGGATCAGCGCCAGGCTCGCGGCCGGGGAGTGGGTGGTGGACCTGCGCAACCGGGTCGCCTTCGCCGCCGGACACGTCGCCGGCAGCTACAACTTCGAGGCGGACGGCAAGCTCGCCACCTACCTCGCCTGGCTCGTCCCGTGGGAGAAGCCGGTGACGCTGCTTGCCGAGTCACCCGAGCAACTGGCCGACGCACAGCGGGAACTCGCCCGGGTCGGCATCGACCGCCCGGCGTCGGCGGCCACCGGCGGACCGCGGCAGTGGCTGCGCGAGGGCGAACCGGCGCGGCACTACCGCCGCGCCACCTTCGCCGAACTCGCGCGCGTGCTCGCCGAGGAGCCGGAGGGGGGCGGCTCGGTGGTGGTGCTGGACGTGCGGCGGGACTCCGAGCGGGAGGGCGGCTATCTGCGCGGATCGACGCACCTGCCGGTGCACACGCTGCACGGCCGGCTCGACGAGGTGCCGGCGGGCGAGGTGTGGATCCACTGCGCGAGCGGGATGCGGGCCGCGATCGCGGCGTCGATCCTGGACGCGGCAGGGCGGAACGTCGTCCTGGTGGACGACTCCTTCGACGCGGCCGCCGAGGCCGGGTTGCCGATGGTCGGCCGCTGAGGCCCGCGGAACGGCCGGACCCGTGGAAGCGCCGAACCGCCGACACCGCCGAACGCGTGGAAGCACCGAACGCGTGGAAGCGCCGAACGCGTGCCCTCTCAGGCCAGGGACAGGAACAGCTTCTCCAGGCGTGCCTTCATCTGCTCCCGGTCCTCCTGGCCACTTTCACCCTCCGGAAGTTCGGCGAGGCACTGCTGGAGTCCGGTGGCGATGATGGCGAAGCCGGCCCGGTCCAGGGCGCGTGAGGCGGCCGCGAGTTGCGTGACCACCTCCTCGCAGTCCCGTCCCTCCTCGATCATCCGGATCACGCCGGAGATCTGACCCTGCGCCCGGCGCAGCCGGTTGAGTACCGCGCGCAGCTCCTGGCCGGCCATGTCCAGTTCCACGGCAACCACCCCCTTGTTCCGTCCGGAGACAAGCATGGCAGCAGGCGGCCACGAGTACCGCTGCCGTCCGCCTTCCGGGACCGCCGGTCAACCCGCGGGTGCTGCGGCACACTTGTCGGTGTGACGTCTACAACGCTGAGCAAGGGCGGGAATCTTCCGGTCGCCGCCTCCGCCGTCCGCGCCGTGCTGTCCTGGACCGCCGGTCCCTCGGTGCCCGAGGTCGACGCCTCGGCGCTGCTGCTGGACGGCGGTGGGCGGGTCCGCTCGGACGCCGACCTCGTCTTCTACAACCAGCCGCGGCACGCGTCGGGCGCGGTCCGGCACCAGGGGAAGCAGGGCTCGACGGACACCCTCGCGGTGGATCTCGAGGGACTCGAACCGATCGTCGAGCGCGTGCTGTTGGGGGCCTCGGCGGACGGCGGGAGCTTCGGGCAGGTGCCGGGCCTGCGGATGACGTTGCTCGACGCGGCGAGCGGCACCGAGCTGGCCGCCTTCGACATGGCGGCGACCACCGAGACGGCGTTTGTCGCCGGAGAGCTCTACCGGCGGGCCGGACAGTGGAAGTTCCGCGCGGTCGGCCAGGGGTACGACAGCGGTCTGGCCGGCCTGGCCACGGACTACGGGATCAGCGTGGCCGACGACGAACCGGAGCCGGCCCCGGAGGCGCCATGCGCGACCGCCCAGCCGGCCGCCGTCGGTGCCGACCGGTTCGCGGAGGCGGAGGAGCGGCTGCCGGTCGACATGCGGAAGCGGCTGTCCCTGCGCAAGCGGCAGGTGGCCGTCAGCCTGCTCAAGCACGGCGCCGAGCATGCCCGGGCGCGGGTCGTCCTGGTGCTGGACGCGTCCGGCTCGATGGCGGCGCTGTACTCCAGGGGCACGGTCGCCGACGTCGTGGAGCGGATCGCCGCCGTCGCCGCGCAGCTGGACGACGACGGCGCCATGCAGGCGTGGACGTTCGCCACCCATCCGGCCCGCCTGCCGGACCTCCGGCTCGCCGAACTCCCGGAGTGGTTGCGGCTGCACGTGCGGGTGGGCGCGATGAGCCTGTTCGGGCGGCCGAAGAAGGCCAAGCGCGGGCTGGAGCCCGGGCAGATCGACATGCGGCTCGTCGGCATCCAGAACGAGGAGCAGAAGGTCATCGCCGAGGTGCGGGAGTACGTCCGGACGCATCCGGCGAGCGATCCGACGCTGGTGCTGTTCTTCTCCGACGGCGGTGTGTACCGCAACGACCAGATCGAGAAGGAGCTTCGGGAGGCGGTGGAGGAGCCGGTCTTCTGGCAGTTCGTGGGCCTCGGCCAGGCCGACTACGGGGTGCTGGAACGCCTCGACGCGATGACCGGCCGACGGGTGGACAACGTGGGCTTCTTCGCGGTCGACGACATCAACGACGTCCCGGACGAGGAGCTTTACGACAGGTTGCTGTCGGAGTTCCCGCTCTGGCTGCGCAGCGCCGCCGCCGCCGGAATCCTGCCCACCCGCTGAGGCCCGGTCCGAGAGCCCGGCGGCCCGACGGTTCGACAACACACCTGAGGAGTGAGCGAGATGACCCTGAACACCTCGTCGGACACCACCGGCGGACCCGTCGAGCAGGCCGGTTCCGGGGAGGACCGGGTGCGTGAGCGCGACGCCGCCGGAGTCCTCGTGAGCCCCGGCGCGCCGGGCGGCTCCGGCGCGGCGCCGGCCGACCGCGGCCGGACGACGATCGCGGACGCGGTGGTGGAGAAGATCGCCGGTATGGCGGCCCGTGAGGTGCCGGGCGTGTACGCGCTCGGCGGTGGTCTGGCGCGGACGCTCGGCGCGGTGCGGGACCGGGTGCCGGGTGGGCGGCCGAACATGGCCCGCGGGGTGAAGGTGGAGGTCGGCGAGCGGCAGGCGGCGCTGGACCTGGACATCGTCGTCGAGTACGGGGTGCCGATCCCGGAAGTCGCCGGCGAGGTGCGGGAGAACGTCATCGCGGCGGTGGAGCGGATGACCGGTCTGGAGGTGGTCGAGGTGAACATCGCGGTCAACGACGTCCATCTGCCGGACGACGACGAGGAGTCCGCGTCTGCCCGGGTCGAGTGAGATCCGGCCCAGGACCTGCGCCGGCCCGCCTCCCCAGCGAGGGCGGGCCGGCGTCGTCTTGCCCGGTTGGGCTTCGGAATGCCCCGGTATCCGGACAGTTGGCTCCGCTTGGTGCGGGTTGGCGTGACATCTGCATGACAGACGCATGAAGTCCGACGGCACCCCTTGCCGGATTCCTATGGTTCGGCGAATCTTTGCGCTGCGGACACGGATGTCATGTCCGCGTCTGCGATCGACCCCACATCGGCGCACCACCTGAAGAAGGAACACTGATGACAGTGATGCGTTCCCCCAGACGTAGATTGTCAGCAGCCGTCGTGGCCACCGCCGCGGCGGTCGCCCTCGGCGCGGGCGCACTCCCGGCCGTCGCCGCTGACGGCCCGGTCGGCACCATCGAGAACGCCGGGGCACCTGGTGCGATCAAGAACAGCTACCTGATCACCCTCGACGACGACGCCTCGTCCGCCGAGGGCAGGGCGCTCGCCAAGAAGTACGGCGCCAAGATCAAGCACACGTACAAGACCGCGATCAACGGCCTCGCGGTCGAACTCTCCGAGAAGCAGGCGAAGAAGCTCGCCGCCGAGCGGGGCGTCGAGACCGTCGTGCAGGACCAGCGGGTGTCGATCGACGCCACGCAGACCAACCCGCCGTCCTGGGGCCTGGACCGGATCGACCAGCCGAGCCTTCCGCTGGACCAGAAGTACACCTACCCCGACCACGCCGGTCAGGGTGTCACCGCGTACATCATCGACACCGGCATCCGCCACTCCCACCAGGACTTCGGCGGCCGCGCCAAGTTCGGCTTCGACGCCTTCGGCGGTAGCGGCAACGACGGCAACGGCCACGGCACGCACGTCGCCGGCACCGTCGGCGGCACCGCGTACGGCGTCGCCAAGAAGACCAACCTGGTCTCCGTGAAGGTGCTCAACGACTCGGGCTCGGGCACCATCTCCGGCGTGGTCGCCGGCGTCGACTGGGTGGCGAACAACGCCCAGAAGCCGGCCGTGGCGAACATGAGCCTCGGCGGCGGCGCCAACACCACGCTCGACAACGCCGTCCGCAACGCCATCGCGAAGGGCATCACGTTCGCCGTCGCGGCCGGCAACGACAACCGCGACGCGTCGGGCTACTCACCCGCACGGGTGGGCGAGGCGCTGACGGTGGGCTCGACCACCAACACCGACGCCCGCTCGTCGTTCTCCAACTACGGCTCGATCGTGGACATCTTCGCGCCGGGCTCCAGCATCGCCTCCGCCTGGCACACCAGTGACAGCGCCGTCAACACCATCTCCGGCACCTCGATGGCCGCCCCGCACGTGGCCGGCGCCGCCGCCCTCGTGCTCGGCGGAAGTCCGAACGCCACCCCGGCCCAGGTCGGTGCGGCGATCGACTCGGCCGCCGCGACCGGCAAGGTCGGCAACCCGGGCTCCGGTTCGCCGAACAAGCTGCTCCAGGTCGGCGGTGGCGGCACGGACCCGGGCGACCCCGGCGACCCGGGCGAGCCCGGTGACCGCTTCGAGAACGCCACCGACTACCCGATCCGCGACCACTCGACCGTCGAGTCCCCGATCAACGTCACCGGCGTCTCGGGCAACGCCCCGTCGGCGCTGAAGGTCGAGGTCGACATCAAGCACACCTGGATCGGCGACCTGCGGGTCGACCTGATCGCCCCCAACGGCACCGTGCACCGGCTGAAGGACTACCGCACCGGTGGCAGCAGCCGGAACCTCAACGAGACCTACACGGTCGACGCCTCGTCCTCGCCGGCCAACGGCACCTGGAAGCTGAGGGTGAGTGACAACGCGACCTGGGACACCGGCTACATCGACAAGTGGGCCCTGCAGTTCTGAGCCCTGAGCCCTGAGTTCCTGAGTTCCTGAGTCAGGCGGTCGGCCGAGCCGACCGAAGTGAGTGAGCCAGCAGTACCCCGACCCCCGCGGCACGCCGCGGGGGTCGGGCGCGTTGGTGCGCGACATCATCACTTCGGGTGAACGATTGGCCTTTCATTGCGGGCGGCGAGCCAGGGTTGCCAAGCTGGTGCCCACTGTCAGCCCGCCCGCCGCCCAGGGGGTCACGTGTCCTTCGGTGAGCAGCCCGCCTATCTCCGCGTCGCCGGTGATCTCCGCCAGAAGATCATCGACGGTACGCTCGCGCCGCACTCCCGGCTGCCCTCCCAGGCGCGGATCCGCGCCGAGTACGGAGTCTCCGACACGGTCGCGCTGGAGGCCCGGAAGGTGCTGATGGCGGAGGGGCTGGTGGAGGGCCGCTCCGGCTCCGGCACGTACGTGCGGGACCAGCCCCGGCCGCGCCGGCTGGTGCGCAGCGGGTACCGGGTGCCCGGCGGGGTGAGCCCCTTCCGGCAGGAGCAGGCGGACGAGGAGGTCAAGGGCACCTGGGAGTCCCGCAGTCGGCAGGAAGAGGCCGCCGGGGCGATCGCCGAGCGGCTGATGATCAAGCCGGGGGAGCGGGTGATGCGGACGCGCTACCTCTTCCGCGGCGAGGGCGAACCGGTGATGCTCTCCACGTCCTACGAGCCGCTGGCCGTCACCGGGCGTACGCCCGTCATGCTGCCCGAGGAGGGGCCGCTGGGCGGTCAGGGGGTCGTCGAGCGGATGGCCGCCATCGGGGTGGTGGTGGACAACGTCCTGGAGGAGCTGACCAGCCGGCCCGGGCTCGCCGAGGAGATGGCGGAGCTGGGCGGGGTGGCGGGGCAGCACGTCCTGGTCATCGCGCGCACGTTCTTCGCCGGCGGGCAGCCGGTGGAGACGGCGGACGTGGTCGTGCCGGCGGACCGGTACCGGGTGGTGCACCGGCTCCCCGTCCGGTGAGCGGTTCCCCCGTCCGGGGGTAAACGATTCTGCTGGCCGAAGCTGGCCGAATCCGTATCTCCTTGTGCCAAGTCGAATGCGCTCCGTTAAGGTCGCGCGTAGGCTCGGGCATATGCGGAAACAGAGGTCGTTGCAGGGTGCGCCGGCGCGCGCCCCCATAGAAGGGGTGAGGCGCCGATGAACGAGAGCGCCACGCTTCCCTGGCTGGTGATCAGACAGGACGAGGACGGCGGCCGCTACCGGGTGGGCCGCTACGCCACGCTCAACGAGGCGCAGGCCCTCGCCGAGCGCCTGGCCGCCGCACCCCCGGCGGGCGCCGCCGCCCGACAGGGCGCCGACGGCGAGAGCGCCGAGAGCGCCGGAGGCGGGCCGGGCGGGCGG
>NZ_VJYK02000222.1 GCF_007097205.2 Streptomyces alkaliterrae
AGTCCGGGCGGGACGAGGGCCCGGCGGACGGTGACGGGGACGAGGGCGGCGGAGCGCCCGACCTCAGGCGCGCAGTTTCCTGAGGTCGGCGGGGCGGGGCCGTGGGCCCCTGCTGTGTGGGGCCGTGGGCCTCTACTTGTCGATGTCGCCGACGACGAAGAAGAACGAGCCGAGGATGGCGACCATGTCGGCGACGAGAGTCCCCGGCAGTAGTTCCGTGAGTGCCTGGATGTTGTTGTACGAGGCGGAGCGCAGCTTCAGCCGGTACGGCGTCTTCTCGCCCTTGGAGACGAGGTAGTAGCCGTTGAGGCCCAGCGGGTTCTCCGTCCAGGCGTACGTGGCGCCCTCGGGTGCCTTGAGGACCTTGGGGAGGCGCTGGTTGACGGGCCCCGGCGGGAGTTCGGCGAGCCGGTCGAGGCAGGCGTCGGCGAGGTCGAGTGAGTTGTGGGTCTGCTCAAGAAGCACCTCGAAGCGGGCGAGGCAGTCGCCGGCGGTGCGGGTGCTGACGGCGAGGGTGTCGGCGAGCTCGCCGTAGGCGAGGTACGGCTCGTCGCGGCGCAGGTCGAAGTCGACGCCGGAGGCGCGGGCGATGGGGCCGCTCACGCCGTAGGCGTGCACGGTGGCGGGGGCGAGAACGCCGACGTCCTGCGTGCGGGCGCGGAAGATCTCGTTGCCGACGACGAGGTCGTCGAAGATCGTCATCCGGGAGCGGAGCGCGGCGACGGCGGTGCGGGCGCGGGACGTCCAGCCGGCGGGCAGGTCCTCCTTGAGGCCGCCGACGCGGTTGAACATGTAGTGCATCCGGCCGCCGGACAGCTCCTCCATGACGTGCTGGAGGTCCTCCCGTTCGCGGAAGGAGTGGAAGATCGGGGTGATGCCGCCGAGCTCCAGCGGGTAGGAGCCGAGGAACATCAGGTGGTTGAGCACCCGGTTCAGCTCGGCCAGCAGCGTGCGGAGCCACACCGCGCGCTCGGGCACCTCCATGCCCAGCATGCGTTCGACGGCGAGTACGACGCCCAGTTCGTTGGAGAACGCCGACAGCCAGTCGTGGCGGTTGGCGAGGACGATGATCTGCCGGTAGTCGCGGGCCTCGAAGAGCTTCTCGGCGCCCCGGTGCATGTAGCCCACCACGGGTTCGGCGGCGCTGATGCGCTCGCCGTCGAGCACCAGCCGCAGCCGCAGCACGCCGTGCGTGGAGGGGTGCTGCGGTCCGATGTTCAGCACCATGTCCGTGCTGGACATGGCGGCGCCTCCGATGCCGACCGTCGTCTCCGTCATGGCGCCTAGTCTGACAGCTCGGCCCGCGATGTCCCCCGTGGGAGGTGGTGGGATCGTCCTGTGGGCCGATACACGTGTCCTCACCTGCGCCTACGCTGGCTGTATGGAGACGGGGAGTGAGGGAGCGCCCACGGAGCGACTGCCCACGGCGGAAGCGCCCACGGCGGAAGTGCCCGCGGCGGAGGCGTCCGCGGCGGAGGCGTCCACGGGCGGTGGGCCGTCACCGGCGGCGGCCGCCCGTGGTGACGTGGAGTGGCGCGGGGTCGAGCGGGCGCTGTTGCGGATGCGGCGCACGGTGCTGCTGCTGACCGTGCCGCCGATCCTGGCGGCGCAGACCGTGCTGCTGTGGGCTCTGGTGGGGCCGGTCTGGACGCTGCTGATGACGCCGCTCGTGGCGCTGACGGTGTTCGGCTGGTTCGCGCTGGGGCGCAACTGGCGTTCGTGGCGGTACGCCGAGCGCGCCGACGACCTGCTGATCAGCCGGGGGGTGTTGTGGCGGGAGATGACGGTGGTGCCGTACGGGCGGATGCAGCTGGTGGAGGTCACGTCGGGGCCGCTGGAGCGGCGGTACGGGCTGGCCAGACTCCAGCTCCACACGGCGGCGGCCGCGACCGACGCCGCGATCCCGGGCTTGGTTCCGGAGGAGGCCGAGCGGCTGAGGGACAGGCTGACGGAGCTGGGCGAGGCCCGGTCGGCGGGGCTGTGAGCGCGGTGTCGGAGAACGACGTGCCGGGGAACGACGTGCCGGGGAACGAGGAGCGTGGCGGTGGCGGGGCGGGGCCCGGGCCCGGGCCCGGGTGGAAGCGTGACCACCCGACTGGCCGTACCGAGCCCTCGGGCCCTGGCGGGCCGGGCGCGGCCCGGGGAGTGGCGCGGCTGCTGCCCGCGCGGCCGGAGGGGCGCCGGCTGCATCCGATCACGCCGTGGCGGCGCACCTGGGCGCCGATCGCCGCCCTCGCCGTGTTCGCGGTGCAGGACTTCAACCGGGCCAGGGAGTGGTTCACCCAGCTGACGGTCGGCTGGCTGCTGGTGGCGTTCCTCCTGCTGCTGCCCGCGGCGGCCGCCTACGGCTTCCTGTCGTGGTGGGTGACGAGCTACCAGGTCACCGACACCGAGCTGCGCATCCGCACCGGGCTGCTGTTCCGCCGCGTCGCGCACATCCGGCTGGACCGCCTCCAGGCGGTGGACGTCACGCGTCCGCTGCTGGCCCGGGCGGTCGGGGTGGCCAAGCTCAAGCTCGACGTGGTCGGCACCAACGACAAGGACGAGCTGGCGTTCGTCGGGGAGGAGGAGGCCGTCGCGCTGCGGGCCGAGCTGCTGGCGCGGGCCGCCGGTATAGCCCCGGAGGCGGCGCCCAGCGCCGGGGAGGCGCCGGAGCGGGAGCTGGTGCGGGTGCCGCCGAGCCGGCTGACCGTGGCGCTGCTGCTGATGGGCACGGGCTGGGGCTTCCTCGCGGCGACGATCGTCGCGCCGCTGCTGATCTACTGGTGGACGGGCAGCCTGGGCGCGGCCGTCGCCACCGGCGTGCCGATGCTCGGCGGCGCGTGGGTCTCCACGCTGGGCCGGTACCTCACCGAGTACGACTGGAAGGTCGCCGAGTCGCCGGACGGGCTGCGGCTGGACCACGGCCTGCTGAACCGTGAGCACGCGACCGTCCCGCCCGGCCGGGTGCAGTCGGTGCGGATCGTCGAGCCGCTGCTGTGGCGGCGGCTGGACTGGGTGCGCGTGGAGCTGGAGGTCGCGGGCTCCGACATCGGGAACTCGGTGCTGCTGCCGGTGGCGCCGAGAGGTGTGGCCGCCGGGGTGCTGGCCCGGGTGCTGCCGGGGGTGGATCTGGCGGAGGCGGCGAGTGTGACGCGGCCGGTGCCGCGCCGCGCCCGCTGGGCGGTCCCCGTCTGGTGGCGGGGCTACGGGCACGGGGTGACGGACGCGGTGTTCGCGACGCGGCGCGGCCTGCTGCGGCGGGAGTTGACGCTGGTGCCGCACGCGAAGGTGCAGAGCGTGCGGCTGAGTCAGGGCCCGTGGGAGCGGCGGCTCGGCCTGGCGGACGTGCTGGTGGACCACGGCGCCAACGGCACGGCGTCCGCCCGGCTGCGGGACGTCGAGGAGGCGTACGCCATCGTCGGCGCGCAGGCCGAGCGGTCCCGGACGGGCCGCCGAACCGCCCGCCCGGACCGCTGGCTGACCTGACACCCTCGACGCGGGTTCGCCCGGGCGGCCGTCAGGCGCGCGGCAGCTGCCGCACGTTCCGGTACGGCGAGCAGAACACCAGCAGCCAGCAGACGGAGAGCAGGGCGGCACCGGCCCACAGCACCGAGCGCACGCCCATGGTCTCGCCCAGCAGCCCGGCCAGCGCCGCGCCGATGGCGAGGGAACCGGTGAGGAGGAAACGGAAGGTCGCGTTCATCCGGCCCAGCAGTTCGGGCGGGGTGGCGGTCTGGCGGAAGGTCACCTTGATCACGTTGTCGGTGCCGATCTTGAACGTGATCAGGAGGTACGCCGCGACGGCCGGCCACAGCATGAGCCCGGCGTCGACAAACGGGATGAGGAAGCCGAACGGCGCGACGCACAGCCCGACGATCCACATGCTTCTGCCCTCGCCGAGCCGCCGACCGAGGGGGCGGGCGGCGAGCGAGCCGAGGAACACGCCGACGCCGGCGATCGCCAGGAACAGGCCGAGCGCCACCTCGGGCAGGCCGAGCTCCCGGATGAACAGGACCGGCAGGACGGTCACGATCATCTGGCACGCCATGTTCGTCAGCGCGCCCTCCAGCGCGAGGGGACGCAGGAGGGGGTGGCCCAGCACGAACCGGGTGCCTTCCATGATCTCCCGCCCGAGGTGGGCGTCCGGGCGGCGGCGCGGCGGTGGTTCGGGGCACCGCACGAGCAGCAGGCACACCATCGACCACAGGAAGGTCAGCGCGTTCACCGCGACCGCCAGGGGCGCGGTGAGTAGCTGCACCAGGTAGCCGCCCACGCTGCGGCCGGAGACCTGGTTCACCGCCTGCATCGCCACGAGCTTGGCGTTGGCGTCGCCCAGCTGCTCCCGTCCGACGACGTGCGGCAGGAAGCTCTGGTTGGCGACGTCGAAGAAGACGGTCGCGACACCGGACACCAGGACGACGCAGTACAGCTGCTCGATGGTGAGGGCGTCCAGCCACCACGCCACGGGCACCGAGCCGAAGAGCACGGCACGTACCAGGTCGGCGCAGATCTGCAGGCGCTTCTTCCGCGTCCGGTCGGCCCAGGCTCCGGCCGGCAGGCCGATGAGCAGGAACGCCACGGTGCCCAGTGCGGCGAGCGCCCCCACCTGGCCGGGGGAGGCGTTCAACTCGGTGACCGCGAGGAGCGGGATGGCGAGGTAGCTGATCTGGGTGCCGAGGGTGCTCACGGCCGACGCGGCGAAGACGTAGCGGAACGGTTTGATCCGGAAGGCGGAGGTGGCTGCCGGCGCCGGTCCCGGTCCGTCTGCTCCCTCCGGGGAGACGACCTGTCCGGTCTCGGCCGGTCCGGCCTCCGCCGGTCCCGGCGGCGGTCGGTGCTCAGTCGACACGGATGTGGATCCCCTGTTCGACGGCCAGGCAGCGGGCCTCCGCGTCGGCGGCGTCCAGGCCGCTGCTGAGTGCGTATCCCGAGCTGCACGCGGCGAGTGTGTCGAGCGCCGGGACGACGTCCCCGGGGTTGCGGGCGAGGACGGCGCCGGTCTCCAGCGCGGTGAGTTCGGCGAGCAGGGGCAGGTAGACGCCCTCCAGCTCGCCGGGTGCCAGGCGCTTCACGACGGCCGGCACGTCCCCGTCGACGGTGACTTCCCTGACGACGCCGGGCGGCGGCACGAAGAACCTGATGGCGGCGCCGCCCCTGGGGGCCGGCGGGTCGGCCGGCAGTTCCTCGATGCCCAGCGGCACGGTCAGCATCATGCGCGCCAGGTCGGGGCCGTAGGCGCGGCGGACCAGTTCGGGCAGCGCGTGTCCGCCGAGCCGGGCGTGCGACTCCAGGACCCGGGGGCCGGCGGGGGTGAGGACGAACTCGCTGTGCGAGGGGCCTTCGGTGAGGCCGACGGCGTCCAGCAACCGGACCGTGAGGTCGCGCAGTTCGTCGAGGTGGGCGGCGGCGACCCGGCTGGGCGTGCTGACGGCCCATTCCACGTGCTTGCTGTTGACCTGGTACTCGGAGCAGCCGATCGGCAGGTGTCGGCCATGGTGGGAGAAGGACTCGACGGAGACCACCGGGCCTTCCAGGTACTCCTCGGCGAGCGCGGCGCTCAGACCGGAGTCGGTCATTTCGCGCCAGGCCCGGGCTGCCGCGTCCACGTCCCGGACGAGGTGGATGTGGCGGCTCGCGGCGCCGTCGACGGGCTTCATGACGATCGGTCCGGCCAGCTCGCGGTGGAACGCGGCGGCCTCGTCGGCACCGCGCACGACGCGGTGCCGCACGGGGCTGAGGCCGTGCCGGTCCAGTGCCGCGCGGGTGAGGGCCTTGTCCTTGAGGGTGCGGGCGGTCCGCTCGCCGACGCCCGGCAGGCCGAGCGCGTCGACGACGTGTCCGACGCAGACGCCGGCGGGCTCGGAGGTGGTGAGTACCCGGTCGAAGGGGCGCTGCTCGTGCAGCGGGGCGAGCGCGGCGAGCACCGCCGGGCCGTCGCTGATCGGGGCGTGCACGATCCGTTCGCAGTGCGCGGCGATGGACGGCTCGTACATGCCCTCCTCGTGGACGAGCACGACGTCGATGTCGAGTTCCTTGGCTCCTGCGATGGGGGCGGGTCTGCCGCCCACCCAGGCCACCCGGTGTGTGCGTGTCACGTTGCTGTCCTCGGTCGTGGTGCGGACGGCCGGCGCCCGCCGTGTGCGGTGTGCGGGGTGGGCGGGTTCAGCGGATGTCGAGGTGGTCGGCGAGGAGGCCGGCGACGACGTCGTAGCCGTGGTCGGTGTAGTGGGCCCGGTCGACGTAGATCCAGTCCCGTTCGGTCACCGCTTCGGCGAGCACGGGGTTGAGGTCGAGGAACCGGACGCCGATCTTCTCGCAGCCGGCGCGGAGGCGTTCGGCGAACGCGCGGGCCACGGCGGGGGTGGAGATGTCGCCGTAGAGCGCTTCCCAGGTGCCCAGCTTCGAGATGCGGTCGATCTCGTCGAAGAGGAGTTGTTCCTCGGGCGCGTGGCGGTCGCGCATCCACAGCGCCATCGGCTGGAGCACGTAGGTGACGCGGGCGTTCGGGCCGGCGAGCAGCCGCCAGCTGTCGAGGTGCCGCAGGGTCAGGTCGGCGGCGGACTCGACGACCTCGGGGATGTTCCGCCGCACCTCGTCGTGGGTCGAGATCGTGCGGCGCCGTGCCTGGGAGCGGAAGCCGCCGCGCCGGTTCGCCTTGCGGTTGGCCTCGCGCAGTTCCTCCATCTTCTCGAAGTACTCCCCGCAGAACCAGAACGCTCCGTGGTCGCCCTGCTGCCACTCGGGCAGCCGTCCGACGGTGAGGTCGTTGAGTCCGGAGAAGACGACCACCTCGTCGATCTCGGGGAGGAGGTGGCGGTGGAGGGTGAAGAGGAGGAGTTCCTGGGTGGAGTTGTAGCAGCGGCCGCCGAAGTTCAGCCAGGGGGCGGCGGGGGCGTGCCGGCGCCACAGTTGGGAGGCGAGGGTGGTGGAGTCGCTGGTCGCGCCGATGCCGAGCACGGTCGAGCTGCCGGTGAGGACGCGTACCGGTCCCGCCGGGACGTCTCCGGCGGCGGACGCCGTCTCGCCGTTCGGGCCGTGGGAGATACGGAAGCCGGCCCGGTCGGTGTTGATCACCGGCGAGCGGTAGTCGGCCTGGTGGAAGTACATGAGGTACGGCAGGTAGCGGGCTTCGCCCCGGTCGTCGAAGCGGGCGTACTCCTGGAGCTGAGGGGTCAGCTCGTCGCGGTGCAGTGCCAAGGGGATGCTCCTGTCTTGGTGCCGCGGCCGGTGCCGCGGCGGGTGTGCGGGGCGGCCCGCGGGCGGCGGACCGTCAGCGGGATCGGAAGGTGTCAGGACACGGCCACGTGGACCGCGATGGCGGCCAGTACGGTGCCCATCACGTAGCGCTGGGTGCGGAGCCAGCGGGGCCGGTCCTTGAGGAAGGCCGAGATGGACCCGGCGCCCAGCGCGATCAGACCGTTGACCGTCACGGCGATGGCGATCTGCGTGAGGCCGAGGACGAGGCTCTGGCCGGCGACCGATCCGCGCCCGGTGTCGACGAACTGGGGCAGTACCGAGATGTAGAGGATCGCGATCTTGGGGTTGAGGAGGTTGGTCACCAGGCCCATCGTGAAGAGCCGCAGCGGCGGGTCGGGTGGCAGCGGCTGCGGGTCGAACGCGGAGAAGCCGCCGGGGCGCAGGGCGGTCCAGGCGAGGTACGCCAGGTAGGCGGCGCCGGCGAGCTTGACGGCCGTGTACACGGCGGGGACGAGCGCGAACAGGGCGGCGATGCCCGTCACCGCCGCGAGCAGGTAGACGAAGAAGCCGACGGCGACACCGAGCAGTGAGAACAGCCCCGCTCTGCGTCCCTGCACGATGGAACGGGAGACGAGGTAGATCATGTTCGGGCCGGGGGTGAGCACCAGCCCGAGCGCCACGAGGGAGATGCCGAGCAGTGCCTGGAAGCTGACCACGGGTGTTGTCCTCGCCGTCTCAGCGGTCCAGTCCGCAGGCCACCGCCCGACGGTCCGGTGGCGGTGCCGGGACGCAGTCCAGTGACACCTCCGCGGCGGTCGCCAGGATCGAGTCGGCCACCTCCGCGGTGGTGCCGCCGCGGAACCGGAAACGGGCCCCGACGTGCTCGTACCCGCCGATGCGTGGCAGCACGTAGCCGGTCTGCGGAACAACCCGGGCGTACAGACTCGGTGGCGGGGTGGCGGGGGTTCGCACGCCCACCACCCGGCAGGGGGAGGGGAGCGGTGCGGGGACGAGCAGCCAGCCGCCGATCCGCCGGGTCGCCGCCGGTTCCGCCAGCTCCGGGGTCTCGCCGAGTTGGATCGCGACGGCGGCCGACATCAGGTCGAGGCCGTGGACCTCCCGCCAGACGAACGGGATCTCGGCGCCGCCGACCCGCCAGCCGGCCTCCAGGAAGGTGAGACGTGTGCCGCCGTCCTCGTCGGCGCCGACAAAGACCTCCAGGTGGAACACCCACGGTCGCCGCCCGCCGAGCGCCCCTGCGACCGCAGTGGTGAACCCGCCTATGTGCCGGAGCAGTTCCGGGTCGTCCTCCTCGACGGAGCCGAGCGGGGTGGTGCCGGTGGAGAACTCGGCGCAGGTGTTCAGATAGCGCGAGGCGCGCCAGGGTCCGAGTTCGCGGCCCGTCCACAGCCCGTCGACGTGGTAGACGGCGTCCGCGCAGAAGGTCTGGACGATGCGGTCCTCCGGTTCGGCGGACTCCAGGGCGGCCAGGTCCTCCGGGGAGTCGAGTCGCAGGACGCCGCGACTGGCGGTACCGCGCCGGGGTTTGACCACCACCGGCCAGCCGTGGGTCTGGGCGAACTCCTTCACCGCGGCGGCGTCCGGCGCGTCGGCGAACGCGGGTGTGGGCAGGCCCGCCAGGGCGACGGTCTGCACCATGGTCAGCTTGTCCCGGAAGCGCGCGAGCTCGGTCGTCCCCTGGCCCGGGCAGCCCAGCTCGGCGCGGAGCTGCGCCGCCACCTCCAGGTCTCCCTCGTTGAGCGCGATCACCCGTTGCGGACGGCCGAACCGCACGGTCAGGGTGTCGACGGCCTGCCGGACCTCGCCTATGTCGTCGGTGGCGCTGACCGTGACCGTGCCCGCGGCGGAGACGGGTACCGACTCCAGGCCCAGTGCCGTGGTCACGTAGGTGACCTGGTGGTGCCGGTGGTCGAGGTAGTCCGCGTAGCGGGCGTAGTGGTCGCGCCAGCGGTGGATGACAAGGACGTGGCTGACGAGGGCGGTCATCACTGTTCCGTTCTGGGTGGGGG
>NZ_VJYK02000223.1 GCF_007097205.2 Streptomyces alkaliterrae
CCCCCCGCCTACGCCTCCGCGACGTCTTCAGCCCGATGTGACCCCGGCCCCGACACTCGAGGCCGCGGGTCTGAGTTCCGGGTTCTCCGGACGCCCAGCGGTCGAAGGCCCGAGAGGATAGCTGAGAGACGCATCTCACAGATGCAGCGGTAAATCCGATAAGAACGGGCGTCTATGCTGATCTCGACCAGGCGATGAACAATTGACCAGTTTCATCGTGCACACAAGTAAATGGGGGGATAGTGGCATCGCGTATCGCGACCGTCGTTACGGCAACCGCTGCTCTTGTACTCATGGCCACGCCGGTCGGTGCTGTCGGGCTCGAAGAGGGTCAGCCCGACTGGGATAACGCGCCGAGCAGCATTACGATCTCCATGCCTGAGGAATCTCCTCTCGGTGTCACGGCGCGGTCCGGGAGTTGCACCAAGCAGGACTGCTGTGACTTCACCGCACATAATCCTCACAACTCCCACCACAATCCCGGGAGGACAAACGGGGAAGCCGTCGTGGACTGTAAGAAGAATCAGCCCGAGATTCGCGTGACAGCCCAGTTGTGGGAGGATCGCTGGTGGGGATGGGATCGGATCGGCAAGAAGGGCGATGTTACGCGGCACAATAAGAAGAAAGTGAAGGCGAACGGGAACGACAAGTGCCGAAACAATAAGCATCGCTTGACGGGGAACTCGTGGATCACCTTCTCGAACCGTAAGGTGAGTAAGGGTGAGGTCATCAGCAAGACGGTAAAGATATCTTGCGGCTAGTGCGCCCGAAGAGAGAGTCATGCCTTGCTGTCGTCGGCGCGCTCATTGTCTCTCTGGGGGTGGGCGGATGCGGTGCGGCGGAGAGTCGAGAATCCCCAGGCCCTGAAGGGGTTCCTCCAAAGGTATTGGCCAATGGACGCGCGCTCCCTCTGTTGACTTTCGACTGGGCTGCGATCAGTACCGAGAGGCGAGACCCTGGTGATGTGGTCCGCTGGCCTTCATCCATTGAGGTGGGAAGGCAGGAGGTGGTCCTCGAGATCCAGAAGCTTGCGCAACCCACGCTCATAGAGGTCAACACGTTTTCAAGCGTGGACTCGGCTGGCATACCGGAACAGGAGGCAGACGTCTGGTCCTGTGGCGTGGCGCTGGGTAGACCATGCCGCCTGAAGGAAGGTGAGGGTGGTTCTCAGGAGTTCAGGCCGCCTCTACGCGCACTCCGATCGGGTACATACGCAACAATGCAGATGTACTGGAGTGTGGATCCGGAGGACCGGGCCGATGGGTACGAAGATGTAGGTCAGGTGACAGCCGTTTGGCTGGTCCGTACGTGATCTGTGTCAAGGAGGTTTCGGTGGGTCTGTGCAGGGGTGTGCGGGCCCACTGAAGTCGGAACGCAGGCACGTTCAGGGTCGATAGCGCTTCAATTCTGTGCAGGTTACGTGGTCAAGGCCTTGGGGTGGGAAATATGCAATCGGAAATCTTCAGCAGTGATGATGTTCAGAGGTCTCCTATTTCCCGAAATCTCGCCCGGGAGTTGGCGGCGGGATCTATCGACTCCCCTGACGAGCTGTACGAAACTGCTGTAGACCTGGCTACGTCTCTCACCAATGGCCACTGGAGGGACGACAAGTATCCGCCCGACGAGAGGCTCGACCGGGCTGCCGCCGAACAGCTGGTAGCTGCGATGAAGTGCGGTCCGGCCTTGCTCACTTCGCGCTCTCTCGTCTTCCCGCAGGCGATCATCGGACTCGAGGGCGGGGAGCCCCTTCGGCAGCCGAAGCTATTCTACGACCGGTTCTTGTGCGGAAAGCCCGCTGGTGTCCTGTGGACGTCCTCGCTCCTCGCCCCGGGACTACCCGCCTGGGCTATGGTGGCCGAATCTGGGTACGTGGCGGGCCAAGATCCCGTCGAGGGTGTCGAGTTCTTCGCGGACGCGGACGAATTCAGCGTGTTCACGATCAACAGCCCCTGCGATTTCGCTGAACTGTGCGAGGAGTTCGGGTCGGTGATGATGGGCAGTAATCGAGTCCTCGACTGGCGGCGCGTTTCAGAGGTGCACCACGCCGTTCACCTGACTTTCTCCGGGCTGATCCTCGCCCAGGGGGTCCCCGTGCAGACTTCCACGGGCACGATGACGCTCAACGGCTGGGATTCCGAGAGCACGGTCTGGCTGCGAATTCCGGAAAGCGCACGTCTGGGGCGGCGATTTCTCGTTGAGTAAGCCTCTTTCAACCTGGGGCGAAGGCGCGTTCACCGGGCGCTCTGAGGTGAGCGTGGTCCCGGTTGAACTGCTGCTGGTTCTCGGCTGTTCGCGGTGGTGGTAGTAGGGGTGCGGAAGGTGGCGCGGGCGCCCTGGCAGGCCCGGTCGGCGAGGACGAGGGTCTGCCGGGTGAGGCATGCCTGGACGATGCCGTGGCCGCGGGCCGCGGTCAGGTCGTGAGTGCGGCCGGGTGTCGCGCGGGAGAACCAGAGTGGTGTGCCGCCGGATCGGGCGATGACCTGCACGTTCATCCCATGTCTGCGGTGTTTCATCGAGTAGTACGGCTCGTCCGCGCGGATCCGGCCGGTGGGGATCAGGGTGCCGTCAACGATGACGTGATCACCTTCACCGAGGCCGGGCGCCCAGCCGGCCAGGACCTCCGAGGTCTCGTCGACGTACCGCCAGGCGGTGGCCTGGGGCATCCCGAAACCGGCTCCGAGCTGCGGACACGCCTCGTTCTTACGCAGGTGCACCAGCGTAAGCAGCGCCTGCCGGAAGCAACCGAGTTCGCGCCAGCGGGTGTTGCGGGCTTGGTGGTGCTCGTGCAGCAGCCAGGCAACATGCTCGACGAGCTCGCGCGGGACGTCGAGCGTGGCAGGACACGGAACCGACAGGACCCCTTCGGTCGCCTGTGATGAGCGGAATCACCACGCCAACGACGAGGGGCCCTGCCTCGTCACTCCCCTGCTGACCAGCCCATTTCACCCTGCGGCACAGGATGAAAGCGGCTCAGTGACGCCGTCCGGTCCGGTCCGGGCCGGGTTCCGACGCCGTTCCTGTGGAACGCGACGTCGAGACGGGAGGGCGGATCAGGCCTTGCCGCCACCTGTGCCCTCGCTGGCGGGCTCCGCGGTGTCGCGGCGGCGGAGGAGGTACGTGTCCATGATCCAGCCCTTGCGGTCGCGGGCGGTGGAGCGGACGTGCTCGATCTCGTCGGCGACCTCGTCGAGGGGGCCGGAGACGAGGAGTTCGTCGGGGGTGCCGAGGTAGGCGCCCCAGTAGATGTCGAGCTCGGCGCGCTCCTCGGCGGGCAGGAGGGAGAACGCGTGGCGGGCGTCGAGCATCACGACGACGTCGTCCACGTCCGCCGGCCAGCCCTCGGCCAGCCGCCGCCCGGTGGTCACCTGGAACGGGCGGCCGACGCGGTTCAGCCCGACGCGGTGGCGGGCCGCCAGCGTCGACACGCTGCTCACGCCGGGCACCACCGTGTACTCGAACGCGACCTCGCCGCGCCCCAGCACCTCCTCCAGGATCGCCAGCGTCGAGTCGTACAGCGCCGGGTCGCCCCACACCAGGAACGCGCCCCGGCCGTCCTCGCCCAGCTCGTCCCTGATCAGCGCCTCGTAGATGTCCGCGCGGGCCCGGCGCCACTGGTCGATCTCGGAGGCGTAGCGGGCCGGGGTGCGGTCCCGGTCGGGGTCGCGGGCCTCCACCACCCGGTGGCCCTCGCGGGCGTGCGTCGCCAGCATCTCCTGGCGGAGGTCGATCAGCTCCTGCTTCTCCTCGCCCTTGCCGAGCAGGAAGAACACGTCGGTGTCGCGCATGGCGTTCACCGCCTGGAGCGTCAGGTGCTCGGGGTCGCCCGCGCCGATGCCGATGACATGGATTCGTCTCACGGAAGGCGAGTCTGCCCGGCCGACCCACCGGCGCGGAAGCCGGGTCCGCGTCTCGCTCCCGCACGCCGTCCGGGAGAGTTCAAGGTCACAGCCGTGCCCCGCTGCGCTCAGACGTGCACTCGCCTAGCCTGCCGTCTATGACGGTCCTGCCTGACGACGGGCTCTCTCTGGCCGCCGAGTTCCCCGATGCCACCCGTGAGCAGTGGCAGCGTCTCGTGGAGGGTGTGCTCCGCAAGAGCGACCCGAACACCGAGGCGAGCGGGACCGCGGCCGAGGACGCGCTGTCCACGACGCTGGAGGACGGGCTCCGCACCCGTCCGCTGTACACCGCGGCCGACGTGCCGGGCGGCGGCGCGGCCGACGCCACCGGTTTCCCCGGCTTCGCGCCCTTCGTACGCGGCGGGCGGCCGCAGGGCCACAGCCCCGCCGGATGGGACGTACGGCAGCAGCACCGTGACCCCGACGCGCGCCGCGCGAACGAGCTGGCACTGGCCGACCTGGAGAACGGCGTCAGCTCCCTGTGGCTGGTCGTCGGCCGGGGCGGCCTGGCCGTCGCCGACCTGCCGACCGTGCTGGAGGGCGTCTACCTGGACCTCGCGCCGATCGTGCTGGAGCCGGGCGCCGACTTCGACGCCGCCGCCCGCGCCCTGGTCGGGCTGTACGAGCGCGCCGAGGTGCCGCCGTCCGCCGCCGCCGGGAACCTCGGCGGCGACCCGCTGGGCCTCCAGGCCCGCAGCGGAGACGACACCCGCACCGCCGGGCTGCTGGACGCCGCCGCCGACTGGGCGCGCCGCCTCGGCGACACCCACCCGGGCCTGCGCGTGATGACCGTCGACGCGCTGCCCTACCACGAGGCCGGCGCCTCACCCGCCGAGGAGCTGGGCTGCTCCCTGGCCACCGGCGTCGCCTATCTGCGGCACCTCACCGCCGCCGGACTGACCGCCGAACAGGCCTGCCGCCAGCTGGAGTTCAGGTACGCGGCGACCGCCGACCAGTTCGTGACGATCGCCAAGCTGCGGGCCGCCCGCCGGCTGTGGGCGCGCGTCGCCGAGGTCTGCGGCGTCACCGACCCGTCGGCCGCCGCGCAGCGCCAGCACGTCGTGACGTCGCCGGTGATGATGACCCGCCGCGACCCGTGGGTGAACATGCTGCGCACCACGGTCGCCACGCTCGCCGCAGGCGTCGGCGGCGCGGACGCGGTCACCGTGCTGCCGTTCGACCACGCCGCCGGGCTGCCCGACGGGTTCGCCCGCCGCATCGCCCGCAACACCTCCACGATCGTCATCGAGGAGTCGCACGTCGCCCGGGTCGTCGACCCCGCCGGCGGCTCCTGGTACGTGGAGAGCCTTACCGACGAACTCGCCTCCGCCGCATGGGAGTTCTTCCAGGAGATCGAGCGCGCCGGAGGCCAGCGGGCCGCGCTCGCCTCCGGGTTCGTCGCCGAACGGCTCGACGCCACGTGGAACCGCCGCCGCGAGGCGCTGGCCCACCGCCGCGAACCGGTCACCGGTGTCAGCGAGTTCCCCCTCCTCACCGAGGAACCCGTCGTCCGTGAACCGGCGCCCGAGCCGGAGAGCGGCGGACTGCCGCGCGTCCGCCGCGACGAGCAGTACGAGGAGCTGCGCGCCCGCTCCGACAAGGCGCTCGCCGAGACCGGCCGCCGCCCGAGGATCGTGCTCGCCGCGCTCGGCAGCCCCGCCGCGTACACCGGCCGGGCCACGTTCGCCGCCAACCTCTTCCAGGCCGGCGGCATCGAACCCGTCACCGTGCCCGTCGGGCCGGACACCGACGCCGCAGCCGCCGCCGCGCTGCTGCGCGAGCACGAGGCGTCGGCCGTCTGCCTCTGCTCCGCCGACAAGGTGTACGCCGAGCAGGCCGCGCCCGTCGCCGAGGCGTTCCGCGCCGCCGGCGCCCGCAGCGTCCTGCTCGCCGGACGCCCCCGCGGCGAACTCCGCGAGACCCTGCGGGCGGCGGGCGTCGACGGCCATCTGGCGGTCGGCGACAACGCCGTCGCCCTGCTCACCGAACTGCTCGACCGACTGCTGCACCAGGACCCGGCGGGAGCGCTGTGATGAACGACCACACCTCCGATCCCATCCCGGACTTCACCGGCGTCCCGCTCGGCGCGCCCACCGCCGACGCGGACGCCGAGCGCTGGCGCGCCGAGGTCGAGAAGGGCGCCGGCAAGAGCGCCGACGACCTCGTCTGGGAGACCCCCGAGGGCATCGGCGTCAAGCCGCTGTACACCGCCGCCGACACGGCCGACCTGGACTTCCTCGGCACCTACCCGGGCGTCGCGCCCTACCTGCGCGGCCCCTACCCGACGATGTACGTCAACCAGCCGTGGACGATCCGGCAGTACGCCGGCTTCTCCACCGCCGAGGAGTCCAACGCCTTCTACCGGCGCAACCTCGCCGCCGGCCAGAAGGGCCTGTCCGTCGCCTTCGACCTGCCCACCCACCGCGGCTACGACAGCGACCACCCGCGGGTGACCGGCGACGTCGGCATGGCGGGCGTCGCCATCGACTCCATCTACGACATGCGGCAGCTCTTCGACGGCATCCCGCTGGACCGCATGAGCGTGTCGATGACGATGAACGGCGCCGTGCTGCCGGTGCTCGCGCTGTACATCGTCGCCGCCGAGGAACAGGGCGTACCGCCCGAGAAGTTGGCCGGGACCATCCAGAACGACATCCTCAAGGAGTTCATGGTCCGCAACACCTACATCTACCCGCCGAAGCCGTCGATGCGGATCATCTCCGACATCTTCGCCTTCACCTCGCAGCGGATGCCGCGCTACAACTCCATCTCCATCTCCGGCTACCACATCCAGGAAGCCGGCGCCACGGCCGACCTGGAGCTGGCGTACACCCTCGCCGACGGCGTCGAATACCTGCGCGCCGGCCTCGGCGCGGGCCTGGACGTCGACGCGTTCGCACCCCGGCTGTCGTTCTTCTGGGCGATCGGCATGAACTTCTTCATGGAGGTCGCCAAGCTGCGGGCCGCCCGCCTGCTGTGGGCCAAGCTGGTCAAGCAGTTCGATCCGAAGAACGCCAAGTCGCTGTCGCTGCGCACCCACTCGCAGACCTCCGGCTGGTCGCTCACCGCGCAGGACGTCTTCAACAACGTCACCCGCACCTGCGTCGAGGCGATGGCCGCCACCCAGGGCCACACCCAGTCCCTGCACACCAACGCCCTCGACGAGGCGCTGGCCCTGCCCACCGACTTCTCCGCCCGCATCGCCCGCAACACCCAGCTCCTCCTCCAGCAGGAGTCCGGAACCTGCCGGGTCATCGACCCGTGGGGCGGCAGCAACTACGTCGAACGCCTCACCTACGACCTCGCCCGCCGCGCCTGGCAGCACATCCAGGAGGTCGAGGCCGCCGGCGGCATGGCCCAGGCCATCGACGAGGGCATCCCCAAGCTGCGCGTCGAGGAGGCCGCCGCCCGCACCCAGGCGCGCATCGACTCCGGCCGCCAGCCCGTCATCGGCGTCAACAAGTACCGCGTCGACAGCGACGAGCAGATCGACGTTCTCAAGGTCGACAACTCGTCCGTGCGGGCCCAGCAGATCGACAAGCTGCGGCGACTGCGCGAGGAACGCGACGAGGCCGTCTGCCAGGACGCGCTGCGCGCCCTCACCCACGCCGCCGAGGCCGGCCACCAGGGCGGCGGCTCCCTCGACGGCAACCTGCTGCACCTCGCCGTCAACGCCGCCCGCGCCAAGGCCACCGTCGGTGAGATCTCCGACGCACTGGAGAAGGTCTACGGCCGCCACGCCGGCCAGATCCGTACGATCTCCGGTGTGTACCGAGACGAAGCCGGACCGTCCTCCGCGCTGGCCCGCACCCGCGCGCTCGTCGACGAGTTCGAGGAGGCCGAGGGCCGCCGCCCGCGCATCCTCGTGGCCAAGATGGGCCAGGACGGCCACGACCGCGGCCAGAAGGTGATCGCCACGGCCTTCGCCGACCTCGGCTTCGACGTCGACGTCGGCCCGCTGTTCCAGACGCCCGCGGAGGTCGCCCGGCAGGCCGTCGAGGCCGACGTGCACATCGTCGGCGTCTCCTCGCTGGCCGCCGGCCACCTCACGCTCGTCCCCGCCCTGCGGGAGGAACTGGCCGCGCAGGGCCGCGAGGACATCATGATCGTCGTCGGCGGCGTCATCCCGCCGCAGGACGTGCAGCCGCTGCTCGACATGGGCGCCGCCGCCGTCTTCCCGCCCGGCACGGTCATCCCGGACGCCGCACACGACCTGCTGCGCTCCCTGGCGTCCAGCCTCGGGCACCCCGAGCGGCACCCCCAGCGGGACTCCCAACAACCGCCCGCCGCCTGACCGCCGTTCGGCGGCGGGGTACCGTCCCGGTGACCCCGCCGCCGAAGGCGAGACCTCCGGCCCCCACCGACCCCTCCGGCCCGACCGACCTGTGAGCCTGTGAGCTGATGCCGCCGAAGATCGACATCGACGCCTACGTCCAGGGCGTCCGCGAGGGATCACGGGCCCACGTCGCCCGTGCCATCACCCTCGTCGAGTCCACCCGCGCCGACCACCGCGAACTCGCCCAGCGACTCCTCGTCGAACTCCTCCCCTTCACGGGGGCCGCCCGCCGCGTCGGCATCAGCGGCGTACCCGGCGTCGGCAAGTCCACCTTCATCGACTCCCTCGGCACGCTCCTCACCGGGCGCGGCCACCGCGTCGCCGTCCTCGCCGTCGACCCCTCTTCCGGCCGCACCGGCGGCTCCATCCTCGGCGACAAGACGCGCATGGCGCGTCTCGCCACCGACCCCAACGCGTTCGTCCGGCCCTCCCCGAGCGCCGGCACCCTAGGCGGCGTCGCCCGCGCGACCCGCGAGACCATGGTCGTCATGGAGGCCGCCGGCTACGACGTCGTCCTCGTCGAGACCGTCGGCGTCGGACAGTCCGAGACCACCGTCGCCGCCATGGTCGACTCCTTCCTCCTCCTCACCCTCGCCCGCACCGGCGACCAGCTCCAGGGCATCAAGAAGGGCGTACTCGAACTCGCCGACGTCGTCGCCGTCAACAAGGCCGACGGCCCCCACGAACGCGAGGCCCGCACCGCCGCGCGCGAACTCGCCGGCGCCCTCCGCCTGTTGCACGCCTCCGACGCCGAGGACCGGGAAGCCTGGAACCCGCCCGTCCTCACCTGCAGCGCCCGCGACGACAAGGGCCTCGACGAGGTCTGGGACCGCCTCGAACAACACCGCGCCGTCCTCGACGCCACCGGCGCCCTCGCCGCCAAACGCAAGGACCAGCAGGTCGCCTGGGTCTGGGCCATGGTCCAGGACCAACTCCTCGACCGCCTCCGCGC
>NZ_VJYK02000224.1 GCF_007097205.2 Streptomyces alkaliterrae
GGCCCCCACGCACTGCCCGCGCCCCCGGGTAGACCACTCCGGCGCGGCCGGCACCGTCGGACCGGCGTACGAGGTCATCTACCTGCTGGACGCGACAGAGGAGGCCGTCGCTCGGCTGCGCGGCCGACTGGACGCCCTCGGCGACTCCCTGGTGGTCGTCGGCGGCGACGGCCTGTGGAACGTGCACGTGCACGTCGACGACGCCGGTGCCGCCGTGGAGGCCGGAGTGGAGGCGGGCCGCCCGCACCGCATCCGCATCACCCACTTCGACCGGCTCGGGGAGCAGCCCGCGCCGACGCCCGAACCGGTCGCCCGCGCGGTGGTCGCCGTGGTGCCCGGTGACGGGCTCGCCGCGCTGTGCGCCGAGGCCGGCGCGACCGTGCTGACCACCCGCGCCGGCGAGCCGCCGGCCAGCGGCGAACTGGCCGCCGCCGTCACCCGGGCCCACGCGCGCGAGGTGATCCTGCTGCCCGGCAGCGCCGAACTCCGCCACCCGGCGGCGGCCGCCGCCGAACAGGCCCGCGCCGCCGGACTGCGGGTGGCGATCGTGCCGACCCGCTCCCCGGTCCAGAACCTCGCCGCGCTCGCCGTACACGAACCGTCCCGCCGCTTCGACGAGGACGTCGTTGCGATGACCGCGGCAGCGGGCGCCACCCGCTTCGGCGAGCTCGCCGTCGCCGAACACCGCTCGTGGACGACGGCCGGGGTCTGCGAGGCCGGCGACCTCCTCGGCATGATCGACGGCGACGTCGCGGTCATCGGCCGCGAGCTGTTCGAGACGGCCACCGCCGTGCTGGACCGCATGCTGGCCGCCGGCGGCGAACTTGTCACCGTGGTGCTCGGCACCGACGTCGACCGCGCCCTCGCCGACCGGCTGGAGCAGCACGTACGGCGCGGCCACCTCGGCGTCGACACCCTCGTCTACACCGGCAGGCAGAGCGCGCCGCTGCTCATCGGCGTCGAGTAGCGCGGGCCGGGACCGGCCGCCGCAGGCGTCGTCCGCGGCGCTGTCACAGGCGTGCGCCAAGATGGGGACCGTGTCCGCACTGGCTGATCCCCTCAAGAAGGTCGTGGGCGGCAGCACCGCCACGGTGATGGCCGAACAGCTCGGCCTGCACACCGTCGGCGACCTGCTGCACCACTACCCCCGCCGCTACGCCGAACGAGGCGAGCTGACGCGTCTGGCCGACCTCCCGCTGGACGAGCACGTCACGGTCGTCGCCCGGGTCGCCGACGCGCGGCTGCTGAAGTTCAACCGGGGCCGGGGCCAGCGGCTGGAGGTGACGCTCACCGACGGCAGCGGGCGGCTCCAGCTGGTCTTCTTCGGGCGCGGCGCCTTCGCCCACGAGAAGCAGTTGCTGCCGGGGCGGCGCGGGATGTTCGCCGGCAAGGTCTCGGTGTTCAACCGCAAGCTGCAACTCGCCCACCCCGAGTACAAGTTGCTCGACGAGGAGGACGGCCGGGAGACCGTCGAGCGCTTCGCCGGCGAGCTGCTCCCGCTCTACCCGGCCTGCCGCCAGCTGAACTCCTGGAAGATCGAGCAGGCCGTCGGCACGGTGCTGGACTCGCTGGAGGCCATCGACTGGGCCGGACTCGTCGACCCGCTGCCGGGTACCCTGCGCCGGTCCCGCGAGCTGCTGCCGCTGCCGGAGGCGCTTGCCGGAATCCACCGACCGCGCACCAGGGCCGACATCCACGCGGCCCGCGCGCGGCTGAAGTGGGACGAGGCCTTTGTCCTCCAGGTCGCCCTGGCCCGCCGGAGGCTGGCTGACGAGCAGCTGCCCGCGACACCCAGGGTCGCCCGTCCGGACGGCCTGCTGGCGGCTTTCGACGCCCGGCTGCCGTTCACCCTCACCGAGGGCCAGCAGCGCGTCAGCCGGGAGATCCACGACGATCTCGCCCGCTCGCACCCGATGCACCGGCTGCTCCAGGGCGAGGTCGGCTCCGGAAAGACGATGGTGGCGCTGCGCGCGATGCTCACCGTGGTGGACGCCGGCGGGCAGGCGGCGATGCTCGCCCCGACGGAGGTGCTGGCCCAGCAGCACCACCGCTCGATCGTGGAGATGATGGGCGACCTCGCCGAGGGCGGCATGCTCGGCGGCAGCGAGCTGGGCACGAAGGTCGTGCTGCTGACCGGCTCGATGGGCGCGGCGGCCCGTCGGCAGGCCCTGCTCGACCTGGCCACCGGCGAGGCCGGTGTGGTCATCGGCACCCACGCGCTCATCGAGGACAAGGTCCGCTTCCACGACCTCGGCCTGGTCGTCGTCGACGAGCAGCACCGGTTCGGCGTGGAGCAGCGCGACGCGTTGCGCTCCAAGGGGAGCCGGCCGCCGCACCTGCTGGTCATGACGGCCACCCCGATCCCGCGCACGGTCGCGATGACCGTCTTCGGCGACCTCGAGACCTCGGTGCTCGACCAGCTCCCGGCCGGTCGGGCGCCGATCGCCACCCACGTCGTGCCGGCCGCCGACAAACCGCACTTCCTCGCCCGCGCCTGGGAGCGGGTGCGGGAGGAAGCCCTGGCCGGGCACCAGGCGTACGTCGTCTGCCCCCGCATCGGCGACGAAGAGCCGGCGGCGGGCGAGAGGAAGGGCCGGAAGGCGGCGGAACCGGAGGAGGTCGCGGACGGCGCCGCGGCGGAACCCGAGGGGCCCGACGGGGAGGAGCGGAGGCCGCCGCTGGCCGTGGTCGACGTCGCCGGGCAGCTCGGCGGAATCCTCTCCGGGCTGCGGGTGGCGGTGCTGCACGGCCGTATGCCGCCGGACGAGAAGGACGACGTGATGCGCCGCTTCGCCGCCGGTGAGATCGACGTGCTGGTCGCCACGACGGTGATCGAGGTCGGCGTGAACGTCCCCAACGCGACCGTCATGGTGATCATGGACGCCGACCGGTTCGGCGTCTCCCAACTGCACCAGCTGCGCGGCCGCGTCGGGCGAGGATCGGCCGCCGGGCTGTGCCTGCTCGTCACCGAGGCGCCGGAGGCGAGCCCGGCCCGTGCCCGGCTGGCCGCGGTCGCCGCGACGCTCGACGGGTTCGAGCTGTCCCGCATCGACCTGGAGCAGCGACGGGAGGGCGACGTCCTCGGCCAGGCGCAGTCCGGGGTCCGTTCCAGCCTGCGGATGCTCACCGTCATCGAGGACGAGGAGGTCATCGCCGAGGCCCGGCGGGAGGCCACGGCGGTGGTGGCCGCCGACCCGACGCTGGAGAGCCTGCCGGGGCTGCGCACCGCGCTGGACGCGCTGCTGGACGCCGAGCGGGAGGAGTACCTGGACAAGGGCTGACCGGGCCCGCGCCGCGCAGGGTGGTCGGCCGGCCGCCGCGGACGGCCATATCGTTGGGTGCACGGCCGCCGACCACGACCGGCGGACCGCCTGATTCCGCAACCGCCCGACTCCCGAGACCGACTCCCGAGACCGACTCCTAAGGACTTGCCCGCCATGCCTCGCGTGATCGCCGGAAGCGCCGGTGGCCGTCGGTTGGCCGTGCCGCCCGGCACGGGCACCAGGCCCACCTCGGACCGTGCCCGGGAGGGCCTGTTCTCCAGCTGGGAGGCCCGGCTGGGCGAGTGGACCGGCCTTCGCGTGCTGGACCTGTACGCCGGCTCGGGCGCGGTGGGCCTTGAGGCGCTGTCCAGGGGCGCCGCGCACGCCCTGCTGGTGGAGGCCGACGCGCGGGCCGCGAAGATCGCCCGGGAGAACGTCCGCAGCACCGCCCTGCGCGGCGCCGAGGTGCGCACCGCCAAGGCCGAGCAACTGCTTCAGGGGCCGCCACCCGAGCAGCCGTTCGACGTCGTCTTCCTCGATCCGCCGTACGCCGTCACCGACGACCGGCTGCGGGAGATCCTGCTCACACTCCGTACGGGGGGCTGGCTCTCCGCCGCCGCGCTCGCCACCGTGGAGCGCAGCACCAGAGGCGGCGAGTTCCGCTGGCCGGACGGCTTCGAGGCCCTGCGATCCCGTCGCTACGGCGAGGGAACGTTTTGGTACGGTCGCGCGGCCGAAGAAGTTACCGACGCGTCATGACCAGCCCGGAGAGCGAGGGAAGACCAGTGCGCCGCGCCGTCTGCCCGGGGTCCTTCGACCCCATCACCAACGGACATCTCGACATCATCGGCCGGGCCTCCAAGCTCTACGACGTCGTGCACGTCGCGGTGATGATCAACAAGAGCAAGCAGGGGCTGTTCACGGTCGACGAGCGCATCGACATGATCCGCACGGTGACCGCCGAATACGAGAACGTCGAGGTGGAGGCGTTCCACGGCCTGCTCGTCGACTTCTGCAAGCAGCGCGACATCCCGGCGATCGTCAAGGGCCTGCGCGCGGTCAGCGACTTCGACTACGAGTTGCAGATGGCGCAGATGAACATCGGACTCTCGGGCGTCGAGACGCTTTTCGTGCCGACCAACCCGACTTACAGCTTCCTCTCCTCCAGCCTGGTCAAGGAGGTCGCGGCCTGGGGCGGCGACGTCTCGCACCTGGTGCCGGAGCCGGTGCTGACGGCGCTGCGGGCCCGGCTGGCCGAGCGCTGAACGCGGTGGGGGAGGCGGGCGCTTCGGCTGTCGCGGGGGCGTCCGCTGGCCGTACAGTCACCCCCGTGGACGTACAGCAGAGACTCGACGAGATCGTCACGGCGGTCAAGAGCGCCCGCTCCATGCCCATGTCGGCCTCCTGCGTGGTCAACCGCGCCGAGCTGCTGGGCCTGCTGGAGGAGGTGCGCCAGGCACTCCCCGGCTCACTCGCGCAGGCCCAGGAGGTGCTGGGCGACCGGGAGCAGGTCGTCGCCGAGGCGCGCCAGGAGGCCCAGCGGATCATCGACGCCGCGCACCACGAGCGCGGCTCGCTGGTCTCCGGCACCGAGGTGGCCCGCCGGTCCCAGCAGGAGGCCGACCGCATCCTCGACGAGGCCCGCCGGGAGGCCGCCGAGATCCGCGCCCAGGCCGACGACTACGTCGACAGCAAGCTGGCGAACTTCGAGGTCGTGCTCAGCAAGACGATCGGCTCCGTCGACCGGGGCCGGGAGAAGCTGCTCGGCCGCACCGCCGACGGCCAGGACGTCGCGATCGACGACCCGCAGGAGTACCCCGTCGACCCGGAGACCCGCCGGCAGCGCGCCGAGGAGTACATCGAGGCGCAGTTCAGGGCGTTCGAGGCGGTTCTGGCCAAGACCCTGGAAGCCGTCGGCCGCGGCCGTCAGAAGCTCACCGGACACCGGCCGACAGACGAACTCGCCGAGCACATGGCGGCCCAGGACGGCGAGGGCGGCCCGGCCGGCGGTGTCCGCGCCAGCGACGCCGACTACCTCGCGGGACTCGCCGAACTCCCCGACGGTACGGACGCGTCCACGTCCCCCGCCGCGCAGACCGGCTACCCGGGCGAGGGCGGGACGGCCGGCGGCTACGACTCGAACGACCCCGCCGGCTACCCCTCCGGCGGTTATCCGCAGGAGGCCTACCCGGCGGACGGCTACGGCCGGCCCGGCGGCTACCAGCAGCCCGCGCACGCCTCCGACGGATACGGCTACCAGCAGCCAGCCGCGCAGGCTCCCGGCGGCTACGGCTACCCGCAGACGGCCCCCGACGCGACGGGCTACCAGACCGGCTCCTACGACACCGGCGCCTACCAGACCGGCGCCCAGCAGACCGGTTACCAGGACGGCGGCTACCAGACCGGCGGACAGCACCACGGCGGGTACCAGCAGCCCGCGCAGCCGCCCCAGCCGACCGCGCTGGACGAGACCAGCCTGTTCGACACCAGCATGATCGACATGGAGCAGCTGCGCCGCTACGAACAGGGCCGCTGACCGGCGGCCGGGGCTCGGATTGGGATCATCCGGAGCCGTCCAGTATTCTGTCTCTTCGGCCAGGTGTGCCTTCCGGCATGCCGTGGTCGCGGTCCGACCGCCGGGCGCCCGCGCGGCACCCGAACGGTCACCGTCACTTCCACCGCAAGGCCCTCCCAGGAAAGCAGGAAGCCCTGAAAACGCCCCTCGACCACCGCGCCCCTCTCGTGTTCGACACGCGTGAGCTGGGGCGGCGTCCTGGTGCGCTGAAAAGGGTCTCCCGCACGGTGGAGGCCCCGAAGGACCTCGGTATCGAGGTCATCGGGGTGCCCGAGGGGGCTCCGGTGGAGATCGACCTCCGTATGGAGTCGGTCATGGAAGGCGTGCTCGTCACGGGTACCGCCCGCGCCCCCCTGTCGGGGGAGTGCGTAAGGTGTCTCGAGCCGCTGGAGCAGTCGTGCGAGGCGGAGTTCCAGGAGATGTTCTCCTACCCCGACGCCGACGACCGGAGCCGCTTCGCGGACACCGGCGACGACGCCGAGGACGAGGACTCCGGGGAGGACGGGATGCTCTCCCTCGAGGGCGACCTGTTCGACCTCGAACCGGTGCTGCGGGACGCGGTGGTGCTCTCACTGCCGATGCAGCCGGTGTGCCAGGAGGACTGCCCCGGGCTGTGCACCGAATGCGGTGCCCGGCTCGCGGACGATCCTGACCACCAGCACGACGACGCCGTCGACATCCGTTGGGCGGCACTACAGGGACTCGCCGGCACCATCCGGGACGGCGAGAAGGACAACCAGGAAGGCGTCCGCGAGGACGCCGACGAGAAGCAGGAGAAGTAGCCGTGGCTGTTCCGAAGCGGAAGATGTCGCGCAGCAACACGCGCCACCGCCGGTCGCAGTGGAAGGCTGCGGTCCCCACCCTGGTGACGTGTGAGCGTTGCCAGGAGCCGAGGCAGCAGCACATCGCGTGCCCCAGCTGCGGCACCTACAACAAGCGTCAGGTCCTCGAGGTCTGATCGGCGGGTGACAGGCTCCATGTCAGACGCCGGCACGCCAGAGACCACGTCCCGCGCACGCGGGGGTGAATCGGCAGCGGCGGATCTGGGGTCCGCGGGGGCGAAGGAGTCGTCCCCCTCGCTCCTGGAAGGGCGGCTCGGGTACCAACTCGAGTCCGCCCTTCTGGTGCGTGCGCTCACCCACCGCAGCTACGCGTACGAGAACGGCGGCCTGCCCACCAACGAGCGCCTGGAGTTCCTGGGCGACTCGGTACTCGGCCTGGTCGTCACGGACACGCTGTACCGCAACCACCCCGACCTGCCGGAGGGCCAGCTGGCCAAGCTCCGGGCGGCCGTGGTGAACTCGCGGGCGCTGGCCGAGGTCGCGCGCGGCCTCGACCTGGGCGCCTTCATCCGGCTCGGCCGGGGCGAGGAGGGCACCGGCGGCCGGGACAAGGCGTCGATCCTCGCGGACACGCTGGAGGCGGTCATCGGCGCGGTCTACCTCGACCAGGGGTTGGACGCCGCGGACAAGCTGATCCACCGACTGTTCGACCCGCTCATCGAGAAGTCCTCCAGCCTGGGCGCGGGCCTCGACTGGAAGACCAGCCTCCAGGAACTCACCGCGGCCGAGAGCCTCGGTGTACCGGAGTACGTGGTGAGCGAGACGGGCCCGGACCACGAGAAGACCTTCACGGCTGCTGCCCGCGTCGGTGGTGTCGCGTACGGCACCGGCACCGGCCGCAGCAAGAAGGAAGCCGAGCAGCAGGCGGCGGAGGCCGCCTGGCGCGAGATCCGCGCGGCGGCCGACGCCGCCGCGCGCGAGGCGGCGGACAAGGCGCCCCGGGAGGCGTCGGCCGAAGCCCCGCACTGAACCAACCACCGTGGCCCCGGCCGGCGCTGAACCGCCGACCGGGGCCACGGCTCTGCGCGGGCCCGAGGGGCGGGCCCGTCCGGACACCCCCGCACCGAGCACCGACGGCCGAGCCGTCCGAGGAGGAGCACCGTGCCCGAGCTGCCCGAGGTGGAAGTCGTCCGACGAGGACTGGAACGCTGGATCGTCGGGCGCAGCACGGCGGAGGTCGCCGTGCTGCATCCGCGGGCGGTCCGCCGCCACGTCGCCGGCGCCGCCGACTTCGCGGCCCGACTGAGCGGTCGGCGCGTCCTCGAAGCCCGCCGACGCGGCAAGTACCTGTGGCTGCCGCTGGGCGGCGGACCCTTCGAGGAGGGGGCGGACGACGGCGACTGGGCGCTTCTCGCCCACCTGGGCATGAGCGGCCAGCTGCTCGTCCAACCGGCCGACGCGCCCGACGAGAAGCACCTACGGGTGCGGATCGGCTTCCAGGACGAGCTGAACACCGAACTGCGCTTCGTCGACCAGCGCACCTTCGGCGGCCTCTCACTCCACCCGCTCACCGGGGACGGCGTGCCCGACGTCGTCGCGCACATCAACCGCGACCCGCTGGACCCGGAGTTCGACGAGGACGCGTTCCTACGGGCCCTGCGTGCCCGGCGCACCACCGTGAAGCGGGCGCTGCTGGACCAGTCGCTGATCAGCGGCGTCGGCAACATCTACGCCGACGAGGCGCTGTGGCGGGCCGGGCTGCACTACGACCGGCCCACCGCGACGCTCACCCGGCCCCGGGTGAGCGAGTTGCTGACACACGTGCGGGCGGTGATGGAGGAGGCGCTTGCGGTCGGCGGCACCAGCTTCGACAGCCTCTACGTCAACGTGAACGGCGAGTCCGGGTACTTCGACCGGTCGTTGGACGCCTACGGCAGGGAGGACGAGCCCTGCCGGCGCTGCGGCACACCGATACGCCGCCGCCCCTGGATGAACAGGTCGAGCTACTACTGCCCGCGCTGCCAGCGCCCGCCGCGCATCCGCCGACCTCTCGCCACGCGCTGACCTCTCGCCACGCGCTGACCGCTCGGCGTGCGCTGAGCGGCGTCAGTAGCCGAAGGCCTGCGTCCACCAGGGGCCGCCGGAGGCGAAGTGCGCCCCGACACCCAGGGTCCTGAAGTCGCAGTTGAGGATGTTCGCCCGGTGCCCCGGGCTCTTCATCCAGGCGTCCATCACCGACTGCGCGTTGGCCTGGCCGCGGGCTATGTTCTCGCCGCCCATGTTGGATATGCCGCGCGCCTTGGCCCGGTCCCAGGGGCTGCGGCCGTCCGGATCGGTGTGCGAGAAGTAGCCGCGCCGGGCCATGTCCCTGCTGTAGTCCCGGGCGAGCCTGGCGAGCGAGGCGTCGGCGCGCAGCGGCTGGCAGCCGGCCTTGGCGCGTTCCTGGTTCACCAGCTTGAGTATCTGGGACTCCGCGCTGCTCCAGGCGTCCGGCGCCTTGGGCGCGGTGGGCAGCGGCGGCGGGGCGCTCGTGGTGGGAGCGGGGGCCGGTGG
>NZ_VJYK02000225.1 GCF_007097205.2 Streptomyces alkaliterrae
GGGTACGGGTGGGTCATCGCCGGTGGCCGGTGCCGCGCCCGGCTTCCTCCGCCGTGCCCGCACGGCGGCTCCTGCGCCAACCGTACGGAGTCAGCCCGCGCGGCTGGAACACCGACAGCATCGTGATCACGGCCAGTAGCACCAGCCCGGCGGCCGCGTCCACCACAAGTTGGACCCGTAGGCCTTCGAGCGAGCCGTCGAGCGCGGACGCGGCGGCGAGCTGCCCGACGGGCCGAGTGTGCAGCAGCAGAAGGCCGACGGCCAGGACGGTCAGGCCGAGCTTGGCCACCACCCAGTAGTGCCGCAGCAGGCCCCACGGCGTGCCGAGCGCCTGGACGACGCCGGTCACCAGCGACGCGAGGGCCAACGGAACGATCACCCACCAGGTCAGCACCTCGGCGGCCGCGTACAGCCCGCGCGTCCGTGCGTCGTCGTCGCCCCTCAGCCCCGCCGCGGCGAGCGCCAGGAACGCGGCCACCGCGCCGAGCCAGCCCACCGAGGCCGCGATGTGCACGGTGAGCGCGACCCTGCGCCACCGCGGGGTCAGCGCCATCGGCGTCAGCCGCCCGTAAGGTGCGAACCCGGGCCGAGCCCGCCGCCCCCGAACACGTGCAGGACCACAAGCGCCGCGAGCACCGCGACGGCGACCACGCCGGACACCCTGACCCAACGCGGCGTCGGTGGACGGCGGTGGGACGGCTCGACGGGCATGACGCACTCCGCTCCTCGCTCGTGCCTTGCTTCCGCTTTTCCAAGACACTCTGTCTACACTCACGGCACAGTGTATCGGCACCTGCCGCACCTACACTGGGCCCGTGCCGAAGCTGTGGAACGACACCATCGAGGAACACCGACGCGCGGTACGCGACGCGGTGCTGGACGCCACGGCGGCACTCGCGGCCGAGCACGGCCCCCGGGCGGTGACGATGTCCCGGATCGCCACCGAGAGCGGCATCGGACGGGCGACGCTCTACAAGTACTTCCCGGACGTCGACGCGGTCCTGACCGCCTGGCACGAGCGCCAGGTCACCGCTCACCTCCGACTCCTCACCGAGCTGCGGCACCGCCCGGGCGGCACCGCGGCCGACCGCCTGGCGGCGGTCCTCGACGCGTACGCGGGAATCCAGCGCCGACGCGCCGCCCACGGCGCCGAACCGAGCGCGCTCCTCCACCGCGGCGAACACGTCGACCACGCCCACCGTCACCTCACCGCACTGGTGCGGGACCTCCTCACCGAGGCCGTCGCGGAGGGAGACGTCCGCTCCGACGTCCCACCCGCCGAACTCGCCGCGTACTGCCTGCACGCGACGGGAGCGGCGGCCGACGTCCACTCACAGGCCGCGGTGCGCCGCCTGGTAACCGTCACCCTGGACGCCCTCCGCCCCGGCCCGCCGGGCGACTCGCCCTGACCAGCCGGACGACGACCTCACGACTACGCGGCCTCGCCGCGACCTATAGCGCCCCACCGCGCTGCCCGCGTCGCCCGCCCTCGTCGCCGGAACCTGCGCCACCATGGGGGCCTGGGCCGCGCATCATGATCAGCATCATCAGCGGGCAGACGAGCACGATCGCGAGCAGCACCAGCGTCCCGGCGGGAACGTCCAGAGCCAGGGCGCCGACGAGCACGATCGCGAGGGCGATCGCGTACAGACCGTACCCACGCGCTCTCGTGGCCGAACCGTCCGCCGGATGCCCCGGGGCCGAGCCACCAGGCCGGCGGACGGGGCCGTTCAGCGCGCGGAACAGCAGCACGACCACTGCGACCACGGCCGCCCAGAACAAGATCATGCTGAGCGACATCGCGAACCAGCCCCACCCGCTGAGGCCGTCGTCGTACCAGAACATCATGGCTTCTCACCTGTTTCGGCCGGCCGGGCGGCTGGGCGGAGTCCTGGTGACCTCCCTTGCCCGCCATCGTCCTCCCGGCGCATCCCGGCCGGACAGGGCCGGAAGGCCCACCGCCCCAGGCCGACCGGCCCGCCCCCGTCAGCGCACCGCGACCACCGCCCGTGGGCCGGTCGCCAGCCGCAGACCGACCGCTACCAGCGTCCAACCGAACCTGACACGGATGCCGGCTAACGCGGCCCGTCGTGGATCTACGCGACGGACGGCGCACGCCTCGGCTCGAAGCTCGACGGCTCGGGCGCGGTGGAGAAGGAGATGTGCGTCGGGAGACATCGTGCGGCCTCTCAGTCGGTGTTCGTGGGAATGACGTGCGAGTGGATGCGCACCTGCTTGGCGGCCGGGTCGTCCGGAGGCGCCGACTCGCGGTAGCTCTCGACGAGTTCGTGCATCTTCAGGATGAGTTCGAGGGCCAGTTCGGGCGTGAGGCTCAACGTCCAGTCGCTCATGTCGGAGGAGCGCCGCCATTCCGAGGGCCAGTCGCCCCGCGTGCCGGTCCAGGTGGCCAGCTCCTGCATATGGTTGTTCGCCACCTCGTGCATGAACAGCTCAGCCGCACCGCGCACGTCCGGGTCCCCGTCGCGCAGCAGCGCGTCGTCGAAGCTCACCCCTCGGTGCACCGCGCGCCACCACCGCTCCCGTCCCTTCCCGTACTCCGGCGCGTCCTCGACGAAGCCGTGCTCCGCGAGTTGACGGAGGTGGTAGCTGGTGGCGCCGCTCGACTCACCCAGACGCTCGGCGAGTTGGGACGCCGTCGCCGGCCCCGACTGCCGGAGCACCTTGAGCAACCGCATGCGCAAGGGGTGGGCGAGCCCTCTCAGGGACCTCGCGTCGAGTCGGCGGACTTCGGATCTCTCCTGCTCACTCACACAAGGAAGCCTAGAGACGCAAAGACTTCTTTGCAAGCAGTTCTTTGCAAGTAATCCTTTGCATGGCCCACTCGGGGTCGTCCGGGAACTCGGTGAGCGTCGCGCGGCCAGTAGGGTTCTCGGGGTGAACAGCACTGCTCCGACCTCCCCCACCTTCCGCCTGATCGTCACCGGCGGAGGCACTGGTGGCCACACGTACCCGGCGCTGACCACGATCCGCGCCCTCCAGCGACGGCTCGCCTCCGAAGGCCGCACACTCGACGTGCTGTGGATCGGCACGGAGAACGGGCTGGAGGCCCGCGTCGCGCCCGCCGAGGGCATCGCCTTCGCCACGGTGGCCACGGGCAAGATCCGCCGGTCCGCCAACCCGCTGAAGCTGGTGAGCCCGTCAAACGTGCGGGACATGGCGCGCGTCCCGCTCGGCGTGGCGCAGGCCCGCAAGCTCGTCGCGGACTTCCAGCCGGACGTCGTACTCGCCACCGGCGGCTACGTGGCCGTCCCCGCCGGCCTGGCGGCACGGCTGTGCCGCCGCCCGCTGGTGCTCCACGAGCAGACCGTCCGACTGGGCCTGGCCAACCGCAAGTTGGCAAGCTCCGCGACGCGGATCGCGGTCTCCTCGGAGTCGACGCTGCCCCTGCTGCCCGAAGCGGTGCGCGGCGCGGCGGTCGTCACGGGCAACCCGATCCGGCCGGAGGTCCTGGCCGGCCACCCGGACAAGGCCGTCGAAGCGCTGGGCCTGCGCGGCTTCGACCGGCGGCTGCCGACCGTGTACGTGACCGGCGGCGCCCAGGGCTCCCAGCAGATCAACGGCGTGGTCCGCGACTCTCTGCCGTGGCTGCTGGAGCGGGCCAACGTGGTCCACCAGTGCGGCCCCGACAACGTCGAGGAGCTGCGGCGGCACGCGGCCGCCCTGCCGACGGCGCTCGCCGGCCGCTACCACCTCACGGGCTTCGTCGGCCCCGAACTCCCCGACGTGCTGGCGCTCGCCGACGTCGTCGTCTCGCGCAGCGGCGCCGGGACGCTGGCCGAACTGACCGCTCTCGGCCGCCCGGCCGTGTTCGTCCCCCTCGCCACGTCCGCCGGCAACGAGCAGGCGCACAACGCCCGTCACCTGGAGGAGGCCGGTGCCGCCGTCGCCCTCGTCGACGACGTGACGCCAGGCCGCCTCCAGGAAGCACTGGCGCCGCTCCTCACCGACCCGGCCCGACGCCGGGCGATGGCGGAGCGGGCCCGAGCCCACGGCCGCCCCGACGCGGCGGACCGCCTCGTCGACGTCCTCCTGTCCGCCGCGGCGAACTGACCGCTTGAGTTACGGGGTTGGCGCGGGCCGAGGCCGACGACGCTCACGTCCGCGTCAACCTCAAGCGGGTCGCCGACTGGCCTGCCGACTGGGGTGAGGGCCGGTAGGACTGGGCGAGGTGGCGTTGCAGCCGGATGTGGCGGAACTGGTAGACGGCGCCGGTCTGGCGCAGCACACCCCGGCGGTAGGCGTCCTCGAGGAAGGCGACCGTGTTCCAGGGCAGCCTGCCCGTCAGCGGCAGCCAGACGCGGGACAGCGTGAACCACTGCCCCCAGGCGGTGAAGACCAGTACGTAGGACGACGCGCCGCCCAGTCCGCCGACGGCGCCGAGCAGAGCCGCGTCCGCCGGCCGCCACACCAGTGGCCCGAGGAGGTCCTGGAACAGGCCGACGACCAGGAAGCCGCAGAGGCCGACGCCGAGGATGATCGCCGGCACGAGCACCAGGAGTTGGTGTCCGGCCGTCACGCGGTTCGCGGACAGCAGCCGGAGCGGCGTGGCCGCCGCGGTGACGTCCATCGGCGCCTCGAAGGCCGCGAGCAGCCCGAAGACCAGCCCGGCCGACAGGCCGAAGATCAGCGCGAAGACCAGCATGTTGACCAGCACGCCGCGGAGCACCACGGGGTCGGAGAGCGACGAGCCGAGGTAGAGGGCGCGGAGCAGCGCGTGCGCCCAGGCGTATCCGACACCGAGCACCGCCCCGCCCAACAGCATGAAGCCGAAGCGGGCCGTGAACGCGCGCAGCGGCCGGCCCGCCATCCGGCGGTCCGCGGCCGGCAGTCTGAGCCGTACCCGGGACGGCTGGAGGGCAACCCGGTCCAGGGCGGCCATGACGGCGTAGACGAGTCCGAAGGCGGCCCCGGCGATCAGCCCGACCAGCGCCCCCTGCACCAGGACGACTTCGGGGCCGAACCACTCGACGGATTCCCAGAGTTGGGCGGTCAGTCCCACCAACCAGGTGGCCGTGGCCATGCACAGGGCGGAGGTCAGGGTGACGTGCAGGACGCGGGTCCCGGTCGGCAGTCCGCGGCTGAGTCGCCACCAGGCGAGGTCCTGTCGGCCGCCGTCCCCCTGGTCGAGGCTGTTCGCGAGATAGCCCAGCCAGTGCCGGGCGCGCTCGGTCTCCCAGTGCGGCTGCCGCCGGCCGTCCTCGGACCGCTCGGGCGCACGGCGCCGGTAGACCGTCGGCACGAAGCCGGCGAGCAGGTGCTCCTCGAGGTCGCTCGGCGTGGGGAAGCGTGTGGTGTCGAGCAGTTCGGCCGGGTTCCGGTCGGGCGCCTCGCTGTACATCGTCCGGGCCAGGATCACCATCAGCGGAGTGCGCAGCACGTCGGCGAGTCGGGCGGCGCCGGGGGCGTCACGGGTTCGCAACGCCTCCAGCACCTCGTCCCATACCCCGGTGGCGTGGGCGGTGTCGCGGGCGACGGGTCGTGCGGTGCGGGGCAGGTAGGCCGCGAGATCGTCGACGGTGAGGTCGGCGAGTTCGATGCCCGCGGCCCACACCAGAGGCGCGCGGGTCGCGGTCACGACCTGCTCGTACTCGTACCGGCGGCTGGTCAGGACCAGCGGCAGGGAGGTGTCGTTCAGCGCGTCCAGCGCCGCGCCGCGCAGGCCCTGCGCGATCTCGTCGAACCCGTCCAGGACCGGCAGGATCAGGTCGGCGTCGACCAGTGCGGCGGCCTGCGTCGTTCCGCCGGCGACCCGGCGGGCGAGGTGCGGGTGGTCCCGTAGCAGCCGGCCCACCAGCAGGTCCCGCACGGTGGTGGCGGCCGGGTCCCACGAGCCGAGACTGACGATCACCGGCACCGGATCGGCCGGCGCCCGGGCCGCGAGGAGGTCGAGGGCGAAGCGGACGGCAAGCACCGACTTCCCCGAGCCCGCGCGGCCGAGTATCACCAACCGCCCGGACCCGACGCGCCGGTAGGTCTCCGCCACGCTGCGCACGTCACCGCTCAGGTCCACGCCCACGGCGGTGGCGCCCGGCGCCAACCGCTGGACGTTCTCGGGGTGGTCCGTCAGGGATGCGGGCGCCGGCTGCCAGCGCACCGGAAGCGGGAACGGATCGTGGACCCGGCGCTGCTCCTCCTCACGCCGCCAGCGCCGCCGCACCTCCCTGGCCAACGAGTCGGCGGCGCCGGCGAGCACGTCGTCGACCGCCGGCGGCGGCCCCGTACCGGCGACGGAGGCGGCCGGTTCGGGCACGGCCACCGGTTCGGGCACGGCCACCGGTTCGGGCACGGCCACCGGTTCGGGCACGCGGGCCGGTTCGGGCACGGCGGCCGTCGGTGTCCGGTCGGCGGTGTCGGTGAGCCGGCGCCGCTCCTCCGGTCCGGCCTCCAGAGCATCCGCAAGCAGGTGCAGGGTCTTCACCCGGTGGTCGGTGGACCTGCCGGTCTCCAGTCTGCGGATGGTCCGCACGCTCACCGTGGACCGCTCCGCCAACTGCTCCTGGGTGAGGCGGGCGCGCTTGCGTAACTCGCGGAGCAGCGCGCCTGGTTGGTCCGTCATTCGGGCTCCCACCTCGCACGGATACGGCAGGGCCTGAGCGTAGCGTGACGACCGGTCACGCATGGCCGGTCGGCTGGCCTGTTCCCCGAGCTGCGTGAACGCCATCGTGACGACGGATGACCGGCGGCCCCGCCGGCACGTCACACGAAGGAGCACTCCCGGATGGGACCCTCAACTCCGCGTCGTATGCGCACTCTTGGCACGGCTCTCGCGGCCGCGCTGGCGCTCACCGCACTCGGCGCCCCGACCGCTCGGGCGGACGCCCCCGCCGTCCCCGACTTCGCCGACGGGTTCGGCCTCCGGATCGCCCAGCCGACCGAGGTGCACTCCGGTACCGACTTCACCCTCACCGTGACCACTCCGCAGGTGTCCGGGCCGCACAAGATCCGCGTCTTCCTGCCCAGCGGCTACGCCGCGAACCCGGGGAAGCGCTGGCCGGTCGCGTACTTCCTGCACGGTGGCGGCGGCACCGTGAACGACGCCGCGGCCGCCCCCGCCCTGCGCTCCGACAAGATGATCACCGTCGTCCCGGACGGCGGCCGCAAGGGCTGGTACGCGAACTGGAAGATGCAGGACACCGTCCTGAAGGCCGCCAACTGGGAGACCTTCCACCTGGAGCAGGTCGTCCCCTTCATCGACGCCAACCTGCGCACTGTGCCCGACCGCGCGCACCGCGCGGTCACCGGCCTCTCCATGGGCGGCTCCGGCGCCCTCCACTACGCCCAGGCCCGACCCGACCTGTTCGGCCACGTCGCCGCGCTCTCCGGCGGCCTCGACTTCGGGATGGCCGAGATCCGCGCGACGGTCGTCGCCACCGAACTGAACCTCCCCGGCGCCTGGTGCGCGGTGAGCAGCGCGAGCGGGTGCCCCGACTACGGCCCGTACGTCGACAGCGACGCCATCTTCGGCTCGCCCTACCCGGTGTTCGGCGCCGACCGCCTCTGGCGCGCCTACGACCCGGCGGCCCCGGCCAACCTGTCCAGGCTCGCGGACACCTCGATCACCCTCTACACCGGCGACGGCGACGTCGTCGACGCGCAGACCGCACGCGCCGCCCGCACCGTCAAGTCCCGACTGGACCAACTCGACATCCCCAGCCGACTCATCGACTACGGCAACGGGGACTCCCTCGCCCCGACCTGCAACGGCGGCCACAACTACGGATGTTGGGCCCCGGCGTTCGCCGACTACGTACCACGCCTGGAAGCCGCCTTCGCGGCGACGTCCGCGACCCGGTGACCACCCACACCGTCACACTCATCGAGGAGATGCCACCACCATGGCAGTGCACAAGCAGTGGAGCAGGGCGAAGCTTCCGGTTGTCATAGGCGCCGTCTGCGCGACCATGCTGACCCTGTCGGGCCCGGCGGCAGCGGCCCAGCACAGGGCAGCCGCCCCGTCGGGGACGGCCGCCCCGTCGGGGACGGCGGCGGCGGAGGAGTACGCGGCCACGTTCGCGGCCCTCAAACGGTTCCAGGCCGCCGCCGGCCCCGGCGCGGCCGTCCACGCCGGAAACAGCAACACAGCCTGGACCCTCTCCGTCGGCACCGGCACCCTCCACGCCGACCGGCCCATCCAGCCCGACGAGCACTTCCGCGTCGGCAGCCAGACCAAGACCTTCACCGCGGCGGTCGTGCTGCAGCTCGCCGACGAGGGCAAGGTGTCACTGGACGCGGCGATCGACGACTACCTGCCCGGCGTCGTCTCCGGCAACGGCTACGACGGCACCCGCATCACCGTCCGCCACCTCCTCCAGCAGACCGGCGGCCTGGGCACCTACAACCCGCACCCCCTGGGCGGAACCCCCGAGGCCAACCCGGACGGTACGTACGAGCTGGCCGCCTCCGTGCGCAAGGGACTCAAAAGCCCACCTGTCGGCGCACCCGGCGCCACGTACAACTACTCCAACACCAACTACCTCATCCTCGGCATGCTCATCGAGAAGCTGACCGGACAGAAGGTGCACCAGGCCGTCACCAGCCGCGTCATCGAACCACTCGGCCTGCGGCGCACCGTCTTCCCCGCCCCCGGCGAACGCGCGCTACCCAGCCCAGCCGTCAACGGCTACCACGGCATCCGTGTCGGCGGCCTGAACCTCTGGGGTCCGGCGCTCTCCTACGATCCGTCGCTCTTCAGCAGCGCGGGGGCGATCGTCTCGACCCTGGAGGACATCAGCGCCTTCTACCGGGCGCTGACCTCAGGCAAGCTCCTCTCCCCCGCGGGCCTGACGGAAATGGAGAAGGTCTGGCGGGCGGCGCCCGACAGCACCGGCGGCTACGGCCTGGGCATCGCCCAGCTGAAGCTCTCCTGCGGCGCCACCGCCTGGGGACACAACGGCGGGCTCCCCGGCTACCTGACGATGACCCTGGTGACGAAGGACGGCCGCTTCGCGTCGGTGGTGACCAACGCGAACTTCGGCATCAACACACCGCTCAAGCAGCTGGACGAACTGCTGGACACGGCCCTCTGCAAGGACACGCCCAAGCGGCCCTGACACCCCGCCCGCGCTCACCACCCACCGGAGGCCCCGCGAGACACGGGGGATCTCGCGGGGCCTCCCGACGGCACCCCCGCTC
>NZ_VJYK02000226.1 GCF_007097205.2 Streptomyces alkaliterrae
GGCGGCGAACAGTTCGTCGACGGGGGCCTGTTCGACGGCCCGACCGCCGTACATGACCAGGACGTCGTGGGCGACACGCGCGATGACGCCGAGGTCGTGGGTGATCATGATGACGGCCAGTCGGCGCTCGCGCTGGATGCGGTCGAGCAGTTCGAGGATCTGGGCCTGCACGGTGACGTCGAGGGCGGTGGTCGGTTCGTCGGCGATGATCAGCTCGGGCTCGCAGACAAGGGCCATGGCGATCATCACGCGTTGCCGCATGCCGCCGGAGAACTGGTGGGGGTACTCGCGTACCCGGCGGGCGGGCTGCGGGATGCCGACCTCGCCGAGCAGTTCGACGGCGCGTCGGCGGGCGGCGGCCCGGGAGGCACCCTGGTGGAGCCGGTGGTGTTCGGCGATCTGCTCCCCGACCGAGTAGGCGGGGTGCAGGCTGGACAGCGGGTCCTGGAAGATCATCGCGATGCGCCGGCCACGGACGCGGGCGAGCTGCCGGTCGCTCCGGCCGACGAGTTCGGTGCCGTCGAGGGTGATGGAGCCGGTGACCGTGGTGCGGTCGCGGTGCAGTCCGAGTACGGCGAGCGAGGTGACGGACTTGCCCGAGCCGGACTCGCCGACGATGCCGAGGGTGCGTCCGGCCTCCACGGTGAAGCCGACGCCGTCGACGGCCCGCACCGGCCCCTCGGGGGTGTCGAAGGTGACGGTCAGATCCCGGACCTGGAGCAGGGGTGGTGGCATCAGTACCTCACTCGGGGGTCGACGACGGCGTACAGCAGGTCGACGAGCAGGTTGGCGACGACGATGAAGGAGGCGGTGAGCAGCGTGACGCCGAGCACGACGGGCTGGTCGCCGGTGGTGAGCGCCTTGTGGAAGAACTGGCCCACGCCCGGCAGGCCGAAGATCTGCTCGGTGATGACGGCGCCGGCGAGCAGCCCGGCGAGGTCCATGCCGAAGATGGTGAGGACCGGGGTGAGTCCGGCGCGCAGCCCGTGTTTGAGGACGACGGTCCGCTCCGGCAGTCCCTTGGCGCGGGCCGTGCGGATGTACGGCTCGGACATCGTCTCGATCATGGCCGTGCGGCTCTGCCGGGTGTACATCGCGGCGTAGAGGAACGCCAGCGCGCACCATGGCAGCAGCAGGTTGCCGGCCCAGTCCAACGGGCCCTCGGCGAAAGGTACGTAGCCGGGGTAGGGGAGCACTTCGAGGGTCTTGATGAACAGCAGGATCAGCAGTCCTGCTGTGAAGTAGACCGGCATCGAGGCGGCGGTGACGGCGCCGACCATCAGCGTGCGGTCGGTGAGGCTGTCCTTGCGGAGGGCGGCGATCACGCCGCTGGTGAGGCCGAGGAGCAGCCACAGCGCGGCGGCGCCGAGCGCGAGCGAGACCGACACGGGCAGCCGGGCGACCAGCAGGTCCCACACGGGTTCGGAGTAGGCGTAGGAGTAGCCGAGGCAGGGGAATCCGCAGTCGACGGCGTACTGCCCGGTGCCGAGGGTGCGTCCGGCGAAGATGCCGGTGAGGAAGGTGCCGAACTGCACCGGCAGCGGCTGGTCGAGGCCCATGTACTGGCGTACGGCCTCCAGGCGTTCGGTGGAGCAGTTCTTGCCGCAGGCCGCCTGCGCGGGATCGGCGGGCATGACGTGGAAGATGAGGAAGGTGACGGCGGCGACGGCGATCAGCACACCGACCGCGCCCAGCAACCGCCGTGCCAGGTAACGGATCATGACCGGCCGCTCCCTGGGTCTGTCCGGCGGGTCGGAGCGGCGTCGCGGCGTCTGGCACCCGCGCTCGCCGCTCCCCCAGCCTCCGGCCGGGGGTACCCCCAGTCGTCACTCGCCGACTCCCCCAGCCTTCGGCCGGGGGTACCCCCACCGCGTCGGCTCCCTCCTCCGCCTTGCGATCGCAGGCGCCGGACGCCGCTCCTTCTCCCACTCCGACCCGCCGGGCAGACCCTGGGATCGAGCAGGTCCCGCAGCGCGTCGCCGAGGAGGGTGAAGGCGAGGACGGCGAGGAAGAGGAACGTCGTCGGGATGATGAAGAACATCGGGTCCGTCTCGTAGAACTGGTAGCTCTCGGCGATGAGTTGGCCCCAGGACGGGGTGGGCGGCCGGACTCCGACGCCGAGGAAGCTGAGTGCGGCCTCGGTGCTGATCATCCCGGGGACGAGCAGCGTGGTGTAGGCGATGAGCGGGCCGGAGACGCCGGGCAGGATGGCCCGGGTGAGCACGTACCAGGGGCCGGCGCCGGCGAGTCGGGCGGCCTCGACGTACTCGCGGCGGCGCAGCGAGAGGGTCTGGCCGCGTACCACGCGGGCGACGCCGGGCCAGCCGAACAGGCCGATCACGGCGGTCATCAGCAGTACCCGGTTGACGTCCTGCGCCACCGACATCATGGCGATCATGAAGATGAGGGCGGGGAACGACATCGTCAGGTCCATCAGCCGGCTGAGGACGGTGTCGACGCGTCCGCCGAAGTAGCCGGCGGCGATGCCCGCGGCCGTGCCGACGACGACCACCAGCGCGGTGGCGAGGAATGCGATGAGCAGGGACACCCGGGCGCCGTGGACCACCCGCGCGAACAGGTCGCGTCCGGTGAGCGGTTCGACGCCGAACCAGTGGTCGGTACTGATGCCGCCGAACGATCCGATCGGCATGCCGCCGAGGTAGGGGTCGATCGCGGACTTGTCGAACTCCTCGGGGCCCCAGCCGCCGAGCGCGCTCAGCCAGGGCGCGGTGAGCGCCATCAGGACAAGCAGCGCGACGACGACGAGACTGAGGCGGACGGAGGCGCGGGCGCACAGCTGTCCGCGCAGGAGCCGCCAGGTGGACGCTTCCGGCTCGGTCGGATTCTCGATGGCGGGCACGGACCCGCCCGGTTTGCTGAGGGTCGGCATGAGCGGCCTCAGTTCCCGCTCTTCGCCGGGTCCTTGAGGCCGATCGTCGCGTAGTCGAGCTGTCCGGCCCAGACGGGGTGTCCGAACGCGCCGGCGACGTTGGGGCCGACGAGCAGCGGCTTGCGCTTGAGGGTGACGGGGACGGCCGGGGCCTTGGCCAGGATCTCGGCGTCCAGTTCGCGCCAGGCGCGTTCGGCGGCCTTCGGGTCGGTCATGGCGTTGATCTCGTCGATGCGGCGTTTGGTGGCCTTGTCGCGGAACTGGGAGTAGTTGCCGGAGTTGCCCTTCTCCTTGATGTAGCGGCCGTCGAAGACGAACGGCAGGAACGTCGAGCCGGACGGGTAGTCGGGGCACCAGCCGGCGAGCACCATGTCGGGGGCGTTGCGGGTGTCGCCGACGGTGTCGTAGTAGGCGGCGGGGTCGACGGTGTTGATCTCGACGCGGACTCCGGCCCGGCCGAGCGCCTGCTGGATCGCCTCGGCGCGGCCCTTGTCGCCGGTGGAGACGGTGAGCGAGGCCTTGACGCCGTCCTTGCCGGCGGCCTTGAGGAGTTGCTTCGCCTTCTCCTGGTCGCCCTCCGGGGCGATCTTCAGCGTGTCGGGCTGGCGGCCGCCGGTCAGCGCGGGCGGCAGGTAGGCGGTGGCGACGTCGACGAGGGCCGGTCCGCCGCCGGCGGTCACGACGGCCTCCTTGTCGACGGCGTGGTGCATGGCCTCCCGCACCCGCTGGTCGTCGAACGGCGGTCTGGAGGTGTTGAGTTGCAGCATCTCGGTGCAGCCGCCGGACTCGGCGACCAGTCGCTCCCGCACCTCTGCCCGGGGCAGCACCTTGGCGGCGCTGCCCGGCTGGAGGTCGGACCACTGGACGGCTGAGGCGTCGCCGCCCTTGCCGGCGATGAGCCGGTCGTCGATCTGGCTGCCCTTGAGGCCCATCAGCATCACGAACCGGTCGGGGTAGGCCTTGCGGACGTCGTCGGTGGCCGGGTCCCAGTGCTTGTTGCGGACGAGGACGAGCTTCTTCTCGCGCTCGTAGCTCTCGATCCTGTACGGGCCGGAGGAGAAGGGCCGGTTGTCGTAACGGGCGCCGGCCTCCTTGGACTTCGGGACCGGGGCGAACGTCGGCAGGGTGGCCGTCGAGCCGAACTCGGCGACGGGCCGGTTGAGTTCGAAGACGATCGTGCGGTCGTCGGGGGTTTTGACCGAGTCCAGGTGCTCTCCGGTGAGCGGGCCCTGGTAGCCGTCGGTATCGGCCAGGTAGCGGGCCGCGTAGTCGGGTCCGCCGGTGAGGTCGGGGGAGAAGGAGCGCTCGACGTTGTACTTGACGTCCTGCGCCCTGACCGGGCTGCCGTCCTCGTATCTGACCCCCTCCTTCAGTGTGAACGTCCAGGTCCGGCCGCCGTTGGAGGGGGTGCCGAGGTCGGTCGCGAGGTCGGGGACGACCTCGGTGCCCTCCTTGCCGGGGGCGGCCTTGAAGGTGGTGAGCGTCCGGTAGAGCAGCCGGATGCCGAAGTCCATGTTCGGCATCGTCCAGTTGCGGGCCGGGTCGAGGTGGGAGAAGTCCTGGTTGGACAGGATCGTGAGCGTTCCGCCCCGGCGGGGCGTGCCGCCGACCGTGCCGCCCTCGTTGGCGGCGGCCGGGTTCTGTCCGTCGGTCGTGGCGCGCGGCTTGTCGCCGCCGGAGCAGGCGGTAGCGGTTCCGACGAGTGCCACCACCAGGGCGGTGGCGATGGCGGTCTGGATGCGCTGGTTGATCACTGGTCACTCCGTGGGCGAAGTAGAGGACGGCCAGCCGGGGGACTGGTATGTGATCGGTAACATAGTAATGTGAAATTGCACTGACAAGGTGTCTGTCGCCTCGTTTTTCACCGCCGGAGGAGAAGCACATGGCCACGCCCCGGATCGGCAAGCCCCTCAACATCGGCAGTCACGACCTGCCCGTGTCGGCCGAGTTGGACGACCTCATGGCCCGCGACTGGGCGCCCAGTCCGCTGCCCGGCGACCTCGCGCTGCCGGTTGCCTCCCGCACCCCGGCCCGTCGCGCCCGGCTCTCCGCCCGCTTCCCGGGCGAGCGGATCGTCGTGTCCGCGGGTGAGTTGAGGACCCGCAACGCGGACTGCGACCACCGCTTCCGCCCGCACAGCGCCTACACGTGGCTGACCGGCCTGAGCGGGGAGGACCAGGTCGGGCACGTCCTGGTCCTCGAACCCGACGGGCCCGCCGGTCACGAGGCGGTGCTGTACGTCCGGCCGCGTTCGCCGCGCGTCGGCGGGGAGTTCTACCGCGACCGCCGCCACGGCGAGTTCTGGGTCGGCCGACGGCCCGAGCTGGACGAGGTCGAGCGGATGACCGGCGTGCGCTGCGTGGATGCCGCCGCGCAGCAGCCGCCGCCGGGCAGGTCGGTCACCGCCGACCCCGAAGTCGCGGCCGCGATCAGCGAGTTGCGGCTGGTCAAGGATGCCTGGGAGGTCGCCGAACTCCAGAGCGCCGTCGACCACACCGTCGCCGGCTTCGAGGACGTCGTCCGGGCGCTGCCGACCGCACTGGCGCACCCGCGCGGCGAGCGCTGGATCGAGGGCGTCTTCGGGCTGCGCGCACGCGCGGAGGGCAACGGCACCGGCTACGAGACCATCGCCGCCTCCGGCGCCCACGCCTGCGTCCTGCACTGGATCCGCAACGACGGACGGCTCGACCCGAGCGAACTGCTGCTGCTCGACGCGGGCGTGGAGACGGACACGCTCTACACGGCGGACATCACCCGCACGCTCCCGCTTTCGGGGCGCTTCTCGCCGGTGCAGCGGCAGGTCTACGAGCTGGTGCTCGCGGCTCAGGAGGCCGGGATGGCCGCGGTGAAGCCCGGGGCGGCGTTCCGCGACTTCCATCGGGCGGCGATGCGGGTGATTGCCGAAGGGCTCGCCGACTGGGGCGTGTTGCCGCACGCGGAGGGTGATCTGCACCGCCGCTACACCCTGTGCGGCAGCGGCCACATGCTCGGCCTCGACGTGCACGACTGCGCGCAGGCGCGGGCGAGCGCCTATACGGACGGAGTGCTCGAGGAGGGTCAGGTGTTGACCGTCGAGCCGGGGCTGTACTTCCAACCGGACGACCTCACCCTGCCGTCCGAGCTGCGTGGCGTCGGCGTGCGGATCGAGGACGACCTGGTGGTGACCACCGGCGGTGCGCGCCTGATGTCCGGCGCGCTGCCGCGCGAGGTGGAGGAGGTGGAGGTCTGGATGGGTGAACTGCTGGAGCGGCGGGGCTGACTCGAGCGACGGCACCCTTGGCAGCAGAGATGCCATGTGACATATTACTGAGGTGTCCTCACTCGACTGCCCGGACGTCCTTGTCGTCGGCGCGGGCGTGGTCGGCGCGGCCTGCGCCTACTACGCGGCGCGGGCCGGCCTCACCGTCACCGTGCTCGACCGCGGCCCGGTCGCGGGCGGTACCACGGGCGCCGGTGAGGGCAACCTGCTCGTCTCCGACAAGGAACCAGGACCCGAACTCGAACTCGCCCTGCTCTCGCTGCGGTTGTGGCGAGAGCTCGGCGAGAGCGACGAAGGGCTGGCCCGCCGGGTCGAGTACGAGGCCAAGGGCGGCGTGGTCGTCGCCCGGGACGAGAGGCGACTGAAGGCTCTGCGCTCCCTCGCCGCCGCCCAGTCGGCGGCCGGCGTGGAGACGGCGGAGGTGCCCGGCGACCGGCTCCACGAACTGGAGCCGTACCTCGCCGACGGGCCGGCCGGGGCGTTCCACTACCCGCAGGACGCCCAGGTCCAACCCGCGCTCGCCGCGGCGCACCTGCTGCGCGCCTCCGGCGCCCTGGTGCGCTGCGGCGAGCGGGTGACCGGACTGCTCCGCGGCCCCGACGGCCGCGTCGGCGGTGTGCGGACCGTGCCCTCGGGGGCGCTGCCCGCCCGCCACGTCGTCAACGCCACGGGCGTGTGGGGCGGCGAGTTCGCGGCCGCCGCGGACGTCTTCCTGCCCGTCGCACCCCGGCGCGGGTTCGTTCTGGTCACCGAGCCGCTGCCGCGCGTAGTCCGCCACAAGGTGTACGCGGCGGACTACGTCGCCGACGTGGCCAGCGGCTCGGCGGCCCTCCAGACCTCGGCGGTCGTGGAGGGGACCCCGGCGGGCCCGGTGCTCATCGGCGCCAGCCGCGAACGGGTCGGGTTCGACCGCGCCCTCTCGGTGGAGGTGCTGCGCCGACTCGCCGCCCAGGCCGTCGAACTCTTCCCCGCGCTCGCCGCCGTACGGGCCATCCGCACCTACGCGGGCTTCCGCCCCTACCTTCCCGACCACCTGCCGGCTATCGGCCCCGACCCCCGAGCACCCGGACTGCTGCACGCCTGCGGCCACGAGGGCGCCGGTGTCGGACTCGCCCCGGCCACCGGCCTGCTCATCGCCCGACTGCTCACCGGGGACGAACCGCCCCTGGACGTCCGCCCGTTCCGGCCCGACCGGTTCGACGGGGCTGATCAGTCCGCCCTCTCCGACCGGGCGGTCTGACCCCGTGCCCTGCTCCAACCGATCCACCGGCCCGCGACCGCAGAGGAGTGCCGCCATGCGGCGACGCCGTACCCCCGTCGAACGCGTTCTGGCGCGCCCGGGGCCGCCGTTCGAGATCACCTTCGACGGCCGTCCGCTCACCGCGCTGCCGGGGCAGTCGATCGCGGCCGCGCTGTGGAGCTCCGGCGTACTGGCCTGGCGCACCACAAGGGTCGGCGGCCGCCCGCGCGGCGCGTTCTGCGGCATCGGTCACTGCTTCGACTGCCTGGCCACGGTCAACGGCCGCCCCAACCAACGGGCTTGTCTGCTGCCGGCCGCGCCGGGCGACGTCGTCACCACCCAGAGCGGAGACGGCCGTGCCGACCTCGCCGACTGAAGCCGACTCGAGCTTCGACCTCGCCGTCATCGGGGCTGGCCCCGCCGGCCTTGCCGGGGCCGTCACCGCGAACGAACTCGGCCTTTCCGTCGCTCTGTTGGACGCCTCGCCGCAGCCCGGTGGCCAGTTCTACCGGCACCCCGCGCCCGCTCTGGGCGCGGCCCGCCCCGAGGCTCTGCACCACGACTGGCCCGCCTTTGCGGCGCTACGCGACCGACTCGCCGCGGGGACGGTACGCCACCTGGCAGAACACCACGTGTGGACCGTCGAGCGCCTGACCGGCGCCGAGGGCGGCAGCCGGTGGCGGGTGCACGCACTCACCGGGGCGGAGAGCGAGCGACCGGTCCGGATCGAGGCCCGGGCGCTGCTGCTCGCCACCGGCGCCGCCGAACGCCAACTCCCGTTCCCCGGCTGGACGCTGCCCGGAGTGGTCAGCGCGGGCGGCGCCCAGGCGATGCTCAAGTCCGGGCTTGTCCTGCCCGGCCGACGTGTGGTCGTCGCCGGTAGCGGCCCGCTGCTGCTCGCCGTCGCCGCCACCCTGGTCGCGGCCGGCGCCCGCGTCCCGCTGATCGTCGAGGCGTCCGGCTACCTCGAATACGCCCGCCACCCCGGCGTGCTCGCCGTCTCACCCGGCAAGCTCATGGAGGCCGCCGCACACGCCCGAACGCTGCTCGCCCACCGGGTACGGCCGCTCACCCGCCACGCGATCACCCGCGTGCACGGCACCTCGGGGGAGTCCGGGGCGGGGACGGGAGTCGAGGCCGTCACGGTGTCCAGGCTGGACCGTGACTGGCGCCCGCTGCCCGGCGGCGAACGCCGGGTGGCCTGTGACGCGGTCGCGGTGGGGCACGGCCTGGTGCCCCAGCTCGACCTCGCCACCGGGCTCGGCTGCGCGGTGCGAAGGACCGCGGACGGGGCGTTCGCCCTCGCGCTCGACGCGCGGCAGGAGACGTCCGTACCGGGGGTGTGGGCCGCCGGTGAGACCGGTGGCGTGGGAGGCGCCCGACTCGCGCGGGTCGAGGGGGAGTTGGCCGCGCTGGCGATCGTGTCCCGACTGCGCGGCCTGCCGCCGCTCCGCACCGCGCGGACGCGCCGACTGAGCCGGATACGGCGCCGGCTGCGCGGCTTCGCCGAGGCGATGTCCGCCGTGCACGCCCCGGGGCCGGACTGGTCGCGCTGGCTCGAGGACGACACCGAGGTCTGCCGCTGCGAGGAGGTCACCGCCGGGTGCGTCCGCGCGGCCGTCGACGACCTCGGCGCCCGCGACCCCCGTTCCGTCAAGCTGCTGACCAGGGCGGGGATGGGCTGGTGCCAGGGCCGGATCTGCGGCGCCGCGGTGGCCCGCCTGACCGGCCGACCGCCCGCCCCCGACCGGCGCCCGCTGGC
>NZ_VJYK02000227.1 GCF_007097205.2 Streptomyces alkaliterrae
CCGCCGACCGCACCCCCCGCACCCCCGGCGCACACTCCGGCGGCACACGCCCCGGCGGAGGGACCGCACGCCGCGGGTGCGACGGGTTCGGTGTCGTGGGCGGACACGTCGAGTTCCGGTTCCGGGCCGTCGGTGGCGCCGCCCGCGACGGTCTTCGCACCGCCGCTGAGCGGCAGCGACGAGGACGAGCAGGGCACGCCGCCGCCGCGGGTGAGTCCGGAGGCGGCGACCGCGCTGCTGCCGGAGGGCAGCGCCCTGCCGAGGACGCAACTCGCCGCCGCGTTGGACGAGTCGGTGGCACCGCCCGAGTTGCGCGGCCCCCAGCAGGACGGTGGTGCTCAGGGTCCGGGCGCCCCGGGCGGCGGCTCCGGCGGCGGAGTGCACCACGCGGCGACGATGCTCGCCGACCCGAACGCCATGGGGGGCCCGAACGCCATGGGCGGCCCGCCGGTCCCGCCCGCCGCCGGTCGGCCGGGTGGCGCGGCGGACATCGCCGACGCCGACACCAGCCGGGCGCCGCGTCCGGCGCCGCCGGCGAACCCGTCGGCGGGCCGTCCGGTGCGCGGCGCGGGGCCGTCGGTACCGCCGCCGCCCGGCGCGCCCGGTACGCCGGGGGCGCGGGCGAACGCCGGTGCCGACCGGTCGGGCGCCGGTGCGCCGTCGAGTCAGGCCGCTTACCAGGCAACGCAGTTGGTATCGGCGGACGACGTGGCGAGCCAGGGTGCCGGGGTGCGCCCTCCGGAGCCGGCGCCGCCGGTGTCGGGTGGTTCGTCGGGCGGGGTGCACCACGCGGCGACGATGCTCGCCGACCCGAACGCCATGAGCGGCCCGAACGCCGCGAGCGGCCCGAACCCGCCGGCCCCACCGGGCGCGCCCGGGCAGCCGGCGACTCCGCCCGGCGGTTCGTCGGGCGGTTCGTCGGGCGGGGTGCACCAGGCGGCCACGATGCTCGCCGGCCCCGCGCAACCGCCGCACGGCGCGCCCGGCGCCGCCGGGCAGCAGCCGGGTTACGGCTATCCGCCGCCGTCCGGTCAGCCGATGGTGGGCCCCGGCTACATGGCGGTGCTCACGTACCGGGGCGCGGACGGCGCGGAGCAGAAGCTGATCCGCCGTTCGGCGCCCGGCCTGCCGCACCCGGAGTGGCAGATCATGCACGAGCTGCGCGGCATGAACGTGCCGCCGGACCAGGTGCTGGAACTCCACACGGAGTTGGAGTGCTGCGAGCTGCCGGGCGGCTACTGCGCGCGCATGGTCAAGGAGACCTGGCCGCAGGTGCGGATCAGCCACACCACGCCGTACGGCAGCGACCACGCCTCCCGCCAGCAGGGCATGCGCAATCTCATCGAGCACCAGGGTGAGCTGCACCAGGTGGCGGACGCCCCGGCGCGGCCGGCACCGGAGCGGGCGGCGCTGATGCCGGTGCAGCCGGCCCAGCCGATCCCGTTGGACGGCGTCGGCCACGAGTTGGCGCAGTCGTTCGGTCCGCAGGGCGTGTACCGCTTCGACCAGCGGGCGGTGTCCCGCCAGGGTGTGCCGGACGTGGTGGCGCAGACACTGATGTGGGCGGGTCTGCCGCTGGACGTGAGTCCGTTCTTCTGGGCGCAGGCGCAGCCGGGGCGGCCGGTTCCGACGTTGGCGGAGCTGGCGCAGGAACGCGGGGTGCAGCCGGCGGCGGACGCCGCGTCGTACCTGGTAATGGGCAACGACTACGGGCGGCAGCTGTGTGTGCAGTACGGCACGGCGCACATCGTGGCGGTGCCGTTGGAGGCGGGCCCCGGTGGCCAGTCGGTCACGCCGCGCTTCGTGAACACCGGGCTGCCGGAGTTCGTGCGCTGCATGGCCATGCTGGGCCGGATGTGGCCGCTGCGCTACGGCCTGACGCCGGATCAGGCAGGCCGCTGGACGGTGGACTTCCAGCAGCAGCTGGCGGCGCTGGACCCGGCGGCGCTGGGGTCGCCGGAAACGTGGTGGTCGGTACTCCTCGAACAGATGTGGGACGGGCTTCTCTGAGGACGAGGTCGGCTTCCCCGGTGGTGGCGGCTGTGTCGAGCCGGGGGTGATGCCTCATCCTGGGACACCGGTACGGCCGTACTGTCACGCTATGGGCGTTTCGCCCTGGGCGATGTGTGCGGTACGGCGAAGGTGTCCACACAAGGGGTGCACGTTTGTTCTCGGCGCTTTTGACGGCCCCGCCGGCTCCGCCGTCCCCGTCCGGTGTCCAGCCGTCCCGTTCCGCGAGCGGTCCCGCACGTCCCCCTCTCTTCCGGCTGCCCTCGCCCCGGCCGTCGCGGGGCGCGCGGGGCGGCTCCGGCTCCGTGTTCGGCTTCACGACCGTCTGGGGGCGCGGCTACCGGCCGGCGCAGGTCGACGAACGCACGGCGGCGCTGCTCGCCGAGCGGGAGCGGCTGGAGGTCCAGGAGTCCCGGCTGGTGGTGCTGGTCCGGCAGCTGGCGGAGGAGGCGCGGCGGCTGGGCCGTGCGGTGGCCGCGCTGCGGGAACCCTCGTTCGAGCCGCTGGGCGCCCGGGCGCGGCTGGTGGTGCGGCTGGCCGTGGAGGAGGCGGACGAGCTGTGCGGCCGGGCCGCGGCAGACGCGCGGACGCTGCGCGGCGGTGCCAGATCCGCCGGTACGCGGCTGCGGGAGGACGCCGACCGGGCGGCGGCGGAGATCCGTCGCGCGGCGGACGCGGAGGCCGAGGCGACGCTCGCGGCCGCGCGCGAGGAGGCGGCGCGCGTGCTGGTCCGGGCGCGGGCGGACGCTGCCCGCGTCGAGGAGGAGGCGGCGGCGCGGCTGGAGCGGGCGCGTCGGGAGTGCGCTCGACTGCTGGCCGTGCAGGCGCTGCGGCAGCGGGTGGCGGAGCACCGGCTGGAGGGCCGGCTGGCCGTCGACGAGGCGGCGGTGCTCGAGGTGGTGGCGCGACTGGAGGCGCGCGGTGCGGCGCTGCTGGCGGAGGCCGAGCGGGCGCTGCGGCTCGCCCGTCGGGCCGCGGGCCGGCGGTTGGCGGAGGCCGAGGCGCAGGCTGCCGAGCTGCTGACCGAGGCGTCGGCGCGGGCGTCGCACATCAACCGCGCCGCCGAGCGTGACCGGCGCCACGAACGCTCACCGCGGCGCGCGGTGGAGCGCGACCTGGCCCGGACGAGGGCTGTGCTGGAGGCGCTGACCGGCCGGAACGCGCCACCGGGGGCCGCCGGCGGCGCTCACGGGGGCGTCACGCCGGGAGACGACCGCGGGCCGTCGGCCGGTATCCTGCGGGTGACATCCACCCGAAGCCGAAGGGCACACCCGTGAGCGCCATCCGCCCGGCAGCCGTCGTCGTTCTCGCAGCGGGTGAGGGCACCCGCATGAAGTCGGCGACCCCGAAGGTTCTGCACGAGATCTGCGGGCTCTCGCTCGTGGGTCATGTCGTCGCCGCCTCCCGTGAACTCGACCCGGAGCACCTGGTGGTGGTCGTCGGGCACGCCAGGGAGCAGGTCGCGGACTATCTCGCCGGGTTCGACGCCGAGGCGCGGACGGCGGTGCAGGAGGAGCAGAACGGCACGGGTCACGCGGTGCGCATGGGCCTGGAGGCGCTGGCCGCCGACGGCGTGGAGCTGCGCGGCACGGTCGTGGTGACCTGCGGTGACACCCCGCTGCTGACGGGCGCCACGCTGCGCTCGCTGGCCGAGGCGCACGCCGCCGACGGCAACGCGGTCACCGTCCTGTCGGCGGAGGTGCCGGACGCGACGGGTTACGGCCGGATCGTGCGCGCGGCGGACGGCAGCGTCACGGCGATCGTGGAGCACAAGGACGCGGACGGCGCGCAGCTGGCGATCCGGGAGATCAACTCCGGGGTGTTCGCGTTCGACGCGGAGCTGCTGGTCGAGGCGCTGGGCAAGGTGCGCACGGACAACAGCCAGGGCGAGGAGTACCTGACCGACGTGCTGGGCATCCTGCGGGAGGCCGGGCACCGGGTGGGCGCCGCGGTGGCGGCCGACCACCGGGAGATCGCCGGCATCAACAACCGGGTGCAGCTCGCGCAGGCCCGCCGGCTGCTGAACGACCGGCTGCTGGAGTCCGCGATGCTGGCCGGGGTGACGGTGGTGGACCCGGCGACGACCTGGCTGGACGTGGCCGTGACGGTCGAGCCGGACGCGGTGGTCCTGCCCGGCACCCAGCTGCTGGGCGCGACGCATCTGTCCGCGGGGTGCGAGGTCGGGCCGAACACGCGGCTGACCGACACCCACGTGGGGCCGGGCGCGGTGGTGAGCAACACGGTCGCGGTGGGCGCCCGGGTGGGCCCCGGCGCGTCGGTGGGGCCGTACGCGTACCTGCGGCCTGGCACGGTGCTCGGTGAGCGCGCGAAGGCGGGCACGTACGTCGAGATGAAGAACGCGACGATCGGCGAGGGCACGAAGGTGCCGCACCTGTCGTACGTGGGGGACGCGACGATCGGCGACTTCAGCAACATCGGTGCGGCCAGCGTCTTCGTGAACTACGACGGCGAGCACAAGCACCACACGACGGTCGGCTCGCACTGCAAGACCGGTTCGGACAACATGTTCGTGGCGCCGGTCACCATCGGGGACGGCGCCTACACGGCGGCCGGTTCGGTGATCACCAAGGACGTGCCGCCCGGGTCGCTGGCCGTGGCCCGGGGGCAGCAGCGGAACATCGAGGGCTGGGTGGCCCGCAAGCGTCCTGGCAGCGCGGCCGCGCAGGCGGCGGCCCGTGCCGAGGGCGGCCCGGACGCCGCCGGCGAGGCCGGCCGGGGCAAGGGGCGGGGCTGACCCAGGTGTCGGAAGAGATCGTTGGCATGGCCATTGACGGGGGCACCCGCCCCCTTCGCCGGCCTTCCGGGAGAGGGCGTACGGTGATAGGCGCACACTCGGCAGAATCCAAGGAGACGGTGCAGTGACCGGGATCAAGACGACCAGTGAGAAGAAGCTGATGCTCTTCTCCGGCCGCGCCCACCCCAAGCTGGCGGAGGAGGTGGCCGAGGAGCTGGGGGTGGACCTGGTCCCCACCAAGGCGATCGACTTCGCCAACGGCGAGATCTACGTCCGTTTCCAGGAGTCGGTGCGCGGCGCGGACTGCTTCCTGATCCAGAGCCACACGGCGCCCATCAACAAGTGGATCATGGAGCAGTTGATCATGATCGACGCCCTGAAGCGGGCGTCGGCGCGCAGCATCTCCGTGGTCATCCCGTTCTACGGCTACGCCCGCCAGGACAAGAAGCACCGCGGCCGGGAGCCGATCTCTGCCCGGCTGATGGCGGACCTGCTCAAGGCTGCGGGCGCCCACCGGGTGCTGAGCGTGGACCTGCACGCCGACCAGGTGCAGGGCTACTTCGACGGACCCGTCGACCACCTGTTCGCGCTGCCGGTCCTCACCGACTACATCGGCAAGCGTGTCGACCGGTCGAAGCTGACGGTGGTCTCCCCCGACGCCGGCCGGGTGCGGGTCGCCGACCGCTGGGCCGACCGGCTGGGCGCGCCGCTGGCGATCGTGCACAAGCGCCGCGACCCGGACGTGGCGAACCAGGTGACCGTGCACGAGGTCGTCGGTGACGTGCGCGGCCGGGTGTGCGTGCTGGTCGACGACATGGTCGACACCGGCGGCACGATCTGCGCGGCCGCCGACGCGCTGTTCGCGAACGGCGCCGAGGACGTGCTGGTCACCGCGACGCACGGCATCCTCTCCCACCCCGCGCCGGACCGGCTGAAGAACTCCAAGGTCAGCGAGTTCGTGTTCACCAACACCCTCCCCACCCCGGAGGAGCTGGACATCGACAAGATCAAGGTGCTGTCCATGGCGCCGACGATCGCCCGCGCGGTCCGGGAGGTCTTCGAGGACGGCTCGGTCACCAGCCTCTTCGAGGAGCAGGGCTGACGGGTCCCGCCCGACTGATCGATTTACGGTGCGGCCTCCGCCCCGGGTAGCATGCGCGTGTTGCTCGGCGAGGGAGGCCGCACCGCTTTGCGTGCGGCGGTCCGTTATCGACGCGCTCTTCGTAGCAGGTCCGTCGTGGCCGGGTGACGCCCAACGGATCCGACGACTACGAGGAGCGTGTTCCATGGCTGACGTCAAGATCAGCGCGACCATCCGCAACGAGTTCGGCAAGGGCGCGTCCCGCCGTCTGCGCCGCGAGGACAAGGTGCCCGCCGTCATCTACGGCCACGGCACCGAGCCGGTCCACGTGGCTCTGCCCGGCTACGACCTGATGATGGCCCTGAAGACCTCGAACGTCCTGATCACCCTGGACATCGAGGGCCGCGAGGAGCTTGTCATCCCCAAGGCCGTGCAGCGCGAGGCCATCCGCGGCTTCCTCGTCCACCTCGACCTGCTGGTCGTCAAGCGCGGCGAGCAGGTCAACGTCGAGGTGCCGGTGCACACCGAGGGCGACCTGGGCCCGGGCCAGTTCATCCTGGAGCACGTGCTGAACTCGCTGCCGATCGTCGCCGAGGCGACCCACATCCCCGAGTCGGTGACGGCCTCCGTCGCCGGCCTGACCGCCGGTGACAGCGTTCTGGCCAAGGACGTGCAGCTGCCCAAGGGCTCCACGCTGGACGTCGAGCCGGACACCGTCGTCCTCCAGGTCCTGGCCGCGCAGGCCGAGGAGCCGGCCGCCGAGGGCGGCGAGGGCGAAGCCGCCGCCGAGTGACTCCCGCCGGGCCCGTGGACCGTTCGCCGGTCCGCGGGCCCGGTCTCTCTTCCCCGCCCGGTTCTCCGGGCGGTTCCGCCGGCCCGCAGGAGAACAGGCAGCCATGAGCGAGACGTCGACCGGTCCCTGGATCATCGCCGGGCTCGGCAATCCCGGCCCCGAGTACGCCGACAACCGGCACAACGTCGGCTTCATGGTCGCCGAGCTGCTGGCGAGCCGGATGGGCGGCACGTTCAAGGCGCACAAGGCCCGGGCGCAGGTCGTCGAGGGCCGGATCGGCACGCCCGGGGTGGACAGCCGACGGGTGGTGCTCGCCAAGCCGCTGTCGTTCATGAACCTCTCGGGCGGGCCGGTGTCCTCGCTCGCCGACTTCTACAAGGTGCCGGTGGAGCGGATCGTCGTCGTCCACGACGAGCTGGACATCCCCTACGGCGCGCTGCGGGTCAAGCGCGGTGGCGGCGACAACGGGCACAACGGCCTGAAGTCGATCACCAAGTCGCTGGGCCCCGACTATTTCCGGGTGCGTTTCGGTGTGGGCCGACCGCCCGGCCGGATGCCCGTCGCGGACTTCGTGCTCCGGGACTTCTCCGGCACCGAGCGCAAGGAACTGGACTACTTCGTCGACCGGGCGGCCGACGCGGTGGAGACGCTGCTCACCGACGGTCTCGAACGCGCCCAGACGACGTACAACTCCTGACGGCGACGCGGTCGGCCCCGGCCGCGCGCACGGGCGGGGCCGGGGCCGGGACGAGCACCGGGGGTCTACGCGCGGCGGTGGCCGACGAGGCGGGGCTTGGGCTCGAGCCCGTCCAGACCGTGCCAGGCGAGGTTCACCAGATGCGCGGCGACCTCCGACTTCTTCGGCCTGCGGACGTTGAGCCACCACTGCCCGGTCAGCGCCACCATGCCCACCAGCGCCTGCGCGTACAGGGGCGCCAGCTTCGCGTCGAAGCCCCGGGCCTTGAACTCGTGGCCCAGGATGTCCTCGACCTGCGTGGCGATGTCACTGATCAGCGAGGCGAACGTGCCCGTGCTCTGGGTGACGGGCGAGTCGCGGACGAGGATGCGGAAACCGTCGGTGTGCTGCTCGATGTAGTCCAGCAGAGCGAACGCGGCCTGCTCCAGCAGCTCCCTGGGGTGTCCGGCGGTGAGCCCGTCGGTGACCATGTCGAGGAGCTGCCGCATCTCGCGGTCGACGACCACCGCGTACAGCCCCTCCTTGCCGCCGAAGTGCTCGTAGACGACGGGCTTGGAGACACCGGCCTTCGCCGCGATCTCCTCCACCGACGTGCCCTCGAAGCCGCGTTCGGCGAAGAGGACCCGCCCGATGTCCAGGAGCTGTTCGCGGCGCTCCTTGCCGGTCATGCGCCGTCTGGCGGCCCGTCGTCCGGAACCGCTCGGCTTGTCGTTGCTCGGGTTGCCTCTGTCCTCGCTCGCCACGGCACCATCACATCATGCCGGGTCGGCGTCGCCGGGCCGCACCCGCTTGGCCTCCAGGCGCTTGGCCTGCGGCCAGCGCACGTCGTACGCCCAGCCGGCGAGTTCGAACCAGCGGATGAGTCGGGCGCTGGAGTCGATCTGGCCGCGCTGCACGCCGTGCCGGGCGCTGGTCGGGTCGGCGTGGTGCAGGTTGTGCCAGGACTCGCCGCAGGAGAGGACGGCCAGCCACCACACGTTCCCGGAGCGGTCGCGGGACTTGAAGGGGCGCTTGCCGACGGCGTGGCAGATGGAGTTGATCGACCAGGTCACGTGGTGCAGGAGCGCGACGCGGACCAGGGAACCCCAGAAGAACGCCGTCAGCGCGCCCTGCCAGGACCAGGTGACCAGGCCGCCGATGACCGGCGGGATGAGCAGGGAGACGGCCGTCCACAGCACGAACTGGCGGGAGATCCGGCGGATGACCGGGTCCTTGATCAGGTCGGGGGCGTACTTGTGCTGCGGGGTCTTCTCCCGGTCGAACATCCAGGCCATGTGGGCCCACCACAGGCCCTTCATCAGGGCGGGGACGGTCTCGCCGTAGCGCCACGGGGAGTGCGGGTCGCCCTCGGCGTCGGAGAACTTGTGGTGCCGGCGGTGGTCGGCGACCCAGCGCACGACGGGCCCCTCGACGGCAAGCGAGCCGGCGACGGCCAGCGCGATGCGCAGCGGCCGCTTCGCCTTGAACGAGCTGTGGGTGAAGTACCGGTGGAAGCCGATGGTGATGCCGTGGCAGCCGATGAAGTACATGGCGGTCATCAGGCCGAGGTCGAGCCAGCTGACACCCCAGCCCCAGGCGAGCGGCACGGCCGCCACCAGGGCGAGGAAGGGAATGGTGATGAAGAGCAGGAGGGTGACCTGTTCCACGGTGCGCCGCTGGTCGCCGGCGAGGGTGCCGAGCGTTTCGCCGCCCTCGGCAGGGCGGGGGGCGGGGAGCCGGTCGAGGG
>NZ_VJYK02000228.1 GCF_007097205.2 Streptomyces alkaliterrae
CCCGCTCCTGCCCCCGCTCCTGCCCCCGCTCCCGCTTCCGCTTCCGCCGCCGTGCGCGGGGTCAGCGACGGGTCCTGGCGGAGTACGGCCCCGTGCAGTTCGGCCAGTTCGGGGCCCGGGTCGACGCCGAGTTCGTCGGCGAGCCGCCGCCGCACCTCGGTGAGCGCGGCCAGCGCCTCCCCCTGCCGTCCGGCCTGGTAGAGCGCGCGGACGTGCACCGCCCACAGCCGTTCGCGCAACGGATGCGCGGCCACGAGCGCGGACGTGTCCCCGACGATGCGCGGCGCCTCCCCGAGCGCGAGTCGGGCCGCCACCAACTCCTCGGTGACGCTGAGGCGTTCCTCCTCCAGCCGGGCCGCCACCGGGTCGGCGAACGCCTCCCCGCCGAAGTCCGCGTACGCGGAGTGGCCCCGCCACAGGTCGAGCGCCGCCCGGTAGCCGTCGGCACGCCGCCGGGCGTCGTCCTCGCCACGAGCCCGCGCGGCGAGTTCACGGAAGCGGTAGACGTCGACGTCGTCCGCCCGCAGCGCGTACCCGGGCGGCCCGAAGGTGACCAGATGCCGCGCCTCCGGCTCGGCGGCGGCCAGCGCGCGGCGCAGCGACGACACCTTCGTCTGGAGGGTGTTCACCGGGTTGCCGGGCTGGCGCGCACCCCACAGCGCCTCCGCGAGGCGACCCACCCCCACCGGGCGGCCCTCCTCCGCGAGCAGCAGGGCCAGCAGCGTGCGCACCTTCAGCTCCGGGATCGGGACGGGCCGACCGTCGGCCGACCAGACGGTCACCGGACCCAGGACCCCGAAGCGCATGACCACACCGTAACCGGCCCCGCCGACACCGTGCGTGGACCGTCGGCGGTTCGTGCGCGGGCGGCGGCACAGTCACCTCAGCGGTCGGCGCCACGGCCGTCGGTGCGCCGCCCCCCACCGCAACGGGGGGGGGCGGCGTGACCACCGAACCCCAACTACCGGAAACGAGAACTGACATGAGCGAGACCGCCACCAACAACCCCGCCGTCACCCCCACCGCCGTGACCGTACTGGGCCTCGGACCGATGGGCCGGGCCCTCAGCCGGGCCCTGCTGGCCGCCGGCCACGACCTCACCGTCTGGAACCGCACCCCGGGCCGCGCCGGCGAACTGCTCGAACTCGGCGCCAAGGAGGCGGCGAGCCCCGCGGACGCCGTGTCCGCCGGTGACCTCGTGATCGTCTGCGTCGTCGACTACGACGCCGCGCACGCCGTCCTCGAACCCGCCGCCGACGCCCTGCGCGGCCGCACGCTGGTCAACCTCACGGCCGACACCCCCGACCGCGCCCGCGCCACCGCCGAATGGGCGCGCGAACACGGGGTGGAGTACCTGGACGGGGCGATCATGAGCCCCGTCCCGCTCATCGGCACCGCCGACGCGGTGGTCCTCTACAGCGGCCCGGCGGACCTCTTCGAGCGGCACCGGCGCACCTTCGCCGCGCTCGGCGGCACCGCCGCCTACCTGGGCGCGGAACCGGGCCGGGCCGCCGCCCACGACGTCGCCCTGCTGGACTTCTTCTGGACGATGACCAGCGGCTACACGCACGCCCTCGCGCTCGCCCGCGCCGAGGGCGTCAGCGCCGAGGACATCGCGCCCTTCGCCCAGGGCATCCTCGGCTTCATGCCGACCCTCCTCGACGAGTTCGCACGGAACGTCGACGCCGGCGACCACCCGGGCGACGAGAGCACGATCGCCTCGGCGCACGCCACCTTCGAGCACATCGTGCACGTCGCCGAACACCACCGCCTCGACCCGGGCGCCGCGGCGGCCGCACTCCGCCTCACCACCCGCGCCCTCGCCGCCGGCCAGGGCACCCACGCCTTCAGCCGCACCGCCGACCACCTCCGACAGGGCTGACGCGCGGCGCAGCGCCCGCCCGGTCTACTTCCCGGCCTCGGGGCCGTACCACTGGAGGGGCTGCCCGGTGACCGCCGCGATGCACTCGAAGTCCCGATCCCGGTGCAACAGCGTGAGGCCCTGAAGCTCCGCCGTGGCGGCCACCACCAGGTCCACAGGGCCGGCACTACGGTGCCGGCCCTGCCTGGTGAGCGCCTCCTGCACCTGCCACGCACGGTCGTACGCGCGGTCGTCGACGGGTACCCATCCGAACACCAGGCGCAGGCCCTCGACGCCCTGGGCGCGGTCGGCTGCTGACCGGGCGCTGTGGAAGAACTCCAGATCGGTGATCGGGCACGTCGCGATGAGCCCTGCCGCAGCCGCCTGGTCCCAGCCGTACTGCTCAGCGTCGGTGTGCATGAAGCGCGCCAGCGCGCTGGTGTCGATCAGGAACTGCGCGGCGTTCATCGACGGTAGTCGCGCTTGTTCTCGAAGAGGCTCAGGTCGAAGGCGCCGTCAGCCGACGCCGAGCGTAGCCGGGCCAGCGCGAGGGCTCTCCGTCGGCTCTCCAGGACCTCGCGCAGGGCGGTGTTGACCGTCTCCTTCTTCGTGCCGGTGCCCAGGGCCTGGGCCACATCGGACAGCAGCTCGTCGTCGATGTCGATCACAGTGCGACTCATGGATGCTCCCTTCTATGCATCAAGTATGGCATCGAAGATATCCGTCAGGTAGCCCGAATCCGCTTCCGGGCCCGGTCCGGATCGTGGATACGTGTTCCTTCCGCATACCTGTTGTATCTATGGTGTCGGCATGTGCCCAGCCGCCGCCGCAGCCCACACCTCCAGCGCCGCCTCGCCCGCGCGCGGCCAGCCCGCCGCCGAGCGCGTCTACCGGCACGTCAAGCAGGCGGTCCTCGACCGCCGCTACGAGGGCGGGGAACTGCTCACCGAGGGTGAGCTCGCCGAGGCCGTCGGCGTCTCCCGCACCCCGGTCAGGGAGGCGTTGCTGCGCCTCGAGGTGGAGGGCCTGCTCAAGCTCTATCCGAAGAAGGGCGCGCTGGTCCTTCCCGTCTCCGCGCAGGAGATCGCCGACGTCGTGGAGACGCGGCTGCTGGTCGAGGAGCACGCCGCGCGCCGGGCCGTGCCCGTCCCCGCCGGGCTCGTCGAACGGCTGACCGAGCTGCTGGAGCGGCAGAAGCAGCAGGCCGCCGCCGGCGACCTCGCCCAGGTGGCGGTCACCGACCGCTGCTTCCACGCGACGCTCGTCGAGGCCACCGGCAACCGCATCCTCACCCGGCTCTACGACCAACTGCGCGACCGCCAGCTGCGGATGGGCGTCGCCGTCATGCACGCCCACCCCGAACGCGTCGAACGCAACATCGCCGAACACGGCGAGATACTGCGGGCGCTCCAGGACGGTGACGCGGACGCCGCCGTCGCCGCCGTGCACCGGCACGTCAGCTCCGTGCGCCGGCTGCTGCACGGCGACGCCGCCCGATGAGCGGCCGCGAACCGCTCGCAGCCCCGACCCGGCTGCCCGGCGACCCGCCGGGCGGCCGACGCGCGATCCTGGTCTGGGGCGTGGGCGTCGCCGTCTACTTCGTCGCCGTCACCTACCGCACCAGCCTCGGCGTCGCCGGGCTGGAGGCCGCCGACAGGTTCGCCGTCAACGCCTCCGCGCTGTCCACCTTCTCCATCCTCCAACTCCTCGTCTACGCGGGCATGCAGATACCGGTCGGCCTGCTCGTCGACCGCTGGGGCGCCAGACGCACCCTCACCCTCGGCGTCACGCTTTTCACCATCGGACAGTTCGGCTTCGCGCTGGCCGACTCCTACCCGGCGGCGCTCGCCTGCCGCGCGCTGCTCGGCTGCGGCGACGCGATGACGTTCATCAGCGTGCTGCGACTCGGCTCCCAGTGGTTCCCCGCCCGGCGCGGGCCGCTGATCGCGCAGATCGCCGCGCTCATCGGAATGGCCGGCAACCTCGTCACCACACTCGTGCTGGCCCGGGTGCTCGCCGCGTTCGGCTGGACCCCGACGTTCGCCGGCAGCGCCGTCGGCGGCCTCGTGGTGCTGCTGCTCGTACTGACCGTCCTCCGCGACCGCCCCGAAGGGCACCCGCCGCCGACCACCGCGCACCTCGGCCCCGGCTACGTCCGCCGCCAGATCGGCGAGGCCTGGCGCGAGCCCGGCACCCGCCTCGGCATGTGGGCGCACTTCACCACGCAGTTCCCGGCCATGCTGTTCCTGCTCCTCTGGGGGCTGCCGTTCCTCGTCCGAGACCAGGACCGCACGATGGCCGAGGCCGGCGGGCTGCTCACCCTCATCGTGCTGTCCAACATGGCGATCGGCCTCGTCTACGGCCAGCTCGTCGCCCGCCGGCAGGAGGCCAGGACGCCGATCGTGCTCGGCACGGTCGGCGCCACCGCCGCCGTCTGGGCCGCCGTACTGGCGTGGCCGGGGGCCGCCCCCACCTGGCTGCTGGTCACCACCTGCGTCGTCCTGGGGGCCTGCGGCCCCGCCTCCATGGTCGGCTTCGACTACTCCCGCCCGGCGAACCCGCCCGAGCGGCAGGGCACCGCCTCCGGCATCGTCAACATGGGCGGCTTCACCGCCTCCATGACCGCCCTCCTCGGCGTCGGCGTACTGCTCGACGCGACCGGCGACGACTTCCGGGTCGCGTTCTCCGTCGTCTTCCTCCTCCAGGCCCTCGGCGTCAGCCAGATACTCCGCCTCCGCCGCCGCGCCCGCCGCCGCGAGCACGAACACCACTTCGCCAGCCGCGTCACCACCGTCCACGTCCCCGCCTGAGCAACCGGCCAAACCGGGGTGTTCCACCCCTCGCGGCGGGCCGCTCGGCTCCGCGGACAGGGCCGAGCGGCCCTGATCGCGTGTTCCTGCTGTTGCCGACGAGGGGCGCCGGTTTCACTCGAAGTGGTGACCACGAGGTTCGTGAGTCGCCTTGAGTCGGACAGACTCAGCTTTGTGTACTCTTGGAGTCGCAGGACATCGGACTGTATGGGTGCCAAGGTGCCAGGTGTAACGAGGAGGAGACCCGCCCGTGGAAGCCGAGCTGACCAACAAGAGCCGCGAAGCGATCAGCGCGGCCAACAACCGCGCGCTCACCGACGGCCACCCCGACATCACGCCGCCGCATCTGCTGCTCGCCCTGCTGGAGGGCTCGGACAACGAGAACATCCGCGACCTGCTCGCGGCCGTCGAGGCCGACCAGGCCGCGCTGCGTTCGGGGACGGAACGGCTGCTGGCCGCGCTGCCCCGGGTGCAGGGATCGACGGTCTCCAGGCCCCAGCCGAACCGGGAACTCATGGCCGTCCTCGCCGACGCCTCGCAGCGTGCGAAGGAGCTGGGTGACGAGTACGTCTCCACCGAGCACCTGCTGATCGGCGTCGCCGCCCAGGGCGGGCAGGCCGGGGAACTGCTGAAGGAGCAGGGCGCCACGGCGAAGAAGCTGCTGGACGCGTTCCAGCGCAGCCGCGGCGGCCAGCGGGTCACCAATCCCGACCCGGAGGGCACGTACAAGGCGCTGGAGAAGTTCGGTACGGACCTCACGGCCGCCGCGCGCGACGGGCGGCTCGACCCCGTCATCGGGCGGGACCACGAGATCCGGCGGGTCGTGCAGGTGCTGTCCCGGCGTACCAAGAACAACCCCGTCCTCATCGGCGAGCCGGGTGTCGGCAAGACGGCCGTCGTCGAGGGGCTGGCCCAGCGCATCGTGAAGGGCGACGTACCCGAGTCGCTCCGCGGCAAGCGGCTCGTCTCGCTGGACCTCGGCGCGATGGTCGCCGGGGCCAAGTACCGGGGCGAGTTCGAGGAGCGGCTGAAGACGGTGCTGGCGGAGATCAAGTCCAGCGAGGGCCGGATCATCACCTTCATCGACGAGCTGCACACCGTCGTCGGCGCGGGCGCCGGCGGGGACTCCGCGATGGACGCCGGGAACATGCTGAAGCCGATGCTGGCGCGCGGCGAGCTGCGCATGGTCGGCGCCACCACGCTCGACGAGTACCGCGAGCGCATCGAGAAGGACCCGGCGCTGGAGCGGCGCTTCCAGCAGGTGCTCGTCGCGGAGCCGTCCGTCGAGGACTCCATCGCGATCCTGCGCGGGCTCAAAGGGCGCTACGAGGCGCACCACAAGGTGCAGATCGCGGACAGCGCGCTGGTCGCCGCCGCCGCGCTCTCCGACCGCTACATCACCTCCCGCTTCCTCCCCGACAAGGCCATCGACCTCGTCGACGAGGCCGCCAGTCGGCTGCGCATGGAGATCGACTCCTCGCCCGTGGAGATCGACGAGCTCCAGCGCTCGGTGGACCGGATGCGGATGGAGGAGCTGGCGCTGGCCAACGAGTCGGACGTCGCCTCCCAGGAACGCCTCGCCAAGATCAAGCGGGACCTCGCCGACCGCGAGGAGGAGCTGCGGCAGCTCACCGCCCGCTGGGAGAAGGAGAAGCAGTCCCTCAACCGAGTCGGCGAGTTGAAGGAACGCCTGGACGACCTGCGCGGCCAGGCCGAACGTGCGGAACGTGACGGCGACTTCGACACCGCCTCCAAGCTGCTGTACGGCGAGATCCCTTCCTTGGAGCGGCAGTTGGAGGCCGCCGCCGAGGCGGAGCAGGAGGCCGCCCGGGACACGATGGTCAAGGAGGAGGTCGGCCCGGACGACATCGCCGACGTCGTCGCCTCCTGGACGGGCATCCCCGCCGGCCGGCTGCTGGAGGGCGAGACGCAGAAGCTGCTGCGCATGGAGGAGGAGATCGGGCGGCGGCTCATCGGGCAGGAGGAGGCCGTACGGGCCGTCTCCGACGCGGTGCGGCGCTCCCGCGCGGGCGTCTCCGACCCGGACCGGCCCACCGGCTCGTTTGTCTTCCTCGGCCCCACCGGCGTCGGCAAGACCGAGCTGGCCAAGGCGCTCGCCGACTTCCTCTTCGACGACGAGCGGGCCATGGTCCGCATCGACATGAGCGAGTACAGCGAGAAGCACTCGGTGGCCCGCCTCGTCGGCGCGCCGCCCGGCTACGTCGGCTACGAGGAGGGCGGCCAGCTGACGGAGGCGGTCCGCCGCCGCCCGTACACGGTCGTCCTGCTGGACGAGGTGGAGAAGGCCCACCACGAGGTCTTCGACATCCTGCTCCAGGTGCTCGACGACGGCCGACTGACGGACGGCCAGGGCCGGACGGTCGACTTCCGCAACACCATCCTCATCCTCACCTCCAACCTCGGCAGCCAGCACCTGCTCGACCCCCTCGCCAAACCGGAGGAGCAGAGGGAGAAGGTGCTCGTGGCGGTGCGGACCGCCTTCCGCCCCGAGTTCCTGAACCGGCTCGACGACCTGGTCGTCTTCTCCGCGCTCGACTCGGAGGAACTGGAGCGGATCGCCCGCCTCCAGATCGACAGCCTCCAGCGCCGCCTCGCCGACCGCCGGCTCACCCTCGACGTCACCCCGGCCGCGCTGCACTGGCTCGCAGTCGAGGGCAACGACCCCGCGTACGGCGCCCGGCCGCTGCGCCGGCTCGTGCAGACGTCCATCGGCGACCAACTGGCGCGGGAGATCCTCTCCGGCGAGATCCGCGACGGCGACACCGTGCGGGTCGACGTCCCCGAGGCCGGACGGGAGGGGCTGAGCGTCAGCCCCGTCCGCGACTGACCCGTCCGCGACCGACCCGTCCGCGACCGACTCGTCCGCGACCGACCCGTCCCGGAGCGCCCGGCACGGCCCGGTCCCCTCCCCGCCCCGGGAGCGGAACCGGGCCGTCCGCGCGCCGGGCCGTGCCGGGCTTGCCAGGACGGGGCGGGGGTGAGGGAGGATGGGCGAAGCCGTACGAAGGGAACACCTACGTGAGCATCGACCCGTCCTCGATTCCGAACTTCGGGGGCCAGCAGCCGCAGCCGCAGGGAGGCCCGGCAGGACCGGTCATCCCGGACCAGGAGCTGGTCAAGCAGCTCCTGGAGCAGATGGAACTCAAGTACGTCGTGGACGACGAGGGCGACCTCGCCGCGCCGTGGGAGGAGTTCCGCACGTACTTCATGTTCCGTGGTGAGGACGAGCAGCAGGTCTTCTCGGTCCGTACGTTCTACGACCGGCCGCACGCCATCGAGGACAAGGTCAAGCTCCTCGAGGCGACCGACGACTGGAACCGCCGCACCCTGTGGCCGAAGGTCTACAGCCACACCCACGACGACGGCACCGTCCGCCTCATCGGCGAGGCGCAGATGCTGATCGGCATGGGCGTGGCCCTGGAGCACTTCGTGTCCAGCACGGTCAGCTGGGTGCGGGCCTCGATCGAGTTCGACAAGTGGCTCGTGGAGACGCTGGGACTGGAGAAGGACGCCGAGTCCGGCTCCGACTCCGACGAGGCCTGAAGCGCCTCGTCCCACCGACCTCCCCCGCGCGCCCGGCCCGCCAGGCCGGGCGCGCGGTGCGTCCGCCGCCCGACGTCTCACCCCAACCGGTGAACGAACTGGTCGCGCAGCTCGTAGCGCGCGGCCACCACCGCCAGCCGACCGGCCGCGACACGCGCCGCCAGGTCCGGCTCGGCCGCGAGCGCGTCCCGCACCCGCCGGGCGTTCGCGCTCACCGTCGCGTCCACCCGGGCAGCGCCGTGCTGCGAGTGGTCGATGGCCGGGAAGATCTGCTCGGCGACGTACTGGATGTGCGCCGGCAGCTTCTCGCCGGTCTCCTCGGCGTGCACGGCCGCCGCCACCGCGCCGCACGACTGGTGCCCCAGCACGAGCACCAACGGGATGTCCAGCTCCAGCACCCCGTAGGCGACGCTGCCGAGCACCGCCTCGTCCAGCACACCGCCCGCCGATCGGACCGTCATCAGGTCCCCGAGCCCCTGGTCGAAGACCAGCTCCGGCGGCACCCGGGAGTCGATGCAGCCGAGTATCAGCGCGAACGGCCGCTGCCCGGAGACCAGCACCTGTCTGATGTGCCGGTTCTCGTGCGGATGCCGCTGGCGCAGGCTGCGCCAGCGCTGGTTGCCGCGCGCCAACTCACGCAGCGCGGCCTGTGGCGTCTCCGGCCGCACCCCCAAACCGCCGCCGCCCGGCGCGGCCAGCGCCGAGCCGCCGAACGTCAACACCGCCCCGGCGGCGGCCGTCCCGCCCACCGCCGCCCTCAGCACCGTCCGACGGTCGGTCCCGGCCCGCCCGTCGAC
>NZ_VJYK02000229.1 GCF_007097205.2 Streptomyces alkaliterrae
CTCCGCATCCCCCCTCGCGACGCCGCCCCTCCCCCGCGGGCGTCCGCATGCTCACCGCGCTGTGCGCGGCCGCCCTCGTGGCCGGGCTGTCGTCCGGCTGCTCGGGCATCGCGGGTGAGCAGGGCTCGCCGTCGGCGGTGACGCCCACCGCCGTGCCCGGGCCGGACGGCGACGGCACCCCGCCCGGGCCGACGTTCGAGGGCGAGCTGGAGCAGCGCTACCAGCAGGTCGTCCAGGACGTCCTCCCCTCGGTCGTCCAGATCACCACCGACGAGGAGCTGGGCTCCGGTGTGATCTACGACCGGGCCGGCCACATCGTCACCAACGCGCACGTGGTCAACGGGAAGCGGCGGTTCGCGGTGGAGCTGGCCACCGGCGGCCGGCCGCTGCGGGCCGAGCTCGTCTCCGCCTACGAGGAGCAGGACCTGGCGGTCATCAAGCTGACCGACCCGCCGCGACGGCTGCACCCGGCGACGTTCGGCGACTCCAGCCGGGTCGCCGTCGGCCAGATCGTGCTGGCCATGGGCAACCCGCTGGGCCTGTCCTCCAGCGTCACCCAGGGCATCGTCTCGGCCGTGGGCCGCTCGGTCACCGAGGGGCAGGGCGGCGCCACCATCGGGAACATGGTGCAGACCTCGGCGGCCATCAACCCGGGCAACAGCGGCGGCGCGCTGGTCAACCTCTCCGGGCAGGTCGTCGGCATCCCCACGCTGGCCGCCCGGGACCCGCGGCTGGGCAGCGGCCCGGCGCCCGGCATCGGCTTCGCGATCCCGGCGGCGACGGTACGGAGACTGGCCGGCCAGATGATCGAGCACGGCAGGGTCGTCGACCCGGGCAGGGCCGCGCTGGGTGTGTCGGTGCGGACCGTGCTCGGGGAGGAGTTCCGACCGGCCGGCGCCTCGGTGGTGCGGGTCGTGCCCGAAGGACCGGCCGACAGCGCCGGCATCCGACCGGGAGACCTGATCGTCCGGGTGGACGACGCCGAGGTCGACGACGTCGTCCAGCTCGCCGAGGCGCTGGCCGGGCACGAGCCGGGCGACACCGTACGGGTCGAGGTCGAGCGCGCCGGCGACCGGCGCACCTTCCGGGTGACGCTCGGCGAGGCATGAGCCCGCGCGTCACCCGGCGGCGGTCGCTTTCCGTGCGCGGTCAGGCCTGCTGCGCCTCGTGCAGGCTCATCGGTCCGTAGATCTCCGAGTCGTCCTCGAAGAGCCGGACCTGGTCGACCCCGCCCTCCAGCAGCTCCTGCCACACCTCGCCGACCCAGGACTCCGCGTCTCCCTGGGTGGTGAACTCCTCCGGCTCCACGGCCGGGTCGGTCTCCGTACCGTCGGACTTCTCGAACCGCCACGTCCACGCCATCTGACGCCTCCTGAAGATCACCGGCAGTGTTCTGCGCAGCGTACTCGCCGCGTGGGCCGCGCGGGACCGGTCCGGGGGATCAGCCCGCTGCCGCCGTCCCCCGTCGGGCACCCTCCCCGCGACGGCCGCCGCGAGACGCGAGACGATCGACGCGTGGAACTGACTCTGCTCGGCACCGGCGCGGTGGCCGGCCTCCCCCGCCCCGGCTGCCCGTGCGCGACCTGCGCGCTGGCCACCGGTGCCGACGCCCGCGCGGCGACGGCCGTCCTGGTCGACGGCACGCTGCTGATCGACCTCACGCCCGGGGTCGCGCTCGCCGCCGCCCGGGCGGGCCACTCCCTCCAGGGCGTCGCCCAGGTGCTGCTCTCCCACCCGCAGGACGGTCCGCCGCTGGAGCTGCCGGACGGGCTGCCGGTGCCGATCCGGGTACCGGACGGCCAGGAACTCTCGCTGCTCTCCGGCCACCGGGTCCGCGCGCTGGCGCTGGACTCGCCCGGCACCGGCTACGACGTCACGAGCCCGGACGGCCGCCGACTGCTCTACCTGCCTCCCGCCGGCGCCCCCGCCGGGCTGCCCGCGGCCGACGACCCGCACCGGCCCTTCGGCGCCGACCCCGGCCGCCCGGGCGGCGGCTACGACGTGGTGCTGCTCGACGTGGTGGGCCGCCCGGACGCGCTGGCCAGACTGCGCGCGGCCGGCACGGTCGGCGCGACCACCGACGTCGTCGCCGTCCACCTGGACCACGACGCGCCGACCGGCGCCGAACTCCGGCGGCGGCTGGCCGCTCAGGGCGCGCGCGTCGAGGCCGACGGCGCCACCCTCGTCGCCGGGGACCTGCACAACGTGCCCGACATCCCCCGGCGGACTCTGATCCTCGGCGGCGCCCGCTCGGGCAAGTCGGCGGAGGCCGAGCGGCGGCTGGCCGCCTTCCCCGAGGTGCTGTACGTGGCGACCGCCGGCCGCCGCGAGGGGGACGACGAGTGGGACGCCCGGATACGGCTGCACCGGGACCGCCGCCCCTCCGGCTGGCAGACGGCGGAGACCTGCGACCTGCTGCCGCTGCTCGCCGACGCCGACGGCCCGCCGCTGCTGGTGGACTGCCTGGCTCTGTGGCTGACCGACGCGATGGACACCGTGGACGCCTGGTCCGACGACGCCTGGCTGGGCGGCGGCCGGCGGGAGCTGGAGCGGCGGGTCCGGGAGCTGGTGGCGGCGGTGCGTGCCAGCGCCCGCACGCTGGTCGCGGTGAGCAACGAGGTCGGCTCGGGGGTCGTCCCGGCCACCGCCGCGGGCCGTCGCTTCCGCGACGAACTGGGCCGGCTGAACGCCGCCTTCGCCGCCGAGTGCGAGGAAGTCCTCCTGGTGGTGGCCGGCCTCCCCGTCCCGTTGCGAGGCTGACACCGCCTCCCCGGCTTTCGCCGGCACCCGGCGGCGACCATGGGCGCACGGCCCTCGGCGGTGAGGGGCCTTCCCTCGCCGACAGCCCGGTAACCTCCCCGTATGAGTGATGACCGGTTGGACCTGGACGACTTCGGCGACCTCATCGAGCGCTCCGACGGCGACGTCCGTCGGGCCGCCGAGGAGCGCCGGGCCCGCCTCGGACCGCCGGCCGGTGCGCTGGGCCGACTGGACGAGTTGGCCGAGTGGCTGACCGCCGCCCAGGGCGCGGTCCCGGTGCGTCCGATCGAAGCGCCCAGGCTGGTGGTGTTCGCCGGCGACCACGGGGTGGCGGAGCTGGACGTCTCGGCCCGTCCGGCCGGTTCGGCGACGGCGCTTGCCCGCTCCTTCCTCGCCGGTGAGAGCCCGGGGGCGGTGCTGGCCCGCCAGGCGGGCGTGCCGACCCGGCTGGTCGACATGGCGCTGGACTGCGACCCGGACGAGCTGCCGACGGCCGTGAGCGCGCACCGGGTGCGCCGCTCCAGCGGGCGCGCGGACGTCACCGACGCGCTCACCAGGGAGGAGGCCGAGGCGGCGCTGCGGGCCGGTATCACCATCGCCGACCAGGAGGCCGACTCCGGTACCGACCTGGTGGTGCTCGGCGACCTCAGCGTCGGCGGCACCACCGCCGCCGGCATCCTCATCGCCGCGCTGTGCGGCACGGACGCGTCCGTGGTGACCGGTCGCGGCGGGGGCGGCATCGACGATCTGGCCTGGATGCGCAAGTGCGCGGCGATCCGCGACGGGCTGCGCCGCGCCCGGCCGGTCACCGGCGACCCGGTGAGCCTGCTGGCCGCCGTCGGCGGCGCCGACCTGGCGGCGATGACGGGCTTCCTGCTGCAGTGCGCCGCGCGGCGCACCCCGGTGATCCTGGACGGTGTCGTCTCGGCCGCCTGCGCGCTGGTCGCGCAGCGCGCCGCCTTCCGCGCCCCGGACTGGTGGCTGGCCGGCCAGGCGTCCGGCGAGCCGGGCCAGGCGAAGGCGCTGGACCGACTCGGCCTGGACCCGCTGCTGAGCCACGGGGTCGCCGTCGGCGAAGGCTGCGGGGCGCTGCTGGCGCTGCCCCTGGTGCGCGGCGCGGCTGCGCTGGCCGCCGAACTCCCCGAGCAGAAGGCGGAGTTCACCGGCACCGCAGCGCGGCACGACCTCCTCGACGCCACCTGACCGGCCCCACTCCCCCGCCCCCGCGAGGTCTCCCGTGTCGGACGACAGCCGTCCCCTCACCGTCACCGACGGTCCGCGCTTCGCGTTCGGCACGCTCACCGTGCTGCCCGTCACCGTGCGCCGCTGGGACCGGCGGGCCGCCCGCGGCGGCATGTGCTGGGCGCCGGCGGTGGGTCTGGTGCTCGGGCTGTTCGGCGCGGCGGTCGCCGGTGTCCTGCTTCTGCTCGGCTCCGGGTCGCTGATCGCCGCGGTGGCGACGGTGGCCGTGTGGGCCGCGCTGTCCAGGGCGCTGCATCTGGACGGGCTCGCGGACGTCGCCGACGGGCTGGGCAGCGGCCGGCCCGCCGAGGGCGCGCTCGCGGTGATGAAGCGCTCGGACATCGGCCCGTTCGGCGTGCTGACCCTCCTGTTGGTGCTGCTCGCCCAGGTGGCCGCGCTCGCGGAGCTGTACGCGGAGTCCTGGGCGCTCGGCGCGTTCGCGGCGGCGCTCGGCGCGGTGACCGCGCGGACCGCGCTCACGCTGACCGCGCGGCACGGAGTGCCTGCCGCCAGGCCGGACGGGCTGGGCGCCGTGGTCGCCGAGGTGGTGCCCGCTCCCGCCGCGTGGGGCGCGGCGGGGGCGGTGACGGTGCTCGCCGGCCTCGCGGCGTGGCCGCTGTTCGGCGGTGGGCACGCGCTGCTCGCGGCGGCCGCCGTCCTGGCCGGACTGGCCTGCGCCCAGGGGCTGTTGCGCCACTGCCTGCGCCGCCTCGGCGGGGTCACCGGGGACGTGTTCGGCGCGGTGTGTGAAGTGGCGGCGACCGCCGCGCTGTTGATCCTGACCTTCGGTTGAGCGCACGCTGGGGTCGGCGCGTCGCGACGCGTACCGCCTTCGGCGGGCGCGGGCTTCGCGCCCTCGCGCCTCGACGACCGGAAGTCGAGGCGTAGGCTCGCCCCACCACCACCCACCAGAGAACAGGATCGCAGAGACCGTGACTGCACTGACCCTCAGTACTTCGTCCGCCGCGACGTTGCGCGCGGACGCCGTCGTCGTCGGCGTCGCCCAGGGGGCGGACGGGGCCACGAGCCCGCTGCTCGCCGCCGGGGCCGAGGCTGTGAACGAGTCCTTCGGCGGCCGACTGGCCGCCGTGCTGGAGACGCTCGGGGCGACCGGCCGCGAGGGTGAGGTCACCAAGGTGCCCTCGGCCGACGGCATGAAGGCCCCGCTGGTGCTCGCGGTGGGCCTGGGCCAGGGCCCGGACAAGGACGAGACGTACGGCACGGAGACGCTGCGCCGCGCGGCCGGCGCCGCCGCCCGCGCCCTGACCGGCAGCAAGAAGGCCGCGTTCGCGCTGCCGGTCGAGGGCGACGTCGAGGCCCTGGCCGCCGTCTGCGAGGGCGCGCTGCTGGGCGCCTACGCCTTCGACACCTACCGCGGGGACGGCGACGGCGACGCCAAGGGCGGCGCCAAGGGCTCGGCCAAGGCCGCCGGCAAGGCGAAGAACGGCAAGGCGGACGAGCGCCGGCGCCCGCTGGCCGAGGTGGCCGTGCTCGGCGCGAAGCCCCGCGACAAGGCCCACAAGGCCGTCGTCGCGCGCGCCGAGGTGCTCGCCACCGAGGTGGCCCGCGCCCGCGACCTGATCAACACCCCGCCGAACGACCTGCACCCGGTGGAGTTCGCCGACCAGGCCCGTGCCGCCGCCAAGGAGCACGGCCTGAAGTTCGAGGTGCTGGACGAGAAGGCGCTCGCCAAGGGCGGCTACGGCGGCATCGTCGGCGTCGGCCAGGGTTCGCAGAACCCGCCGCGGCTGGTCCGCCTCGCCCACACGCACCCCAAGGCGGAGAAGACGATCGCGCTGATCGGCAAGGGCATCACCTACGACTCGGGCGGCATCTCGCTCAAGCCGGCCGGTCACAACGAGACGATGAAGTGCGACATGAGCGGCGCCGCCGCGGTGTTCGCCGCCGTGGTGTCCGCCGCCCGGCTCGGCCTGCGGGTGAACGTGACGGGCTGGCTGGCGCTCGCCGAGAACATGCCGTCCGGCTCCGCCATCCGCCCCGGCGACGTGCTCACCATGTACAGCGGCAAGACCGTCGAGGTGCTGAACACCGACGCGGAGGGCCGCCTGGTCATGGCGGACGCGCTGACCCGGGCGGGCGAGGAGTCCCCCGACGCGATCGTGGACGTCGCCACCCTCACCGGCGCGATGGTGCTGGCACTGGGTGACCGCACCTTCGGCGTGCTGGGCAACGACGACGCGTTCCGCACCGAGGTGCACGAGACCGCCGAGGAGGTCGGCGAGCAGTCCTGGCCGATGCCGATGCCCACCGAACTGCGCAAGGGCATGGAGTCCCCGGTGGCGGACATGACCAACGTGGGCGCGCGGCCCGGCGGCGGTCTTTCGGCCGGTCTGTTCCTCCAGGAGTTCGTGCCCGAGGGCACGCCGTGGGTGCACCTGGACATCGCCGGTCCGGCGTTCAACGAGTCGGGGCCGTTCGGCTACACCCCCAAGGGCGGCACCGGCGTCGCCGTGCGCACTCTGGTGCGGCTGGCCGAGCGCACCGCCGACGGCGAGCTGGGCTGACGCCCGTCCCCGCCGGTCCCGGCCGGCGGGGGCCGTCCCTCCGTGGCGCTCGGAGCGCGACGGAGGGACACTGGTGCTCTCCCGCAGGGTGAGAGAGGGGGCCGCGATGCCCACCACGCACGACGGTCACCGCCGCACCCGGCCGCTGGGCATGGACCTGTTCACCCTGGTGGTCGTGGGCGTGGTGGTCTTCACGGTGACGAGCATGATCGGCGGCCTGCCCGGCTACGCGCCGGCGGTGATCACCGGGGCGGTGCTGCTGGTGGTGTGGGGCGTGCTCGCGTACCGGGGCACGCATCCTCCGCACCACGGCGACCGTCGGGCGCACTGACCGGGGCGCTCCCAGCGCGCGTGTTCGCTTCCAGCGATCCGGGCTCGGTACGCTCACGGCACGGCACGGCACCGGCCTGGTCGGCACGGGGTCTGAGCGGTGTGACCAGGGTGCCCGGCCCGCGACCCGGCGCCCGTGCGGTGTCCCGGTTCGGTCCCGGAGCCCGGCCCGCCGTCCCGTCCGGCGCCGACAGATGCGAAGATGTTGTACCGGCAGGACAGGGGCCCGCTCAACCAAGGGCCGAGCAAGAAGCGGCCGCACATACAGCCGCCCGGTCACAGTCGACCGGCTCCGGCGCACCCATGCATGGAGGACGTGACGTGGCGAACGACGCCAGCACCGTTTTCGACCTAGTGATCCTCGGCGGCGGTAGCGGCGGTTATGCCGCTGCCCTGCGCGCTTCTCAGCTGGGCCTGGACGTCGCCCTGATCGAGAAGAACAAGGTGGGCGGCACCTGTCTGCACCAGGGATGCATTCCCACCAAGGCCCTGCTGCACGCCGGTGAGATCGCCGACCAGGCGCGGGAGAGCGCCGAGTTCGGCGTGAAGGCCACTTTCGAGGGCATCGACATGGCGGGCGTGCACAAGTACAAGGACGGCGTCGTCGCCGGCCTGTACAAGGGCCTCCAGGGCCTGATCGCCTCCCGCAAGATCACCTACGTGGAGGGCGAGGGCCGGCTGTCCTCCCCGACCTCGGTGGACGTGAACGGCCAGCGCTACGAGGGCCGCCACGTGCTGCTGGCCACGGGTTCGGTGCCGCGCTCGCTGCCCGGTCTGGAGATCGACGGCAACCGGATCATCTCCTCGGACCACGCCCTGGTCCTGGACCGGGTGCCGCAGTCCGCGATCATCCTGGGCGGCGGTGTGATCGGCGTCGAGTTCGCCTCGGCGTGGAAGTCCTTCGGCTCCGAGGTGACCATCGTCGAGGGCCTGCCGCACCTGGTGCCGGCCGAGGACGAGAACAGCTCCAAGCTGCTGGAGCGCGCCTTCCGCAAGCGCGGCATCAAGTTCTCTCTGGGCTCCTTCTTCGAGAAGGCCGAGTACACCGAGAACGGCGTCAAGGTCTCCCTCGCCAACGGCAAGGAGTACGAGGCCGAGGTGCTGCTGGTCGCCATCGGCCGCGGCCCGGTCTCGCAGGGCCTGGGCTACGAGGAGGCCGGGGTCGCGATGGACCGCGGCTTTGTCCTCGTCGACGAGTACTGCCGCACGAACGTGCCGACCATCTCCGCCGTCGGCGACCTCATCCCCACCCTCCAGCTTGCGCACGTCGGCTTCGCCGAGGGCATCCTGGTCGCGGAGCGGCTGGCCGGCCTCAAGCCGGTGCCGGTCGACTACGACGGCGTACCGCGCGTGACCTACTGCAACCCGGAGGTCGCCTCCGTCGGCATCACCGAGGCCAAGGCGAAGGAGGTGTACGGCGCCGACAAGGTCGTGACGCTCAAGTACAACCTCGCCGGCAACGGCAAGAGCAAGATCCTCAAGACCGCGGGCGAGATCAAGCTCGTCCAGGTCAGGGACGGCGCGGTCGTCGGCGTCCACATGGTCGGCGACCGGATGGGTGAGCAGGTCGGCGAGGCCCAGCTCATCTACAACTGGGAGGCCCTGCCCGCCGAGGTCGCCCAGCTCCTGCACGCCCACCCGACCCAGAACGAAGCCCTCGGCGAGGCCCACCTGGCGCTGGCCGGGAAGCCGCTGCACTCTCACGACTGACGTACGTCGGGCGCGACACCATCCGCACATTTGTTAAGGAGCAACCGAAACCATGGCGGTTTCCGTAACCCTGCCGGCGCTCGGCGAGAGCGTCACCGAGGGCACCGTCACCCGTTGGCTGAAGGCCGAGGGTGAACGTGTCGAGGCCGACGAGCCGTTGCTGGAGGTCTCGACCGACAAGGTCGACACCGAGATCCCGGCCCCGGCCTCCGGTGTACTGGCGTCCATCAAGGTCGCCGAGGACGAGACCATCGAGGTCGGCGCAGAGCTGGCCGTGATCGACGACGGCTCGGGCGCCCCGGCGGCCGAGTCCGCGCCGGCCGCCGAGCCGGCGCAGCCGCAGGCCGAGCAGGCCCCGGCGCAGCAGGCCCCCGCCCAGGAGGCCC
>NZ_VJYK02000023.1 GCF_007097205.2 Streptomyces alkaliterrae
TCCCCCAGCCGTCGCCGCTCCCCGGCCACCACCGGCGCCATCGGGACCCCCGCCTTCCTCGCCTCTTGTCGGACGAACTCCGCCTGCCCCGGCGGCTCGTACAGCGTCGACGTCTGGATCGCGCCGACCGACCGGCCCGACAGCGCACCCGTGAGCCCTGAGACGTGATCGGCGTGGAAGTGAGTGAGGACAAGCAGCGGGATGTGCCGCACGCCGAGATCGCGGAGGCAGGAGTCCACCGCCGCCGGGTCCGGGCCGACGTCCACCACCACGGCGCCGCGCCCGCCGGCCGACAGCACCAGCGCGTCGCCCTGACCCACGTCGCACGCGACCAGTCGCCAGTCCGGCGGCGGCCAGCCGGTGACCCACCGGGCGAGCGGGTGCGGACGCAGGACGGCCAACACAAGCAGCAGGACCAGGACTGCCACCGCCCACGGGCGACGGAGCGCCGGTCTGAGCACGAGCAGTACACCGCCCGTCACCGCGGCCAACGCGGCCGCTCCGGCCCAACCTCCGGGCCAGCCGATCTCGGCGCCCGGCAGGCCGGCTCCCGTTCTGGCGACGGCGGCGATCCAGCGGGCCGGCCAGCTCGCCAGCCAGGCCGCCGCCCCGGCGGCCGTGCCGGAGACGGGTGCCGACGCGAGCGCAAGGCAGCCGAGCAGGGTGGCCGGGGCGAACGCCAGACCGGCCAGCAGGTTGCAGGGGAGGGCGACCAGGCTCACCCGGGCCGCGAACACCGCGACGACCGGCGCGCAGACTGCCTGCGCCGCAGCCGTCGCCGCCATGGCCTCCGCCAACGGAACCGGCGCGCCGCGCTGTTGGAGGAACAGACTCCAGCGCGGCGCGATCACCAGCAGCGCACCGGTGGCCAGGACGGAGAGCAGGAAGCCGTACGACCTCGCCAGTGCCGGGTCGTACAGCACCAGCAGGAGCGCGGCGGCGGCCAGCGCGGGCAGCAGCGACCGTCTGCGGCCGGTGGCGATCGCCAGCAACGTGATGCCTCCGCACACCGCCGCCCGCAGCACGCTCGGGCCGGGTCGGCACACCACGGTGAACGCGATCAGCACTCCCGCTCCCAGCACCGCCGTGGTGCGCAGGGGAACGCCCAGCAGGGCGGCCAGGCCGCGGCGTTCGGAGCGGGACGCGGTGCCCGGCGCGCCGATGAACACCGCCAGGACGAGTGACACATGGGCTCCGCTGACCACGATCAGATGGGTCATGTCGGCGGCTCGTACCGCGTTCCACAGATCGGTGGGCAGTCGGGAGGTATCCCCCATGACAAGTGCCGGGATCATGGCCCTGGCGTCCTCGGGAAGGCCGTCGGTGGCGTCGAGCAGGCCCTGCCGGACGGAACCGGCGAGCCGCTGCGCCAGGTCGGGCGGCGCCAGTGTTCTCGGCACCTCCTCGGTGACACGCGCCAGCGCGGCGATGTCTCCGGCACGGCCGTCGTCCGGCGCGGCCAGCCGGGCGCGTACCTCCAGAGTGGTGGACGGTAGAAGGCCCAGCCAGGCCTCGGCCCGTTCCGGCGGGACCACCACCAGGACCGGGTTGCGGATCACGGTGGCCGTGCCGTCGCCCTGGGCGACCCGGATGGCGGTCGCCGGGGCCACCACCACGGTGCGCGGCTGGCCCGGTCGGCCTCTCGTCCGGCGCGGGTCGCCGGTCAGCGTGAGGCGGAGGGTGACATGGGCGTGCTCCTTCGCGAGTTCGGGCAGCGGGCCGTCGTGGACGGCCGCGGTGTGCAGCCCAGCCGCCGTGGCACCGGCGGCGGCACACAGGAGTGCTGCCCCGGCCGCGACCAGGACTCCGCCGGAGATCCACGTCCGGCGCTCGCGGGCCGGGCGGTCACGCGCGCTCCGGGCGCGGCGCCGACCGGCGACTCCGAGCACCGTCGCCGCCACGAGACAGCCGCAGACCAGCAGGGCGACCGCCCCGGCCGACAGAGCCGGTGCGAGGGCGGCGGCCACCCATGCGGCCACCGCCGGTGGAACCATCCGGAGGTCGACCGGCCCCTCCTGCCGTGGATGTGCGGCGCCGAGCCGATGCCCCGACTCGGCGTGCACCGCGAGTCGTTCGGGGGTGGGTGGCCGCGCGGCGGGCTCGGGCTTCCCGAGGCTTACTCGGGCGGCGGGCTTCACGGCGTCACCAGAGGTTGCAGGGTCGCGAAGCGGTGGTCGCCGATGCCGTTGACCTCACGTAACTGGTCGAGCGAGGTGAAGCCGCCGTTCCGCGTCCGGTAGTCGAGGATGTTCTGAGCGAGCACCGGCCCGATGCCCGGCAGGGCCTGCAACTGCTCGCTGGTGGCGGAGTTCAGCCCGAGTGGGCCTGAGGGCGCTCCGTCGGGAGGCAGGCCCGCCCCCGGTGCGGCCGGTTCGCCATCGGACGGCTCGCCGCCGACCATGATCTGCTCGCCGTCCGTCAGCTGCCGTGCCCGGTTGAGTCGGTCGGTGTCGGTACCCGGCAGGACGCCGCCGGCGGCCCGTAGTGCGTCCGCGACGCGGGACCCCGAAGGCAGCCGCACCACCCCGGGGCGACGGACCTCTCCCGAGACGTCGACATGCACGTCCTTCGGCGGTGCCGCTCCCGGCGGCCCGCCGGTCGTGCCGTGTCCGGTGGCGCTCGGCAGGAGGGCCCCTGCGTCGGCGGGAGCCGTGGCCGAGGCGGCGGGTTCCGGAGCGGGCAGCCCGACCGGTTGCGCCCGGCCGCTCCAGAAGTGGTGCACGGCCACGACCACGGCGATCAGCAGCACGACGGTGACGGCCACCATGCTGCGCAGTTCCATGGCGCAGCGCTCCCGCAGCCACAGCGGCAGCCGCTCACTCACCGCGAGCCGCAATCCGGCGAGGCGGGACGGCGCCCCGGTCGACGACTTCCGGTGCGGAGGACTCGCCGTCTTGTTCGGAGGGCTCTGAGCGGGAACCGTCGTCCGCCTGGACGCCGTGTCAACCCTCCCGGACGCGGGGCCGACGGCGACGCGTTGTGCGGTGAGACGGGCGCGGCTCCGGCGGACGGCACGTCGGGCGGCCGCCATCGCCGCCGCGCGCGACATCGTCGCCGTCCGGCCGGAGAGCGGCACGACACGTGCGCCGCGCGGTGGTGCGCTCAGCGCGGGCGGTACGGCCGTCCCCGCTTCGGCGGGGGCCTGCGGGGCCGCCCGGTCACCGGGCTGCTGGACCGTATCCGCGACGGCCGACGCCGCTCGATGCCGGCCGCGGGCCGGCGGCATGGGTGGTCCCGTCCCGGTCGTGGGGTCGGCGGGATGCTCCGCCGGGTGCGGCGGATGCGATGTGGTCGGCTCGGGTGGCTCGGGTGGCTCGGTCGCCGGGGCGGGGAACAGCGCGGCTGCGCGTGTTCGTACGGCGGCGGTCGGGTTCGCCGCGTGCGCGCGTCGGCGGCGACGGCGGCCGGCACTGGTCCGGCCGGGCCCACGGGAGTCCGTGCGTGATCGCGAATTCATGCGCCAGACCGTAAGGCCATTGCCGAATTCCCGCTGATCTTGGTGAAATCCTGTGGATAACTCGACCGACCCGAAGAATTCGGTCACTCGTCCGAGGGAACGAGGGGACTGTTTGGTTTGGCGGGTACCCCGTGGTTGGCATTCACCCAGGGCAGACGATGGTGCCCAGCAGACCCGGCCCGGTGTGAGCACCGATCACCGCACCGACCTCGCTCACATGCAGTTCGACAAGCCGGGGAAGCCGCGCCCTCAGATGCGCTGCGAGCTGGTCGGCTCGTTCGGCGGCTGCGAGGTGGTGCACGGCGACCTCGACCGGGCCGTCGATCGCGGCGGCCCGCTCGACGGTCAGCTCCTCAAGCCGCGCGATGGCCCGTGAGGCGGTGCGGACCTTCTCCAGCGGTTGGATGCGTCCGTCGGCGAGTTCCAGAAGGGGCTTGACGGCGAGCGCGGAGCCGAGCAGCGCCTGGGCGGTGCCGATCCGACCGCCTCGGCGCAGGTAGTCGAGGGTGTCGACGTAGAACAGGGCGGAAGTCCGCGCCGCCCTTTCGGTGGCCGCGGCCACCACGTCGTCCGGACCGCCGCCCGCCTCGGCGGCCTCCGCCGCCGCCAGTGCGCTGAAGCCGAGGGCCATCGCCACCATGCCGGTGTCCACGACCCGCACCGGCACAGGGGCCTCGCGGGCCCCGAGCACGGCCGCGTCACAAGTGCCGGAGAACTCGGCGGACAGATGAAGGGAGACGATCGCGTCCGCTCCGGCCTCGGCCACCCGGCGATAGATGTCCGCGAAGGTCTCCGGGCCGGGCCTGGAGGTGGTCACGGGCCGGTGCCGACGCAGCGCCTCCGCCAGGGCCGCCGCGGAGATGCCGACGCCCTCCTCGTAGGCCCTGCCGTCGACGACGACGGTGAGCGGCACCGAGGTGATGCGGCGCTTGGCCAGCACGGCCGGGGAGAGATACGCCGTGGAGTCGGTGACGATCGCGACATGACGGGGCATGGGCGGAGGTTACCCGGGCGCGGGCGCCCGCAGCAGCTCGGCCCCCGCCTTCAGCTCGAACGAGAGGAACGAACATGAGGTGTCAACAGCGTCAGACCGGTCGCGCTCCGGTCCGCCTGCTCGGCCGCGTCCGGCGTGCGGCGCGTCAACTGACGTCGCGGGTGCGACGGTTCCGGCTCATGCCGGGCAGTTGGTTCCACAGGTCGCGGGCCTCGGAGGCCAGTTGCTCCCGCCGGGGCAGCGAGGGCGTGCGGCGGTCGTCGGCCTCGGCGCGGGCCCGCCCGGAACCGCCGCCGGCACCGGCACCGGCGGTGGGCTCCTTCCCGTCCGTGGCAGGAGTGGTGTCGCCGGCCGCCCGGCCGTCCTTGGAGGTGCCCGCGGGTGCCGCACCGCCGTCGGCGTCGGCCAGGGGGTCGGCGGGTGTCCAGTGCCGGAGCGCTCCGGTCTCGATGTCGATCTGCTCCCGCAGGGCGGCAAGGCCCTCGGAGTCGTGCCGCCGGGCGCGGTCCTGGGCGGCGAAGCGCAGCGCGTCCGCCGACTGCCTGATCTCCTGGACGCGGTCGCGCAGTTCGGGCAGACGCCCGGCGATCCGCGCCCGGTCGGGTTCACGTTCGGTGAGTGCGCCGAGCTCGCGGTCGAGCACTCTGGCGTGGTCGTGCAGCTGGTCGAGCAGGGTCAGCGCCTCCCGCAGCGTGGGGTCCTGCTTCGCGGAGGCGGTGAGTTCGGCCCGGGCGGTGTCGACGGAGGTCCGCAGCTCCAGCCGCAGGCGGGCCGCCTGGCCGATCGCGCCCGGTTGGGCCGCCCTGACCCGGATCGAGGTCTCGTCGATACCGCGGCGTACCTGCTCGCCGGCGCGCTCGACGCCCCGCCCGACCGCTCGCGCGGCCCGGACGACGGCGACGACGACAAACGTCATGACGAAGAGCATGATCAACGCAGCCACCACGCCGACGATCTCCATTCGAACGCATCCCCTGTCCGTCACGACGGTACTGCCCCGATCGGGAGCTTCCACGCGCTTCCGTCGTTCCAGGGTAGTCCGCCGGGGAGACGGCATGGGGCGGTCCGAGCCCCGAAGGAACCCGGACCGCCCCATGCCCGGTCCCGTAGGGGACGCGGGTGACGGCTGGGATGACGAGCAGCGGTCAGGCCGGCACGATGTTGACCAGCTTCGGCGCCCGGACGATCACCTTCCGGATGCCCGCGCCCCCGAGGGCCGCGACGACGGCCGGTTCGGCCAGCGCTCGTGCCTCCAGCTCCTCGTCACCGATCTGCGGCGAAACCTCCAGGCGCGCCTTGACCTTGCCCTTGATCTGGACGACGCAGGTGACGGCCTCGTCCACGACATAGGCGGGGTCGGCGACGGGGAAGTCGGCGCGGGTGACCGATCCCTCCCTGCCGAGCCGGTGCCACAGCTCCTCGGCGATGTGCGGGGCGAGCGGCGCGACCAGCAGCACCAGCGCCTCGGCCACCGTCCGCGGCACCCGCGGCAGCTTGGTGACGTGGTTGTTCAGCTCGGTGATCTTCGCGATGGCGGTGTTGAACCGGAGGTTGCCCAGGTCCTGGCCGACGCCGTCGATCGCCTTGTGCACGGCCCGCAAGGTGGCCTCGTCGGGCTCGTCGTCGACGACGGTGACCTCTCCGGACGCCTCGTCCACCACGTTCCGCCACAGCCGCTGGAGCAGGCGGTACTGGCCGACGACCGCGCGGGTGTCCCAGGGGCGCGACACGTCCAGGGGTCCCATGGCCATCTCGTACAGCCGCAGGGTGTCGGCGCCGTACTCGGCGCAGATCTCGTCCGGTGTGACGGCGTTCTTCAGGGACTTGCCCATCTTGCCGAGTTCCCGCTTGACCGGTCGGCCCTCGTGGAAGTAGCCGCCGTCGCGTTCCTCGATCTCGACCGCCGGCACGGGGAAGCCGCGCTCGTCCCGGTAGACGTAGGCCTGGATCATGCCCTGGTTGAACAGCTTGTGGAACGGCTCCGGCGAGGACACGTGTCCCAGGTCGTAGAGGACCTTGGACCAGAAGCGGGCGTAGAGCAGGTGCAGCACGGCGTGCTCGGCGCCGCCCACGTACAGGTCGACGCCGCCGTGCGGCATGCCGTCCCGCGGGCCCATCCAGTACCGCTCGATCTCGGGGTCGACCAGGCGCTCGTTGTTGTGCGGGTCCAGGTAACGGAACTCGTACCAGCAGGAACCGGCCCAGTTGGGCATGGTGTTGGTCTCGCGGCGGTAGCGCTTGGGCCCGTCGCCCAGGTCGAGGGTGACGTTCACCCACTCCTCGTTGCGGGACAGCGGGGTCTCGGGGGAGGTGTCGGAGTCGTCCGGGTCGAAGGTCCTCGGCGAGTAGTCCTCCACCTCGGGCAGCTCCAGCGGGAGCATCGACTCCGGCAGCGGGTGCGCGATCCCGTCCTCGTCGTAGACGATCGGGAAGGGCTCGCCCCAGTACCGCTGCCGGCTGAACAGCCAGTCCCGCAGGCGGTAGTTGACGGTGCCCTCGCCGATTCCCCGCTCGACCAGCCACTCGGTGACGGCGGCCTTGGCGGCCGGCACGTCGAGACCGTCCAGGCTCAGCCCCTCGCCGCTGGAATTGATCAGTTTCGCGTCGTAGGAGTCGAAGGCGTCGTCCCAGGCGGCCGGGTCGGTGCCACGTCCGTCCACCGGCTCGACCACGCAGCGGACGGGCAGCTCGAAGGCACGGGCGAAGGCGAAGTCGCGGGAGTCGTGCGCCGGGACGGCCATGATGGCGCCGGTCCCGTAGCCCATCAGGACGTAGTCCGCGATGAAGACGGGGACCCGCTCGCCGCTGACCGGGTTGAGCGCGTACGCGCCGGTGAAGACGCCGGTCTTCTCCTTGGCGTCGGCCTGCCGCTCGACGTCCGACTTCGCCGCGGCCCGCCGGCGGTACTCCGCCACGGCAGCGGCCGGGCTGCGGTGGCCGCCCGTCCACACCTCGTGGGTGTCGGCGGGCCACACCTCCGGCAGCAGCTCGTCGACCAGCGGGTGTTCCGGCGCCAGCACCATGTAGGTGGCACCGAACAGAGTGTCCTGGCGGGTGGTGAAGACGGTGATGTGCCGGTCCTCGCCCACCGGGAAGTCCACCCGGGCGCCTTCGGAGCGGCCGATCCAGTTGCGCTGCTGGAGCTTGATCGCCTCCGGCCAGTCCAGCCCCTCCAGGTCGTTCAGCAGCCGCTCGGCGTAGGCGGTGATGCGCATGTTCCACTGGCGCAGGTTCGCCTTGAAGACGGGGAAGTTGCCGCGCTCGGAGCGTCCTTCGGCGGTGACCTCCTCGTTCGCCAGCACGGTTCCCAGGCCGGGGCACCAGTTGACCGGGGCGTCGGAGGCGTAGGCCAGGCGGTACTCACCCAGCAGGTCGGCCCGCTCGGCGGCGCTCAGCTCGGCCCACGGGGCCAGGCCGTCCGGCGTGGGACGGTCGCCGGACTCGAACTGCTTGACCAGCTCGTCGATCGGACGGGCCCGCTCGACCTCCGTGTCGTACCAGGAGTTGAAGATCTGGAGGAAGATCCACTGAGTCCAGCGGTAGTAGTCGGGGTCGATGGTGGCGAACGAGCGCCGCCGGTCGTGGCCCAGGCCCAGTCGACGCAGCTGCGCCTTCATGTTCTCGATGTTCGCCTCGGTGGACACCCGCGGGTGGGTACCGGTCTGCACGGCGTACTGCTCGGCCGGCAGGCCGAACGCGTCGAAGCCCAGCGTGTGCAGGACGTTGTGGCCCGTCATCCGCTGGTGGCGGGCGTAGACGTCGGTGGCGATGTACCCCAGCGGGTGGCCGACGTGCAGGCCGGCTCCCGACGGATAGGGGAACATGTCCATGATGAACCGCTTCGGTCGGCTCGCCAGCTCGGCCTGTGCGCCGTCGCCGGAGAGGTCGCCCACCGGGTTGGGGGCTTCGTAGGTGCCGTCCTTCTCCCAGAAGTCCTGCCACCGCGCCTCGATGTCGGCGGCCAGGGCCGCCGTGTAGCGGTGCGGGGCCGCGCTCTCTGCGGGGTTCACGGTCTGGCTCATGTCCTCAAAGCTCCATCGGGTGTCTCTGCCTGCGAAAACGAAAAAGCCCCTCGCACAGGAGGGGACGCCGCGCCGATCCTGACCCGAGAGGGCCGGTGGTTCATCAGCGCGGCTCGCTAAGCAGAAGGCGTACGGCACGCATGCGGTCAGGGTACCGCAAGGGTGGGTCCGCATCGGCGCCACCCCGGACACGCCGATGGGCCGCCCACCAGGTGGACGGCCCATCAGGACGACGTGGAGCTAAGGAGAATTGAACTCCTGACCTCTTGCATGCCATGCAAGCGCTCTACCAACTGAGCTATAGCCCCGGGTTTGGTCCCCCGCGGGTTCTCCCCGCGGCGGCGTCGCCTACTTTACACGGACCCCACCCGGCTTTGCCAAATCCGTTCCGCGTCCGGTCTCCGCCCGACGCCGACCGGAGGGGCCGGAGCGGGGAGCGCGCCGGTCGGTCAGGCGGCGACGAAGGAGTAGAAGCGTTTGAGGGTGCAGTGCTCCTCGAGCAGGCGCCCGTAGATGGGTTCGCCCTCCAGCTCCCGGTACGTCTCGATGGGGTCGCCTTTTATGATCAGCGCCCGCGCGCACTCCACACACCAGTACTGGTAGCGGACGTTGACCGGCTCCATGTCGCGGACGATCGGAGTGCCGCTACCGCACCAGTCGCATTTCCTGCTGTGCGCGCCCATCAGTCCCTATCAGCTCCAGCTTCGGCTACAGGCCGTGGCACCCGCGCGCGGCCCGTCGTCGCTCGCGGCCGACAGCCGGCCTCCCCCGAACCTGCGCACCCGGCCGCCCCTGTGGGATCCGTCACTCCCCCGGAAGGCCCCGTCCGTCCGGGGACTGATTCTGCCACGGGCGGTGATTCTCAGGGAGACCGCCCGACAAGCAAAGATCCCGCCCCCCAGCGGGGGACGGGATCGGACTGTGGAGCTAAGGAGAATTGAACTCCTGACCTCTTGCATGCCATGCAAGCGCTCTACCAACTGAGCTATAGCCCCGCGTCCCGGCTTCGGCTTCCACCGTGCCGCGAACGAGTTGAACTCTACCCGGTGACCAGCCGAAAGAGGAAATCGGCGGCCCGCAACGGGAGCCACGGGGCGGACGCCGGGCGGCCGGGCGCCGGACAGGCCCCCGTCGTCGTCAGTCGTCGTCAGTCGTCGTCGCCCAGGACGGGCTCGGGGAGGGTTCCGGCGTTGTGCTCCAGGAGACGCCAGCCCCGGACGCTCTCGCCGAGTACCGACCAGCAGCAGTTGGTGAGGCCGCCCAGCGCCTCCCACGAGCCGGGGTCCAGGCCGATCAGCCGCCCGATCGTGGTGCGGATGGTGCCGCCGTGGCTGACGACGACGAGGGTGCCGTCGTCGGGCAGCTTCTCGGCGTTGGCCTCGACGACGGGCGCCGCGCGGTCGGCGACCTCGGTCTCCAGCTCACCGCCGCCCCGGCGGACCGGCTCGCCGCGCTTCCACGCCGCGTACTGCTCGCCGTACCGGGCGACGATCTCGTCGTGCGTCAGGCCCTGCCAGACGCCGGCGTAGGTCTCCCGCAGCTCCTCGTAGTGGGTGACCTCCAGGCCTGTCAGCTCGGCAAGCTCGGACGCGGTGGCCCGGGTGCGGGTGAGGTCGGAGGAGATGACGGCGGCCGGTCGCAGTCCGGCGAGCAGCCGGGCGGCCCGGCGCGCCTGGTTCAGCCCCTCGGCGGTCAGCGGCACGTCCGTGGTGCCCTGGAACCGGCGCTCCAGGTTCCAGGACGTCTGTCCGTGCCGCCACAGGACGATGCGCCGGCCGCGGTTCACGAGGCGCCTCCGTCTGCGGCGGCCTCCTCGGCGCCGGTGCCCTCGTCGGTGCCGGTGCCCTCGTGGGTGCCGCCGGCAGGTGCTCCCTTGCCGCGGGTGGCCACGGCGTCGGCGGGCAGAGCCAGCTCGGGGCAGTCCTTCCACAGCCGCTCCAGGGCGTAGAAGACTCGCTCCTCGCTGTGCTGGACGTGGACGACGATGTCGACGAAGTCGAGTAGGACCCAGCGCCCGTCGCGCTCGCCCTCGCGGCGGACCGGCTTGACACCGAGCTCCTTGAGGAGGTGTTCCTCGATGCCGTCGACGATCGACTTGACCTGGCGGTCGTTGGGTGCCGAGGCCAGCAGGAAGGCGTCGGTGATGGAGAGCACGTCACTGACGTCGTAGGCGACGATGTCGTGCGCGAGCTTGTCGGCGGCTGCCTGGGCGGCGGCGTTGATCAGCTCGACGGAACGGTCCGTGGCGGTCACAGGCGGAGCTTTCGGGTAGGCGGTCGGTACCCGACAAGGGTCTCACGACCGCCCGCCCGTCCGTTCGGGCACCGGCCGGGGGCGCCGGGTCACGGTTTGTAGTCCGCGCCCAGCACAACGGTGATGTCCGCGTTGGCGGCGCCCTCGCCCTTGGTGACCGCGTCGGCGGCGAGGCCCAGGGTCCGGGCCGCTTCCTTGGCCTGTTCGGCGTGGTCGTCGCGGCGGTAGGTGATCGTGCTCCTGGCCGCCGGCGCGTCGGCGGCGCCGGTGGAGACGACGGTGAAGCCGCCGTTCACCAGGGTGACGCGGGCGTCGTCGGCGGCTCCCCGGCTGCCACTGGCATCGCGGACGCTCAGCCGGGCCGTGGCCTGCGGGTCGGCGTTGGTGACGGAGCCGCCCAGCACCTCCTTGACCAGCCCCTGAGCGGTCTTCTCGCTGAGGGTGCCGTCCGACTCGACGGGCAGCAGCTCGGTGCGGTACGCGCCGGCCCTGGCGTGCTTGGCCAGCCGGGCGAGGGCGGCGCCGAGCTGCGCCTCGGAGAGGTGCGGGTCGGGGATCTGGCCGAGGGACTCGACGGTCGTCGTAGCGGCGTCCTCGTCGGTGGAGACCTTCTTCAGGACGGCCTGCATGACCTGGCCGAAGCGGGCGAGCTGCTTGGTCTGCGGCTCGCTCTCGCCCCGGTGGGTGGCGTAGGCGACCGCGGCGACGCCGTTCAGTTCCTGACCGGCGCCCTGCTTCACCAGCGGCCGGTCGCCGTCCTTCTCGCCGGGCACGGTCGCGTCGGACTTCACGGTGATGCCGCCGACCATCTCGACCAGGTTCTCCAGGTACGGCGTGTCCAGCCGCCAGGTGCCCTCGATGCGGGCGCCGAGCAGCGCGTTCAGCGCGTCCCTGGTGGCGCCCGCGCCCTCGGCCGCGAAGGACCTGCCGAGGGTGGTGGCGCCGCCCTCGCCCGAGGCGAGCGCGAGCGAGTTCGGCAGCAGGACGGTGGTGCCCCGTGCGGCGGTCTGGTTGTTGACCAGCAGCGCGGTGGAGATGTCGCCGCTGCCCAGTTCCCTGAGGTGGACGACGATGACGTGCCGGGTGTCGGGCTTGGCGTCGGTGGCGGTCTCGGTCTCTGCGAAGCCGGGCAGCTTGCCGGCGGACCAGAGGTATCCAAGGCCGCCGGTCAGTGCGAGCACCAGCACCACGACGCCGGCCACGACGCGGTTCCGGCCGCGCCGTTTGGCCTCCTCACGGCGCTCGGTCCGGCTCTCGCTGAACTTCAGCCAGTCGATGACGTCCTCGGACTCGTCGTTCTTCTCCTCGATGAAGGAGAACTCGTCGGTCCGGTACTCCTCGTCTGCGGGGCCGTCCTCGCCGCGGCGGTCGGTCGGTTCGCTGTCGGCGGCCGGCCGGCCGGTGCTGTCCTGTGTGCTGTCCTGGGGCGTGCGCGGGCGGCGCGGGCGCGGCGGCCTGGGCCCGCGCCGGCGCGTAGGCGTCGTAGGAGGCGTCGTAGGAGGGTTCGTAGGGGGATTCGTGGGAGGCGTCGTAGGCGCCGCCGTACGTGGTGGAGCCGGGCTCGGGGGCGGGGTCGGCGGGACTCTGTCCCGGCGGCCAGTGCCGCTGGTCCGGATGCTGCCCGCCGGTGTAGCCGTCCCGCCCCGCCGGGTACGTGTCGCCGTAGCCGTCCGCGCCCTGGTAGCCGTACCCACCGCCGGCCGGATAGCCCGAGCCGTCGGAGTACGCGGAGGTGTCGGAGTACGCGGAGCCGCCTGAGTAGGAAGAGCTGCCGGAGTAGCCGGAGCCGTCGGAGTACGCGGAGGTGTCGACGTAGCCGGACGCGTCGGTGTAGCCCGGGTGCTGCGGGTAGCCGGAGGCGCCGGGGTGGCCCGGCTCCTGCCGGTGACCGGTGTCGGCCGCGTGAGGTCCGTGCCCCGGCTGCTGGGCGTACGGGTCGTAGTACAGAGGTCGGCCGTACTCGTCGTACCCGTGGAAGTGCTGGTCCCCGTGCGGATCCTGCCGGTCGTTCACGCCTCTCCGCCCCTCTAGCCCCTCGGCGCCCCGGCACCCCGGTACAGCTGGCGCTTGTTGATGTAACGGACGACGCCGTCCGGCACCAAGTACCAGACCGGGTCGCCGTGCGCCACCCGCGCACGGCAGTCCGTGGAGGAGATGGCCAGCGCGGGCACCTCGACCAGCGACACGCCACCGGCGGGCAGCCCGGGGTCGGCCAGGTGGTGGCCCGGCCTGGTGACCCCGATGAAGTGGGCGAGCGAGAACAGCTCCTCGGCGTCACGCCAGGTGAGGATCTGCGCGAGCGCGTCGGCGCCGGTGATGAAGAAGAGTTCGGCGTCCGGGTGTCGGGTGTGCAGGTCCCGCAGCGTGTCGATGGTGTAGGTACGACCGGGTCGGTCGATGTCGATGCGACTGACGGAGAACTGCGGGTTGGACGCGGTGGCGATCACGGTCATCAGGTAGCGGTCCTCGGCGGGCGAGACGACCTGGTGACTCTTCTGCCACGGCTGGCCGGTGGGCACGAAGACGACCTCGTCGAGGTCGAATCGCGCGGCCACCTCACTGGCGGCGACCAGGTGTCCGTGGTGGATCGGGTCGAACGTCCCGCCCATGACACCGAGCCGCCGCTTGCCGGCGCCGGGCTCTATGTGCTCTCCCATGCGTGCAGACCCTAACCGCTCCGCCGGCGCCCGGACGCCGCCGCTCAGCGGTCCCGGTTGAAGCTGGTGGTCACGAAGAGCATGAGCAGCAGCACGCCGAGCGCGACGAGGCCGATCACGAGCGGGTTGAGGCTGGCGTGCTGGCCGCCGTGCTCACCCCCCTGGGCGAGCTGGGCGAGGAAGAGGGCGGAGCTGGCGGAAGTCATCGTCAGGACCAATCCGTGATGCGTGGGCTGGGCGTCTGGCAAGCGGGTTCTGGCGAGATCGCCTCCGTCGAGGTGGCGCCTCGGGCAGAAGCTGCCCACATGGTAAGCGGACCGGGTTCGTGCGGCTCGGTGTGCCCACCCCGTACTCTTGGCCGTAGCCAGTGCAGGCAGCCAGGGGGACGGGCTGACAAACCCGTGATAGGGGGCCATTGATGACAAACGACCACGAGGCCGGAGAGCAGCTGAGCCGGAGCCGCCGCCGTTTCCCCGGAATCTCCTCCCGCGCGTACGAGCACCCCGCCGACCGCTCCGCGCTGGTGGCGCTGCGCAAGCTGACCGGCTTCGACACCGTGTTCAAGACGCTCAGCGGGATGCTGCCCGAGCGCAGTCTGCGGCTGCTCTTCCTGTCCGACTCGGTCCGCGTCAGCGACCAGCAGTTCGCCCATCTGAACGACATGCTGCGCGACGCCTGCTACATCCTGGACCTCGAGCGGATCCCACCGATGTACGTCACGCAGGATCCGCAGCCGAACGCGATGTGCATCGGACTCGACCAGCCGATCATCGTCCTCACCACAGGGCTGGTGGAGCTGCTGGACGAGGAGGAGATGCGCACGGTGATCGGCCACGAGGTCGGTCACGCGCTGTCCGGGCACGCGGTGTACCGCACGATCCTGCTCTTCCTGACGAACTTCGCGGTGAAGGTGGCCTGGATCCCGCTGGGCAACGTCGCGATCATGGCACTGGTGACGGCGCTGCGCGAGTGGTTCCGCAAGTCGGAGTTGTCGGCCGACCGGGCCGGGCTGCTGGTCGGGCAGGACCTGCAGGCGTCGATGCGGGCGCTGATGAAGCTCGCCGGCGGCAACCACCTGCACCAGATGAACGTGGACGCCTTCCTGGCGCAGGCCGAGGAGTACGACGCCGGCGGTGACCTGCGGGATTCCGTGCTGAAGATCCTCAACGTGCTGCCCCGCAGCCACCCGTTCACCACGGTCCGGGCCGCGGAACTGAAGAAGTGGGCGGAGAGCCGGGACCACCAGCGGCTGATGGACGGCCACTACCCGCGGCGCGACGAGGACAAGGACGCCTCCTTCCGGGAGTCCGTCAAGGAGTCGGCCGGCTACTACTCCGACAGTGTGAAGAGCAGCAAGGACCCGCTGATGGGCCTGGTGCGCGGCCTGGCGGACGGCGCCGGGGACCTCGGCGGCAAGCTGCGGGACTTCGCCACCGGTGCCGGCAACCGGCCGGGCGGCGGCTCCTCCGGCGACGCCCAGAACGGCACCTCCGGGTCGAAGTAGCGAGGTAGCCGGAAGCAGCCGGGCGGGTTCGCGTCAGCCCAGGTCGGGCTGGGCGGTGCGGGCCAGGACACCGCAGAGCGCGGTGCGTGTGTCGTCCCGCGAGTAGGGGTCGGTGCCGGCGGAACCGTCGGCACCGACGTCCTCGCCGGCCAGCAGCGGGCGCAGCCAGTCGTGGGTGTCCTCGGCGCACGGCAGCGGCCCGGCCTGGACGTCTGCCTGGAGGAGCGTGAGACGGCCGGTGCGCAGTTCCTCCGGGCTGAAGCGCATCCGCAGCTCGCGCCGGACGGTGAAGAGCGAGGCGTCGGCCCGTGCCTCGCCGGTCGGCCGCAGCGCGTAGACCACCACGTGGCTGGCGGTGACCTCCAGGGCACCGCTGCCGGCCTCCGCGACCGCGAAGTCACCGCGGACGCGTACCCGCTGGTCGGCGAGTTGTGCCTCCTCGGGGTCGAAGCGGACCAGCCAGCCGGTGGCCGTGTGCCGGCCGTCGTCGGTGGCGGCGCGCAGGGACTGGTCGAACTGGGCGTACTGCCCGGGGTTGAGCAGCCGACGCACCGGCCGTACGTCCTCACCGGACAGCACGCGCGGAGTGAGCGCGGAGGCGACCACGTACCGCTGGGCGGTGTTCAGCGCGGCCTGCACCTGGCCGACGGAGAAGTGCTCGGTGCCGTGGGCGGCGGGCAGTTCGACGGCGGGCGCGCCGGCGCGGAAGTCACGCGCCGGGCTCGCGCCGAACAGCCGGTCGGGTTCCCCGCCCGGCACGGTCCCGCGTGGCACCAGGGGCACCAGGGTGGCCCGCATGGGTATCTGGGGTGCGGCCGTCGGCGGCTGCCCGTAGGGGCTGCGCGCGCCGAGGTAGATGGCGGCGCCGAAGGCGAGCAGGATGACCAGCAGCAGGACAACGAACTGGCCGGAGAAGCGCCGCCCGGGCCGACCCCCGGCGCCGGTCGGCGGCAGCGCCGCCCGGCCCTCGTCGCCGGAGGCGTCGCCGGGCGGGTCGCCGACCTGGTTCTCGTGGCGGCCGAGCCGCTCGCTTGCCGAGAACTCCCGTAGCCGGGCAGCCCGCACGAAGGACTCGTCGAAGACCGTCGAACGGAACTCGTCGTCCTCGCCGCCGCCCGTCGGCGGGCCCTCGGGATCGGGAGGGTCTGCGCGCCCGGTCATGGCTCCAGCCTAGGCCTCCCAGGGCTTCCGTGGCCCGCCGGGCGGTGACAAGTTCACGCCATTCAGCGGCGCGCCGCCACCGCGCCGATGTCCGGGGCCCCGATGTCCGGGGCGCCGGCCGTACGCTCGGCGGCGTGCGGGGCGCCGAGGCCGGTGTCCATCTCGGTCGTCGCGGGTGGCGGCACCGAGTCCTCGCCCTGCTGCCCGCCGCCGCGGTAGGCGGCGCCGACGGCCATCGCGACCACGCCCACGCCCATCACCACGGCCAGCAGCCAGGCCACCGGGCGGCGCCATCTGAGCGGCGGGCGGTAGCCCGGGCCGTCCTCGCTGTCCCGGTACTCGGTGTACGCCTGGTAGTTCTGGTACTCGCGGTACTCCGCGGCCTCCCGGTGCGCGTCGTCCTCGAAGCGCTCCTCGAAGTCGTCCTCCCGCCCACCGCGCGCCAGCGGCCAGCCGAGCAGTCCGCGGCCGGTGGGGCCGAAGCCCCAGGCCTCCTCGGGAGGTGGTTCGCTCTCGGCGCGCGACTGCGCGGCGGCCAGCATCCGCTCCGCCGCCGAGGGCTCGTGGACCGGCGCCGCCCGGATGAAGGACTCGTCGAACACCACGGAGTCGAACGCGTCGTCCGTCGCTCCGTGGTCGCGGTCCACCGGCTCGTCGCCTTCCGGGAACGGCTGGCCTGCAACCTCGTCCGCCACGGATCCAGCGTAGACCCAATCGGCCGTCCGGGGCAGGCGGACGGCCGATCGGGTTACCCCGTGGGGGTCAGTCGCGGATGTGGCCGTCGCCGGTGACGACGTACTTGGTGGAGGTCAGCTCCGGAAGGCCCATCGGGCCGCGGGCGTGCAGCTTCTGGGTGGAGATGCCGATCTCGGCGCCGAACCCGAACTGGCCGCCGTCGGTGAACCTGGTCGACGCGTTGACCATGACGGCGGTGGAGTCCACCAGTGAGACGAACCGGCGGGCGGCGGCGGTGTCGCGGGTGACGACGGCCTCGGTGTGGCCGGAGGTCCAGCGGCGGATGTGGGCGACCGCCGCGTCCAGGTCGGGCACGACGGCGGCGGCGATGTCGTAGGACAGGTATTCCGTCGCCCAGTCCTCGTCGGTGGCCGGGACGACCTCGGGCGAGGCCTCCTGCCAGGTCTCGTCGCCGTGCACGGTGACGCCGGCGTCGGCGAGGGCCTTGAGCGCGCGGGGCAGGAACTCGTCGGCGATGTCGCGGTGCACCAGCACGGTCTCGGCCGCGTTGCACACGCTCGGCCGCTGGGCCTTGGCGTTGACCAGGATGTCGACGGCCATGTCGAGGTCGGCGGCCCGGTCCACGTACACGTGGCAGTTGCCGGTGCCGGTCTCGATGACCGGCACGGTCGAGCCCTCGACCACCGTCCTGATCAGCGACGCGCCGCCCCGGGGGATCAGCACGTCGACCAGCCCGCGGGCGGTCATCAGCTCGGTGACGCTGTCGCGGCTCTCACCGGGCACGAGCTGGACGGCGTCGGCCGGCAGTCCGGCCTCGACGACGGCGTCCCGCAGCACCGCGACCAGCGCGGTGTTCGAGGCGTACGCGGAGGACGAGCCGCGCAGCAGCACGGCGTTGCCGGACTTCAGGCAGAGCGCGGCGGCGTCCACGGTGACGTTGGGCCGGGCCTCGTAGATGATGCCGACGACGCCGAGCGGCACCCGGATCTGGCGGAGTTCGAGCCCGTTGGGCAGCGTCGAGCCGCGCAGGACCTCGCCCACCGGGTCCGGCAGGCCGACGACGTGGCGCACGTCGGCGGCGATGGCCGCGACCCGCTCGGGGTTCAGCGTGAGCCGGTCGATGATCGACTCGGCGGTGCCGGCCGCCCGGGCCTTCGCCACGTCCTCGGCGTTCGCCTCGACGATCTCGGCCGTCCGGGCCTCCAGCGCGTCGGCCATGGCGAGCAGCGCGCCGTCCCGCGCGGTGCGCGGCAGCGGGGCGAGTACGGCGGCGGCCTCCCGGGCGCGTCGTGCGGTCTCCAGGACGGGTGAGTTCTGCGGTGCGCTGCTCATGCTTTCAGCGTAGCCAGCACGCGGCCCGGATCACGCGCGGGTCCGGTACCCGAGACGCCGTTCCGCCGCCGGTGGACGGCGCGGCGGGGGTCAGAACGGGTGGACGCCGACCGGTACCGCGGGCGGCGGCCCGTAGCCCTCCGCGACCCGCTGGTGGTACGTCTCCCGGCCGATGACCTCAAGCCCGACGATCTCCCACGGCGGCAGCTTCGCGGTCGCCCGGTGCTCGCCCCACAGCCGCAGCGCGACGGCGGCCGCGTCGTGCAGGTCGCGGGCCTCCTCCCAGTAGCGGATCTCCGCGTGGTCGTTGGCGTAGCGGCTGGTCAGCAGGAACGGGTGGTCGTGGGCGAGCTGCTCCAGCGAGCGGCGGACGTCGGCCAACGGCACCTCCGCGCCGGCAACGCTGAGGGTGACGTGCCACAGCCGGGAGGTCTGTGCCTCCTCCCGGTGGCCGGGCTCCCCTGCCGCGGTCGGCGCCTGTTCCCCGTTCCGGTGCTGGGGAGACCCCAGCTGGACGCTGGCCAGTCGTCTCATCGGTGGCCTCCTCACGTACGACGTACGCGTCCGGGCGCTGCTCGGGTGGCGGTCTGCCGTCCGCCGTCCACGGTCGGTGCCCGCCCGTTCGCGTGTCCGCCTTCGCTGCTCGTTCTCCTGTGCGTGGGTCGTGGGCCCGACTACGCGTGCCCGCAACAAAGTTGACCAGTCCCGGCACGCCGGTGTGGGCGTTTTGCCGAACGTGCCGCGCAAAGGTCGTTCCGCGCCCGGGCCGGGGCGCCGTTCGCGCCGCGCCGGGCGTGTCGTCGGCGACCGGTGCTCAGTGCAGGAGTACCAGGTCGTCGCGGTGGACGATCTCACGCTCGTAGGCCGGTCCGAGTTCCCTGGCCAGCTCGCGCGTCGAACGTCCGAGCAGAGGGGGGATCTCGCGGGCGTCGAAGTTGACGAGGCCGCGCGCGACCGGGGTGCCCGTGCGATCCCGCAGCTCGACCGGGTCGCCCGCGGAGAAGTCCCCCTCGACCCGTTCGACGCCGGCGGGCAGCAGGGAGGTGCGGCGCTTGACGACGGCCTCCACCGCGCCGTCGTCGAGGATCAGCGCACCCTGCGGGGCGGAGGCGTGCGCCAGCCACAGCAGCCGGTTCGCCGAGCGGCGGCCGGTGGGGTGGAAGTAGGTGCCGGTGGCGCGGCCGGCGAGCGCGGCGGCGGCGCGGGACGCGGAGGTGAGCACGACCGGGATGCCGGCGCCCGCGGCGATCCTCGCGGCGTCGACCTTGGTGACCATGCCTCCCGTGCCCACGCCCGCGGAGCCGACACTGCCGATGGACACCTCGGCCAGGTCCTTCGGGCCGCGCACCTCGGGGATGAGCCGGGTGCCGGGGGTGCTGGGATCGCCGTCGTAGAGGCCGTCGACGTCGGACAGGAGGATCAGCAGGTCGGCCCTGACGAGGTGGGCGACAAGCGCGGCGAGCCGGTCGTTGTCGCCGAAGCGGATCTCGTCGGTGGCGACGGTGTCGTTCTCGTTCACCACGGGGACCACGCCCATCGCCAGTAGCTGGTCGAGAGTGCGGTAGGCGTTGCGGTAGTGGCCCCGGCGGCTGGTGTCGTCGGAGGTGAGCAGCACCTGGCCGACGCGGCGCCCGTAGCGGGCGAAGGAGGCGGTGTAGCGGGCGACGAGCAGTCCCTGCCCGACGCTGGCGGCGGCCTGCTGGCGGGCGAGGTCGCGGGGCCGGCCGGGCAGTCCGAGCGGTGCCAGGCCGGCGGCGATGGCTCCGGAGCTGACCAGGACGATCTCCCGGTCCTGGGGTCCGGCGAGAACGTCGACGAGGGCGTCGACCCGGTCGGCGTCGAGCCCGCCCGCGGCGGTGGTCAACGAGGAGGAGCCGACTTTGACGACAACGCGGCGCGCCTCCGTCACCTCGGGGCGCAGCTCCCGTTCCTCCTGCTCGGACACCGTGTTCTCTCCCTGCCCACCGCTCGACCGCTGGTCCGCGCAGCACTGTACGTGACTCCCCGACCCGGCGTCGGAGGTGTCCGGGGCGGGGCCGGAAGGGGACCGGATGCCGGGACGTAATAACGCGGTAAAAAGTGCCGTGGCACACACCGCGTCCTGGTGGGACTCACATCACAGCTTTTCCCCCGGAATACCGGGTGGGTAGCGGTCGCACACGGCGGGCATCTTCCACGAGCGCACACCGGTTCGTCACAACTCGCACACCCCGCACCCCCACGGAACAGTTCGAGCGACACGCCGCAGCACCCGTTGCAATACCGGTCGCACCGGCGACGACCTGCGAGGATGCGGAACGCCACCGGCCGCCGAAGCGGGACGGAAAATTACCCAACTAAAGTACAAATATCCCCTTTGCGCATTCCGTGGTATTCGTTCCCGTGAAGTCGGCGCCCCACGTGACGGTCGGGAACGCGGTGCGAGACCGCTCACAACCGGCGCCGGCCGGTCATTCCGCGCACCCGGTCGTCACCGGTCGGACACCTCTTGGGAACGCTCAGATCAGCTACGATTCGGTCGAGTACGTTGTGTGCCCTGTCATGTGGCCCTTGCGAACGCCGGGCGGTGACCGGCCCTCCGAAGCGGCCGAACCTGTCCCATAGCTCACGGGAAGATTGCTGATCAGATGGACATTCCCCCTCTCGCCGAGGTGCGTCGCCTCACGGAGAAGAAGCGCGACGCCTGGTGGACGGTTCTGCTCGTCGACCCGGTGGCCACGCCTCTCGTCCGGGTCGTCGCGAGATGGCCCCGGATCACCCCCAACGGCATCACCTGGGGGGCGCTCTTCCTCGGTCTGGGTGCGGCGGTGTGCTTCTGGTTCGCCGACTGGAAGTGGCTGCTGCTCGGAGCCGGCCTCTACCACCTGAGCTTCATCCTGGACTGCATGGACGGGAAGCTCGCCCGGCTGACCGGACGCGGCTCGGAGTTCGGCGGCTGGCTGGACTACGTCTTCGACCGCATCAGGGTGCTGGCCTGCGCCATCGCCCTGATGGGCGGCCAGTACAACAAGACCGGTGACATCGCCTTCGTCTGGCTCGCGCTCGCCGTGGTCTTCCTGGACATGCTGCGCTACATCGACGCGCTCCAGATCTTCAAGGTGCGCCACAGCATGCGCAAGAAGATCAAGACGCGCGCCAAGGCCTTCCGCCGCGCGCAGGAGGAGCAGTACGGCGAGCAGTCCGGGGACAACGAGGCCGGTCTGGCCTTCATGGAGGACCTGCTCCGCGAGAACCCGACCGCCGACCTGGACAACGGCGACGAGACCGCGGCGGACGCCGAGGCCAAGCGGAGCGCCGACGGCGTGCAGCCGGAGCTGGACGCCGACGGGCAGCCGATCCGCAAGAAGGAGGTCATCGACCTCCACGTGGAGTTCAAGGGCCGCTTCCCCTGGTACGGCCGCTTCCGGACCTTCCTGCTGCGTCACCGCATCCGCACCCACCTGATCAGCGGCATCGAGTTCCAGATGGCCGTGTTCATCATCGGCCCGCTGCTGGGCGCGGTCATGCCGGTCACCATCGTGGCGGGCGCGCTGCTCATGGTGTTCGAGCTGGCGATCATCTACAAGCTGCTGCTGTCCACGAAGGACTTCGAGCGCACACTCGCCAAGTACCCCGTCCCGGAGCAGCCGGAGCAGCCCGTCATCCCGGCCCAGCCGGACGGCTCGCCGAGCGAGTCCGCGGCGACCGCCGAGAGCGCCACGGCCGCCCGCCAGTAGTCCCCTCCCGCAGTAGTCCAACGGCGAAGGCCCGCACCGAACGGTGCGGGCCTTCGCCGTACCGGCGGCCCCGGCCACCCTCACGGGTGACGGGGCCGTCCGCTCACTCGAACGGGTCGAACTCCTCGTAGGCGCGGTCCGGGTCGTCCTGCCGCTCCGCCTCACGGTCCCGGCGGCGCTGGGCGGCCGGACGGGAGGCGTCGAGCCGGTGGTCCTCGCCCCGGCGCCCCAGCATCTCGGCACCGGCCGCCATGGTCGGCTCCCAGTCGAAGACGACGGCGTTGTCCTCGTCGCCGATCGCCACACCGTCGCCCTCCCGGGCGCCGGCCTTCAGCAGTTCGTCCTCCACGCCGAGCCGGTTGAGCCGGTCCGCGAGGTAGCCGACGGCCTCGTCGTTGTTGAAGTCCGTCTGCCGCACCCAGCGCTCCGGCTTCTCGCCGCGCACCCGGAACAGGCCCTCGGCTTCCCTGGTCACGGTGAATCCGGAGTCGTCCACGGCCTGCGGCCGGATGACGATCCTGGTGGACTCCTGCCGGGGAGCGGCCGCCCTGGCCTCGTCGATCAGCGCCGCGAGCGCGAACGACAGCTCCTTCAGGCCCTTGCGGGCGACCGCGGAGACCTCGAAGACCTGGTAGCCGCGCGCCTCCAGGTCCGGCCTGACCATGTCGGCCAGGTCCTGGCCGTCGGGGATGTCGACCTTGTTGAGGACGACCACCCGCGGCCGGTTGTCCAGGCCGCCGTACTCGGCGAGCTCGGCCTCGATGACGTCGAGGTCGCTCAGCGGGTCGCGCTCGGTCTCCAGGGTGGCGGTGTCCAGCACGTGCACCAGCACCGAGCAGCGCTCGACGTGCCGCAGGAACTCCAGGCCCAGGCCCCTGCCCTGGCTGGCGCCCGGAATCAGGCCGGGCACGTCGGCCACCGTGTACACGGTCGAACCGGCCGTCACCACACCGAGGTTGGGCACCAGGGTGGTGAACGGGTAGTCCGCGATCTTGGGCTTGGCCGCCGAGAGCACCGAGATCAGCGAGGACTTGCCCGCAGAGGGGTAACCCACCAGCGCCACGTCCGCGACCGTCTTCAGCTCCAGGACGATGTCCCGGACCTCGCCCGGCTCGCCGAGCAGGGCGAAGCCGGGGGCCTTGCGGCGGGCGGAGGCGAGCGCCGCGTTGCCCAGACCGCCGCGACCGCCGCGGCCGACGACGAACCTGGTGCCCTGGCCGACGAGGTCGGCGAGCACCTCCCCCTTCCGGTCCAGGACGACGGTGCCGTCCGGCACCGGCAGGACCAGGTCCTTGCCGTGCGCGCCGTCCCGGTTGTCACCGGCGCCGGGCTTGCCGTTCGTGGCGCCGCGGTGCGGCCGGTGGTGGTAGTCGATGAGCGTCGTCACGTCCTGGTCGACGACCAGGATCACGTCGCCGCCGCGGCCGCCGTTGCCGCCGTCCGGGCCGCCCAGCGGCTTGAACTTCTCCCGGTGCACGGAGGCACAGCCGTGGCCTCCGTTACCCGCGGCGATGTGGAGCTCGACGCGGTCCACGAAGGTGGTCATGACGGTCTGCCTCCCAGAATCGGGTCGGTTACTGCTGTCGACGGTGCCCTGTGCCCCGTCCTAACACGCCGAGGGCGGAACCGCTTCCCCACCAGGGGAGAGGCGGTCCGCCCTCGGGATGTGACGTGTGTCGCGGTCGTCGCTCAGGCGACCGGGACGATGTTCACGACCTTGCGGCCGCGGTGGGTGCCGAACTGCACCGCACCGGCGTTCAGCGCGAACAGGGTGTCGTCGCCACCGCGACCGACGCCCGAGCCCGGGTGGAAGTGGGTACCACGCTGGCGGACAAGGATCTCACCCGCGGACACGACCTGACCGCCGAAACGCTTCACGCCGAGGCGCTGCGCGTTGGAGTCACGACCGTTCCGCGTGGACGATGCGCCCTTCTTGTGTGCCATGTTTCTCAGTCCCTCACTTAGCCGGGGCGTCGATGCCGGTGATCTTCAGCGCGGTGTGCAGCTGACGGTGACCGATCCGCTTCTTGTAACCGGTCTTGTTCTTGTACTTCTGGATGTCGATCTTGGCACCCTTGTGGTGGTCGACCACCTCGGCCTGGACCTTCACACCGGCCAGCACCCACGGGTCGCTGGTGACCGAGTCACCGTCGACGAGCAGGATGGTGGAGAGCTCGACGCTGTCGCCGGGCTTGGTGGTGGAAAGACGGTCGACCTCGATGACGTCGCCCACAGAGACCTTCTGCTGGCGGCCGCCGGTGCGCACGATTGCGTACACGCGGAACTCTCTCTCGCTCGTAGACGGACTCCTGATGCCAGCCGCCCGGCGCGGGAACGGGCCCGCGAACGGTCCGAGATGGCGTGGGCGGCCTCTCCGGGGCTGGGCGGTCGACGCCCGACGCCCCGAAGGGATGTGCTCAGGAGTGCGGCATGTCCAGTGACACGCCGACGGTCAAGATTACGGGGCCCTTGACCTGGGGTCAAACCGGCCCCTGCGGACCGGTTCGGACCGGTGCCCCGGGCGGACGCCCAGGGCACCGGAACCGACCTCAGCCCTCGCCGGGACCCTCGCCGGCGGAGCCCGCCGGGACGGTCTCGGCCTGCGGCTCGGCGGCCTTCTTCGCGGCGGCCTTCTTGGTCGGAGCCTTGGCCGCCGCCTTCTTCGCCGGAGCCTTGGCCGTCGCCTTCTTGGCGGTCGCCTTCTTGGCGGTCGCCTTGGCCGCCGTCTTGGCCGTCTTCTTCGCGGCCGTCTTGGCGGTCTTCTTCGCCGGAGCCTTGGCGGCCTTCTTGGTGGCGGCCTTCCGGGCGGTCTTCGCCGCCTTCCCGGCTGCCTCCTCCGCCGGCGCCTCCGCCGGCGCCTCCGTCGTGGCCTCCGTCAGAGCCTCCCGGGGCTCCGCGGCCTCCGCGGCCTCGACCGGCTCCGCCTGCTCGGCGGGCTCGGCGGCCCGCTCGGCGGCGGGCACCACGATCGCCGCCGCCTGCACGCCCTCCGGCGAACCGGCGGGCGCGGAAGCCCGTCGGGCCACCCGGCGCCGCGGCCTGGCGGGCGGCGCCGCCGACTCCTCGGCGACCGCCACCGGCTCCCCGACCGGTTCGGCGGCCGGCTGCTCGGCGGTTTCGGTGCGCTCCGGCACCGGAACGGTGATCACACCGGCGGCCTCGCCGGACTGCGGCGCACCCGCCGGCGCGGACGCCTTCCGACTCGCCCGGCGACGCCCCCTGGCCCTCGGCGCGGCGGCCTCCTCGACGGCCGCCGACGCTTCCTCCACCGGCGCCTCGACGAGTTCGGCGGACGGCGCGGGCTCGACGGTCACAGCCGGCTCGGGCTCGGCCACCACGGCGGCCGGCTCCTCGACGACGCTCTCAGGCGCGGCGGCCGGCTCGGTCGGCGCGGTCTCCGCGCGTGCCTGCGGCTGCTCGGCGCGCGGCGGGCCCGCCGGCGCGGACGCCTTGCGGCTCGTCCGACGACGTCCCCGGCGGCGACCCGCGGCGGCCTCCGCCTCCGCGACGCTGCTGTACAGCTCCTCGTCCGGCCGGAACTCCGGCGACGGCAACGCGAACGGCTCCTGCTCGACGAGCTCGGCGGCCTCGGCGGCCGACTCCCCGTCGGGACGCTCGGCCGCGGGCGCGGCGATCTCCGGCGTCGACTCGGGCTGGACGGCCTCGGTCTGCGCCGCGCCGCCCTTGCCCTTCTTCTTCCGCTTGCCGCCGCCACCGGTCGACTGCGGCTGGTCCATGTGCACGATCACGCCGCGGCCGTTGCAGTGCACACAGGACTCGGAGAACGACTCCAGCAGGCCCTGGCCGACCCGCTTGCGGGTCATCTGCACCAGTCCGAGCGAGGTGACCTCGGCGACCTGGTGCTTGGTGCGGTCGCGGCCCAGGCACTCCAGCAGACGCCGCATCACCAGGTCCCGGTTGGACTCCAGCACCATGTCGATGAAGTCGATCACGATGATGCCACCGAGGTCGCGCAGCCGCAGCTGACGCACGATCTCCTCGGCCGCCTCCAGGTTGTTCCTGGTGACCGTCTCCTCGAGGTTGCCGCCCTGGCCGGTGAACTTGCCGGTGTTGACGTCGACGACGACCATCGCCTCGGTCCGGTCGATCACCAGCGAGCCGCCGCTGGGCAGCCAGACCTTCCGGTCCAGCGCCTTCATCAGCTGCTCGTCGATCCGGTACGTGGCGAAGACGTCCACGTCCGAGGTCCACTTGTTCAGCCGCTCGACCAGGTCGGGCGCGACGTGCGAGACGTACTCGTGGACCGTCGACCAGGCGTCCTCACCGCTGATGACGACCTTCGAGAAGTCCTCGTTGAAGATGTCCCGGACGACACGGACGGTCATGTCCGGCTCGCCGTACAGCAGCGTCGGGGCGTTGCCCTTCTCCGCCTTCTTCTTGATGTCCTCCCACTGCGCCTGGAGCCGCTGGACGTCACGCGCCAGCTCCTCCTCGCTCGCGCCCTCGGCGGCGGTGCGCACGATGACGCCGGCGTTCTCGGGGACGACCTTCTTCAGGATCTGCTTCAGCCGCGCCCGCTCGGTGTCCGGCAGCTTGCGGCTGATACCGGTCATCGAGCCCTCGGGCACGTACACCAGGTAGCGGCCGGGCAGCGAGACCTGGCTGGTCAGCCGGGCGCCCTTGTGGCCGATCGGGTCCTTGGTGACCTGCACCAGCACCGACTGGCCGGACTTCAGGGCGTTCTCGATCCGCCGCGGGCCGCCCGAGACGCCCAGCGCCTCGAAGTTGACCTCACCGGCGTACAGGACGGCGTTGCGTCCCTTGCCGATGTCGACGAACGCCGCCTCCATCGACGGCAGGACGTTCTGCACCTTGCCGAGGTAGACGTTGCCGACGTAGCTCGTCGACTGCTCCTTGTTCACGAAGTGCTCGACGAGGACGTCGTCCTCCAGCACCGCGATCTGGGTGCGCTCGCCGTACTGGCGGACGATCATCTCGCGCTTGACCGCCTCGCGGCGCGCCAGGAACTCGGCCTCGGTGATGATCGGCACCCGGCGACGGCCCTGCTCACGGCCCTCCCGGCGGCGCTGCTTCTTGGCCTCCAGCCGGGTGGAACCCTTGATCGACTGGACCTCGTCGCTGGGCTGCTCGTCCTTCTTCTTCCGCGGCTCCCGGATCTTGACGACCGTGCGCTCGGGGTCGTCCGGCGCGGCGGGCGCGCCCTCGGCCGCCTCGGCGCCCTCGGCCGCGTCCCCGCTGCGGCGGCGGCGCCGACGACGGCGCCGCGAGCTGCTGGTCGACGGCGCGCCGGCCTCCGGCTGGTCGGACTCCGCGGCGGTCGTCTCCTCCGCCTCCTCGCCCTCGGCCGCCGACTCGGACGGCTGCTCGTCCTCGGCGCGGGCCCGGCGGGCACGCTTCGGGCGCTCGGCGCCCTCGGCGTCCCCCGCCTCCTCGGCGGACTCCGGCTCGCCCTCGCCCGAGGCCTCCTCGGCCAGCTCGGCGCGGCGGCGACGACGACCGCCCCGGCGGCGACGGCGCGAAGGACGCTCCGCGCCCTCGTCCTCGGCCTCGGCCTCCTCGCGGGCCTCGACCTCCTCGGCGGACTCCGGCTCAGCCTCCTCGGCCTCCGCGGCCTCGTCGTCGTACGCCTCCTCCGCACGAGCGGCGGCCTGCGCGGCGGCGGCCGTCTCGGGAGTCTGGAACATCGGCTCGGTGAACACCGGCGCCTGGAAGAGCATGGTGGTGGCCGCACGGCGGCGGCCACGCGGCGCCCGGGCCTCGCCCTCCCCGGCGGCCTCGGCGGCAGCCTGCTCCGGCGCGGCGGTCGTCTCCCCGGAGGCGCGGGAAGCGCGGCGACGGGTACGCGCGGCGGGGCGCGGGGCCTCCTCGGCGGCGGCCCCCTCCTCGGTGCTCTCACTGCTCGGCGCGGACTCGGCGCTCGCCGCCTCCTCCTCCGGCGCGGCGGCGGCACGGGTCGCCCGACGGCGGGTGCGCGCGGCCTTGACCGGCGCCTCCCGCACGGCGTCCGCGGCCTCCGCGGCCGGCTCGGCGCCCTCGGCGCTCTCGGCCGCGGCGGGCTCGGTCACGGCGGGCTCGGTCACAGCGGCAGCCTGGGACTCGGCGGCGCCGCTCTGCTCCGCGGCGGGCTCGGCCGCGCCGCCGCGGCGGGTGGCGCGGCGGCGGGTACGGGCCGGCTTGCTCGGCTTCTCGGCCGCCGGCTCCTCCGCGGACTGCGCCTGGGCACCCACTGCGACGTCCTCGCCCGTCGGCTCGGCGGACTCCGTCACGGGAGCGGCCTCGGAGGTCGTGTCGGGCACGGCCTCGGGCGCCGGGGCGGCGGCCGGTCGGGTGGCACGGCGGCGGGCGCGCGCCGGCTTGGCGGGCGCCTCGGTGGCCTCCCGGGCCGGTGCCGTCTCGGCCTGCGCCGTCTCGGTGGCGGGTGTTTCCGACGTCTGGGACACGGGCGCCTCCGGCGCGGGCTCGGGGGCGGCGGTGGTCTCCGACGCGGGCACCGGCGGACCGGCGGGCGCGCGCACGACGCGGCGGCGCGTACGGGTCGGCCGCGCGGCGGCGGCCGGTGTCTCCTCGGCGGCGGGCGCGACGGCGGTGGCGGCCTCGGCGCCGCCGGACACCGCGGTGTCGGCTGCGGCCGCGGACTCCTGCCCGGCCGCCTCGGCCGCCGTGACCGTCACCTCGGCGGGCGGCGGTTCCGTGGCGGCCGGTGGTCCGGCCGGTCGGGAAGCGGCCCTGCGCCGGCGCGGCGGCAGGTTGTCACTCGGTGAACTGTTCTCGTTCGGCTCCGCGGTCGCGGAGTCACTGGCTTCGAGCATGCGGGGGTATCTCCCGTCACGCTCCCGGGCGCGGCGCCCTGCCGGCCGTGGCACGCGCGCTTCCGCGGTGTACCTGACCCGGGGCGCGAGCGCCACACGGGAGCTGTTGTCTCACTCGCCGGTTCCTGGCCATTCGGCCCGGCTACGGCGAAAGTCTTCTGGTCCACGCGCCTGCCGGACGGCGGTACCCGGGTGGCTCCCTGGGTTCCGGGCTCGTCGGCGGCGCCGCGACGTCGGCCTTACGCGGTGGCTCCGGGCGCCGTCGCGACGGGGGTTGCGTCGCGGTCGGGCGCCAGCGGGTCGGTCACCGTGCCGGTCTCCTCATCGAGCGGCCCCTGCGCCAGCCTGGTCACCGCTGCGGGGACCGGCGGCGCCAGGTCGGCCGTAGCTCGGAGGCCGGACAGGACGTCGTCGGGTCGTACGGCAGGTGTCAGGTGCCGCACTACCAGGCGCAGTATCGCACAGGGACCCGCCCCCGGCCTATCTCCCCCGCCGGGCCGCCCCTCGGCGACGCACTCCAGGGAGGCGACGGCGGCGCGGGCGTCGAAGGTGCGCATGCCCTTCTTGGTCTGGCGCTCGACCTCGACGTTCTCGGCGGCGAGGAAGGCCGCGACGGCTTTCTCGGCCTCCGCCGGCTCGACACCGTCCAGCCGCAGCTCCCAGCAGGAAGCGGTGAGCCGGTCGGCGAATCCGGGCACGTGCGCCTCGACCGCGTCGACGATGTCCAGCCCGTCCGGCAACGAGTCGTCCAGCAGCTTCCTGACGAGGGCGGGGTCGCGTCGCTCGGCGAGCGCGATCTCCAGGTACTCGGCCTCGCTCGCGGTGCCGGTGGGTGCGGCGTTCGCGTAGGAGACCTTCGGGTGCGGGGTGAAACCCGCCGAGTACGCCATCGGCACCTCGGCGCGGCGCAGGGCCCGCTCGAAGGCGCGCTGGAAGTCGCGGTGGCTGGTGAACCGGAGGCGGCCGCGCTTGGTGTAGCGCAGGCGTACGCGCTGCACCACGGGTGCCGGCGGCGGGCCTTCGGGCTGTCGCTTGCCCAGTGTCGTTCAGTCCTTCGTCAGTCGATGGCTTGGCGTCCCTCCAGGTTACGGCCTCGGGGGCACGTCGGCGGCCCGGGGCGACCGGAACGACGCCCCGTCGCGGCTCAGCCCGCCGGGCTCGGTCCGCCGGTGGGCACCCAGTAGCGCAGCTTCACCCCGCGCTGGTCGTCGAAGACGCCGCCGCACGCCTCGATGACCTTGCGGGAGCCGGTGTTGTCGTGGTCGCAGGTCACCAGCACCCGTTCGAAACCGAGGCGGGCCGCGACCGGCAGGGCGGCCCGCAGCATGGCCGTGGCGTGCCCCCGGCGCCGGGCGGAGGGGCGGACCTCGTAGCCGACGATGCCGCCGTACTCCAGCAGATGCGGGGTGTACGCGTGCCGGATGGCAAGCCGCCCCAGCCACTCGTCGCCCTCGACGTACCACAGGACCGTGGCGGGCACCCAGCCCGCCGGGCGCTCGGTCGCCGGATCGGCGGCCGCGACCACGTCGGCGACGTACCCGGCGAACCCCTCGGGTTCCTCCCACACGTCGCCGTACCGGCGGATCTCCTCACTGATCATCGAGTTGCCGTTGAACCAGGCGTCGTTCTCGTCGGCGAACTCCCTCATGGCCTTCAGGAAGGACGTACGAACCCGGGCTGTGGGCGTGGTCAGCTGCGGCATCCCCCCACCCTGCCAACCGACCACTCC
>NZ_VJYK02000230.1 GCF_007097205.2 Streptomyces alkaliterrae
GCTCCGGCGCCCCACCCCGCGCGGGGCGGGGCGGGGCGCCGGAGGTCATGCCCTGCCGCGCTGGCCGGGCAGCCGGGCGGCGTACAGCTCGCCGTCGGCCCTGCCGTGCTCGCTCACCGATGCGGTGACCAGCCCGTGCCCGAAGACACTCGCCGGCTCGGACCGGGCGGGCGGCACCCGGTACTCGGAGGGTTGCGGCATGCCGTCCCCTCGGTCGTGCCCCGCACCGCCGGGACCGCCGGCAGCGCTCGGCCCACCGACACCGCCTGGACCGCCTGGACCTCCCGTACCGCCCGGACCTCCGGGACCGCCCGGACCGCCCGGCCCGTTGTGGCCCGGCGGGCCGCCCTGGCCGCCGGCCGCTCCGCCGGAGCCCGGCCGCCGTACCCGGTAGGCCGCGCGGTACGCGGCCGGGGAGGCGCCCAACTGCCGCCGGAAGTGACCGCGCAGCGCCACCGGCGAACGGAAGCCGCAGCGGGCGGCCACCTCGTCGACGCTGTAGTCGGTCGTCTCCAGCAGCCGCTGCGCCTGGAGCACCCGCTGGGTGATCAGCCACTGGAGCGGCGCGCTGCCGGTCAGGGTGCGGAACCGCCGGTCGAACGTACGGCGGCTCATGTAGGCGCGGGCGGCGAGCGTCTCCACGTCGAACTGCTCGTGCAGGTGCTCAAGCGCCCAGGCGACGACCTCGGCGAGCGGGTCGGTGCCGATCTCCTCTGGTAAAGACCTGTCCAGCCGGTGGAGCTGGGCCATGTCCGTGCCCGCCGCGCGCCGGGGTGGCACGACGAGGCGTCTGGCCAGTGCGCCGGCGGCCTCGGCGCCGTGGTCGGTGCGCACGACGTGCAGGCACAGGTCGATCCCGGCGGCTGTTCCCGCCGAGGTCAGGATGTCGCCGTCGTCGACGTAGAGCTCCCGCGGGTCCACGTGGACCGCCGGGTAGCGCTTGGCGAGTGTGGGCGCGTACATCCAGTGGGTGGTGGCCGGTCGGCCGTCCAGCAGGCCGGCGGCCGCCAGGACAAACGCGCCGGTGCACAGCCCCATGATGCGCGCGCCTTCCTGGTGGGCGCGGCGCAGTGCCTCCAACGCGGCCGCCGGTGGCGGCTGGGTGATGGAGCGCCAGGCGGGCACGACGATCGTGCCCGCGCGACCGACCGCGTCCAGCCCGTGCGGTGCGGTCAGTTCGAGTCCCCCGGTTGTGCGCAGTGGCCCGTCCTCTCCCGCGCACACCAGCAGTCGGTAGCGCGGTACCCCGGCGTCCTGGCGGTCGATGCCGAAGACGGACAGCGGGATGGAACTCTCGAATATCGGGCCCCCGCCGAACAGCAGCACGGCCACGATCTCGCGGCGCCGCCTGGTGGCGAGCTTCCTCATGGTCGCGGGGCCGTGCGCTGGGTCCTGGCTCATATCTCTAAGCCCCCCTCAAGTGGTCGCTTCCTCTCGGTCCTGCACGGTTTCCCCCGCCGTGGTTCTGCCAAGATCGAATCTACTGTGTCGCGTCAGCGTGTCGAGACAACTTCAGCTCCCGCCGCTAAGTCGACAAGGCAACTTGGCGTAAAGCATTCGATCACGAAGAGTGGCAGTCGCGCACCTGGCTGGGAAGGGCGTCTCGGGTTTCACGGATCCCCGGGATGGGGCAGATGTCCGAAATGCGCGACCCGGTGCCGTGGTACCAACGGCACGTGGCTGCTCAGGAAGTTGTGTATCACGGCCGCAAGTTGGCTGAAAACAATGCCAGATGGCGCGTGCGCCCCCCCTGCTCCGCCCTGTGCGCCCTCATCCGCCGTCCCGTGGCTCGGTGCGCCTCGCGACCCTCGGCCGGGTCCGGCCCGCCCGACCCGGCGCGACGGCTCCTCCGGTGCCGGGGTGGCGCGCGCCGGGGCGCCGGGGGATCGCTCCGCGCCCGACGCGGACGCTGCTGGGCCACCGGGGCGTGCGGGGTCGGTGGGACGGGTGTGGGGGACGGTGTTGCGGTCGCCGCCGGCCTCGGGCATGCTTCCGCCCCGACCCCTGGGCACCCTGGGTTCAGCGCCGTACCCTTGGGGTAGAGGCAGGGGAAGATGTTTCCCAGACGTTCTATTTAAGCCGCAACTATCCGCCGCCCCCTCCGCACGAGGACTCCCTTCGCCGAGACGCAATAGACGACATGGCCGGACACGAGATTCCCGAACCAGCGGACCGCAAGCGGCTCGCCGACTCCCCGGCGGTGCCCGAGGCGGCGCCGGAGGCGCGCCATTCCTGCGATCCGGCGTTCCGGCACGGGGTTGTCGTCGGCTTCGACGGCTCCGTCTCCAGCGAGCGGGCGCTCGCCTACGCGATCGGCATGGCCCGCCGGGCCGGCTCCGCGCTGATCATCGTGCACGTCGCCAACCGGCTGCCGACCACCGTCTGGGCGGGCTGCGAACCGCCGGTCTTCGTGGACGTCCCCGACCAGCGCACCGAGGTGCTTGGCCTCGAGCTGGCCTGCGCCGAACACCTCTCCGAGGTGCCCTGGATCCTGGTCGAGCGGGGCGGTGACATCTGCCACGAGCTGGAGGAGGTCGGCCAGGAGTACGAGGCCGACGCGATTGTCGTCGGGTCCAGCCAGGGCCTGGTGGGGCGCATCTTCGGCTCGGTCGCCGGCCGGCTGGCGCGGCGCGCCCAGCGGCCGGTGGTCGTGATCCCCTGACGGCGGTCGTTTCCGCGTCGCGGTCGCACGGACCGGTTCCTCAGTCGCACAGTCCGGCGGCGGAGAGCAGGTAGGCGGTCAGCGGCTCGTAGTAGCGCGGATTGGCCACGTGGTCGTCCAGCGGCACGGCGACCGACAGGGTGCCCTCGGCCTCCGCGAGGAAAAGGGCGGGGTCGTTGCTGTCGGCGAAGCCGATCGTGTCCAGACCGGCCTGCGCGGCGCAGCCGGCCCAGCCGTGGTCGGCGAAAACCAGGTCGGGAAGCGGCTCGCCGATGCGCGGCAGCAGGTCGAGGATCTCCCGCATCGGCGCGGGGGAGTGGGTGTGCCACAGGGATGCGCCCCGCTCGTACATCGCGACGTCGGACAGCTGCACCACCACGCCGTCGTCCGCGTAGAGGCCGAGCGGCACCCGCACGATGGCGCAGCCGGCGGCGCGCAGCGCCCGGGCGACCGAGCCGTGCAGGTCCAGCAGCGAACCTGGATGGCCCGTGGCCAGCAGGACGCGTTCGCGGTCGGCGGCGGCCTTGGCGAGGCGGAGCGCCGCGCGGTCGAGGGCGGCGACGGTCAGCTCGGGGTCGATGGTGTCCTGGCCGGCGCGGTGCTCCGGGTCGTCGTCGACGCCCGCCCGTTCGGCCATCACCGCGAGCACGTCCTGCTCGTCCGTCCACCGGTCGCCGAGGTCGACGCCGAACCAGTGGTAGCGGTCGCCGTTGGCGAGCCGGCGGTAGTGGTCCAGGTTGTTCTCGCGGGGGGTCGCCACGTCGCCGGCGATCCGGGTGCGGACGAGGTGGTCGAGCAGTTCGGCTCGGGACGGCGCGGAGGGTGCGGACATGCGGTCATTGTCGCTCGCCCGGGTGAAGGATCGACGGAGTGTCCAAAACGCGGTGTCGGCACCGTGAGAAACGTCCATGTGGCGACGGCCGCGGGCGCGCCTACCCTCCGGAGTATGACCAGCCACCACACCCCTCAGCACAGCAGTGGACCGGTCGGGCCCGTGGACTCCTCCCGCGTCCCGCGCTACGCCGGTCCGGCCACCTTCGCCCGGCTGCCCCGCCTCGACGAGGTGGGCAGTACGGACGTGGCCGTCGTCGGCGTCCCCTTCGACTCCGGCGTCTCCTACCGGCCGGGCGCCCGGTTCGGCGGCAACGCCATCCGCGAGGCCTCCCGGCTGCTGCGGCCGTACAACCCGGCCCAGGACGCCTCGCCGTTCGCGCTGGCCCAGGTCGCCGACGCCGGCGACATCGCGGTCAACCCGTTCAACATCAACGAGGCCGTGGAAACCGTGCAGGCGGCTGCGGACGAGATCCTGGACAGCGGCGCCCGGATGATGACGCTCGGCGGCGACCACACGATCGCCCTGCCGCTGCTGCGTTCGGTGGCCCGCAAGCACGGCCCGGTCGCGCTGCTGCACTTCGACGCGCACCTGGACACCTGGGACACCTACTTCGGCGCCGAGTACACCCACGGCACGCCGTTCCGGCGCGCGGTCGAGGAGGGCGTCCTCGACACCTCCGCGCTCTCCCACGTCGGCATCCGCGGCCCGCTCTACGGTCGCAAGGACCTGGACGACGACGAGAAGATGGGCTTCGGCATCGTCACCTCGGCGGACGTCATGCGGCGCGGCGTGGACGAGGTCGCGCAGCAGCTGCGGGAGCGGATCGGCGACCGGCCGCTGTACATCTCCATCGACATCGACGTGCTGGACCCGGCGCACGCGCCCGGCACCGGCACGCCGGAGGCCGGCGGGCTCACCTCCCGGGAGCTGCTGGAGATCCTGCGCGGGCTGGCCGACTGCCACCTGGTCTCGGCGGACCTGGTGGAGGTCTCCCCGGCCTACGACCACGCGGAGATGACCTCGGTGGCGGCCTCCCACACGGCCTACGAGCTGACGACGATCATGTCGCGGCAGATCGCCGCCGGGCGGGCCGCCGGCGCCTGATGCGACGAACCCGGTCCCGGGGCGGCTCGCGCTGGTCGATTTCGGTAACGTTTCCGATGGATTTCGGCCATGTTCGAGACGGCCCGGAACCACTCGTTCACGGCCAGTGATGACATGAACGCGTGCAGCGATCCGCAACTTCCCTGGTGGGCAAGGGTGTTGGTGAACGGGAGCCGTCCAGCGGGGCATCACTTCCTGCCACCTGTTTAACACACAACGTTACCTATTTTGTTCGGTCGATGTGCGCGCGGTGGAGATTCGCGACAGACTCCCACATGCATCCCGCGGGAACGGGGTGTCGCAGCCGCTAGGCGGCGGTGCTGGCCCTGTGGGGGGTGCTGGCCCGTCCGTGCCACTAGCTCGACACCCCCGGCCGGGGCGGTTCTGGAGAGAGGCCTGACTCTCCGGGGCCGCCCCCGGCCCATTCCCGGGCGGATCCCGGGCCGTTCCCGGCCCACCTCTCCCGAGCGATGGACGTTCCCGCCCGGCGAATCGTTCCCCTGGTCCCGCCCCGAGGGCAAGTACCTGTCAGAACGCTCACAATCCGCGCCCGTCCGGCGAGAGATGCCGCACTCTGGGGCAGGCGTCCCCGCGCGGTGTGTCACGCGAGACCGCCGCAGCGCCCCGTAGCGTCCCAGCGATCGTCCCCGGGCGGCCCGACGCGGGCCTCGCGGTCGGCGAGAAAAGGAAGCGATGTCGATGCAGCGAGAAGCAGCGCTCTACGCAGAGGTGGTCCGCCGCAATCCGGGCGAGCCGGAGTTCCACCAGGCCGCCCACGAGGTGATCCACTCGCTGCGCCCGGTGCTCGACGCCCGGCCCGAGCTCGCCGAGGCCCGGCTGGTCGAGCGGATCTGCGAGCCCGAGCGCCAGCTCATCTTCCGGGTCCCCTGGGTGGACGACTCCGGTGTCGTGCGGGTCAACCGGGGCTTCCGGATCGAGTTCAACAGCGCGCTCGGCCCGTACAAGGGCGGGCTGCGCTTCCATCCCTCGGTCAACCTCGGCATCGTGAAGTTCCTCGGCTTCGAGCAGATATTCAAGAACGCGCTCACCGGTCTCGGCATCGGCGGCGGCAAGGGCGGCAGCGACTTCGACCCGCGGGGCCGCTCCGACGCCGAGGTGATGCGCTTCTGCCAGTCCTTCATGACCGAGCTGTACCGCCACCTCGGCGCCCAGACCGATGTGCCCGCCGGGGACATCGGCGTCGGCACCCGGGAGATCGGCTACCTCTTCGGCCAGTACCGCCGGATCACCAACCGGTGGGAGGCCGGGGTGCTCACCGGCAAGGGGCTGGGCTGGGGCGGTTCGGCCGGCCGCCCGCAGGCCACCGGCTACGGCGCGGTGCTGTTCGCCGCCGAGATGCTGCGCCGCCGCGGCGAGGACCTGCACGGACAGCAGGTGCTGGTCTCCGGCTCCGGCAACGTGGCGGTCCACGCCGCCGAGAAGGCCATCGCGCTCGGCGCGAACGTCGTGACCTGCTCGGACTCCGGCGGCTACGTGTTCGACGAGAAGGGTCTGGACGTCGAGCTGCTGCGCCAGGTCAAGGAGGTCGAACGCGGCCGGGTCGCCGACTACGCGGAACGCCGCGGCGCCTCGGCCCACTACGTCCCCGACGGCAGCGTCTGGGACGTCCCCGGCGAGGTCGCGCTGCCGTGCGCCACACAGAACGAGCTCACCGAGGCCGACGCGAGGAACCTGGTCGGCAACGGGGTGAAGGCGGTCTCCGAGGGAGCCAACATGCCGACCACTCCGGAGGCGATGCGGCTGCTGCGCGAGGCGGGCGTCGCCTTCGGCCCCGGCAAGGCGGCCAACGCGGGAGGCGTGGCCACCAGCGCGCTGGAGATGCGGCAGAACGCCGGCCGCGACCCGTGGTCCTTCGAGCGTGTCGAGCGGGAGCTGGAGGCCATCATGCGGGGCATCCACGACGAGTGCGCCGCGACCGCCGAGCGCTACGGCGCGCCCGACGACTACGTGCTGGGGGCGAACGTCGCCGGCTTCGAGCGGGTCGCGGACGCGATGCTCGCCCAGGGCGTGATCTGAGGACCGTCCGCTCCCCGCCCGAAGGCTCGTGAGGCTCGTGGAGGGCGGGGAGCGGGTGCGATCGGGGAGCGGACGCGCTCAGCTCTCGGCCAGCAGGTCGGTCAGGAAGCGCATCGAGCGGTCGTGGGTCTCGGCCGCCGCGCAGAGCCGGTCCATCACCACGACGTAGGACTCCACCTCGGCCCGCTTGTCGAGGTAGAGCGCGCTGGTGAGCTGTTCCAGGTAGACGATGTCCGGGAGGTCCGGCTCCAGGAAGCGCAGGATGGTGACCGGTCCGCCCGCGGCCGCCAGCCCGCCTATGGCGAAGGGTGCGATCTGGATCGTCACCCGCGGGTCGTCGGCGAAGCTCAGCAGGTGACGCAGTTGGCCGCGCATGACCTCGCGCCCGCCCAGCGGTCTGCGGAGCGCCGCCTCGTCTATCACCGCCCACAGCTTCGGACCTTCGCGGCGGCCCAGCAGCTCCTGGCGGCGCATCCGCAGGTCCACCCGCCGGTCGACCTCCGCGACGGGCGCGGCCGGGTGGCCGAGGCGGACGACGGCCCTGGCGTAGTCGGCGGTCTGGAGCAGGCCGGGCACGAACTGCACCTCGTAGGTGCGGATGACGGCCGCCGCCTCCTCCAGCCCCAGCAGCGTCTCCAGCCAGTTCGGCAGGATGTCGCTGTACTTGTGCCACCAGCCGGGCTCGTTGGCGCGCCGGGCCAGCGTCAGGAACTCCTCGCGCCGCTTCTGGTCGTGCACGCCGTACAGCGTCAGCAGGTCGGCGACGTCCCGTTCCTTGTAGCCGACCCGGCCCAGCTCCAGGCGGCTGATCTTGGCGTGGGAGCCGCGGATGGCGTGTCCCGCGGCCTCCCTGGTGATGCCGCTGGCCTCGCGCAGCCTGCGCAGATGGGTGCCCAGCACGATGCGCAGCACAGTCGGTCCGCCCACGGGCTGGGCGAGGACCCGCTGCATCGAGGTCTCGCCACCGGGGAAGCGCGCGGGCTCCGGCTGGACTGACATCACGTGTGCTCCCGACTCGTATCGATGAGGGCGACCGGACAGTTTCCCACCGGGCGCCCCGGGCGATCAACGTCCGCAGGCCGGGACGCCGGCGTGCGGGGTGGGGCGGGCTCAGTCGGCGCCGGTCGCGCCGTCGAGCAGATGGTCGAAGTCGCCGTCCTTGGCGCCGAGGAGGAACGCCGAGAACTCGTCGCCGGTGTAGACGAGCGCGGGTCCGGCGGGAAACCGGGAGTTGCGGACGGCCACCGCGCCGCCGGGCAGCTCGGCGAGTTCGACGCAGTTCCCGTTGGGGTTGCTGCGGCGGCTCTTGCGCCACACGGCGTCCGGCAGTCCGTCGGCCGGCACACCGTTCACGTACTCCTGCTGCATCGGCCGCCTCACCCGTAATGTGTCATTCATCACTTGTGCCCCAATCGTTCACAAGCACCCCGTGCGCCACAGCGGGAGCGCTTGTCATTATCGCCTCACCGGTCGCAGTTCTTGCACCTGTGCTTGCATCCGCACTTGCAGCGGTAAGTACAAATGGAACAGGATGGTCTCCGCAAGCGTGTTCCCCTGATGCCGGCGACGGCAGCGGAGATCGGAATGACCCCACAACCGGCGGAATGGGTGGCGTCCCAGCGCGCGCCCCAACCCGGCCTCGGCTTCGGAGCTCCGCCCCTGGCGCTGGTGGACAACGTTCCCGAGATGCTCGGAACACCCCCCATGACATGCGCTGACGCAGATTCCGAAGACAGTGCGGACCCCGCCCGACGGGCCTTTGCGACCCCGGGCGCGCCGCCCGGCGACTCGTTCGCCGTCTGGACCCTGGACCACGGCTCCCGCTCCCCGGGCATCGCGCGCGGCTTCGCCCGCACCGCCCTGTGCGGCTGGGGACTGGACGACCTGGTCGACAGCGTCGCGGTGGCGGTCTCCGAGATGGTCACCAACGCCATGTGCCACGCCGGCGGTCCCTGGCGGACGGCCGGCGGGACCCCGGTCCTGCTCAGCCTCTCCCGGCGGGGCGACAGCGTGCTGTGCGTCGTGGTCGACGCCGGCACCAGCGCGCCCGCCGTACGCGAGGCGGGCGACTGGGCGGAGTCCGGGCGCGGCCTGCACATCGTCGAGTGCCTGAGCAACGACTGGGGCTGGACGCCGCCCGGGCCCGAGGGCAAGGCGGTGTGGGCTTGCTTCTCCCCGGAGGGCAGCGAACCGCACACCTGCGGCCACGAGGTCGAGCAGGCCTCGCTGAGCCGGGTTCTGACGCTCGCGGCGATGCTCGCGGACGGCGACTGGCCGGTCGCCTCCACCGCGCCGCGCGAGCAGCCCCGCCCC
>NZ_VJYK02000231.1 GCF_007097205.2 Streptomyces alkaliterrae
GTACCCACCCGTACCGCGAACCCGTCAGGACAGGACGATGAAGGCAACAACACGGCTCACTCTCATCGCGTCGACCCTCGCGCTGACCTTCGCGCCGGCCCTGACCGCCTGCGGCACGGACGCCGCGGACGGAGGCGCCGCCCCGGAGTCCGCTGCCCTCGGCCACGTGCACGGCCTCGCCCTCGATGCCGCGGACGAGCGGCTGTACGTCGCCACCCACCACGGGCTGTTCACGACCGGCGAGTCCGGGGACCCGGTGCGCGTCGGTGACAGGGCGGACGACTTCATGGGCTTCACCGTCGTGGGGCCGAAGAGGTTCCTCGCCAGCGGCCACCCCGCGCCCGGCAGCGGCGAACCCGCCCACCACGGCCTGATCGAGAGCACCGACGCGGGGAAGAGCTGGAAGACCCTCTCCCTGGGCGGCGAGGCCGACTTCCACGCCCTCGAACACGTCCACAACACGACCTACGGCTACGACAGCACCAAAGGGATGCTTCGTGTCAGCAAAGACGGCAAGTCCTGGGACGACCGGGCCCGCCTCCAGGCGCTCGACATCGCCGTGAGCCCGAACGACCCGGACACCGTGCTGGCCACCACCCCCGACGGCATCGCCAGGAGCACCGACGGGGGCCGCACCTTCCGCCCCGGACGCAAGCCCGCCATGGCCTTCCTCTCCTGGCCCGCTCCCGACGTCCTCTACGGCCTCGACAGCCGGGGCGGCGTGCACCGCAGCACCGACGGCGGCGCCACCTGGGACAAGGCGGGTGAGCTGCCGGGGGCCGGGTCCGGCGTGCAGGCCCTGACGGCGGTCGACAAGCGGCGTGTACTGGCCGCCACCGCGGACGGCGTCTACGAGTCCACGGACGGCGCCAAGAGCTTCGCCAAGCTCTTCGACGTCGACACCGGCGCGGGCCACTGACCGACGCGGGCCGCACCAGGCCGCACCAGGCCGCACCGGGGCTCACCGGTGCTCCAGGGCCGTGGGCAAGACGCTCGAACGGGTGAGGCGGCGTGTTCGAGTGGTCGTCCGCGGCGAGGTTCAGGCGGTGCGTGGGCTGCGGCGGTGAATGGAACGTGTGTTCACGATCTGCCCGGCATTTGTCCGTTACGGGTGCCGTGAACGGCCGTTGATGGGAGCACCAGTGCCCGTCACGCACCCGACTGGGGGACCCGATGAGAACCGTCCCTGTGCTCCCGCCGACACCCGTCCCGTTCGAACACGACGTCACGACGCTCCGCCGAACGGCGGAACCCGCCCGCCGGACGGATCACCGCCCGTACGGCGGTCCCCACCGGCCGTACGGCGGTCCCCACCGGCCGTACGGCGGTGCCCACCGCGCCTCACGCCCCGCCGGGGGGTGGGCCGTATGACCGCCGACGAACAGCCGGCACCCGCCGCCGACGGCGTTCCCGCCCAGCGGAGCAAGCCGCTCGGGCCGCCGCCCGCCCGGCTCGGCTCCGGTCCCGACGACGGCGACCTCACGGACGAACTGAAGGAGGCGTACTGGTCGGTCTACGACGGCGCCGCCGCGAACGCGACCCTCGGCGAGATCCTGGTACGCCTACCGCGCATCGTGCGACGCGTCGGTGAGTTGGCCTGGCGGGCCGACCGCCGCGCGACCGTCGCTCTGGTCGTGCTGCAACTCGGCTCGGCCGCCATGTCCGCCTTCGGGCTCATGGCCTCCGTCGCCGTGCTGCACCAGCTGTTCGGGGAGGGGCCGACCCCGGACCGGGTGCGGGCCGCCGTCCCCCAGATCCTGCTCGTCGTCGCGTTCCTGGCCGCGCGGGCGCTGCTGGAGGCGGGCGTCTCGCTGACCCAGGCCCACGTCACACCGAAGATCCGCACCGCCCTGGAGCGGGAGTTCCTGCAACTCACCGCGCACGTCCGGCTGGAGGTGGTCGACGACGCCGACTGGCACGACGACGCGTACCGCGCGCACGACCGGGGGCTGTTCTACGCCCGGCAGATCGTCGGCCAGGTCGTGGCGTTGGCGTCCGCCGCGCTCGGCATCCTCGGCACCGCCGGAGTGCTGGCCGCTCTGCACCCGCTGCTGATCGCCCTGCTGCCGCTGTCCGTACTGCCGGTCGGCGCGGCCGCGATCCGCTCCGCGCGGGCGCGCTTTCACTCCTTCCGGCGGTGGAACGCGCTCCAGCGGCGGGTAAGGCTCTTCTCCTGGCTGCTACTCGACCGCGACTCCGCCGCCGAACTGCGCTCGGACACCGCGCAGCGGGCCCTCCTGGACGAGCACCACCGGATCACCGCGCGCATCGCCGAGGAGGACACCCGGCTCGGCGTGCACTCCGCGAAGCTTGCCCTCACCGGCCGCGCGCTCGGCGGCGTCGGCACCGGTGTCACGTACGTGGTGCTGGCGCTGATGCTGGTGGCCGGCTGGATGCCGCTCGCCGCCGGCGCCGGAGCCGTCCTCGCGATCCAGGCAGCCCAGGGCTCGCTCACCCGCTTCATGGACGTGGCGCACCTGGTGTACGAGCACGCGATGTGGGTGGACGACCTGCTCGCCTTCCAGGAGCGCTGCCGCTCCCTGCAACCCCGGCGCCACGGCTCGGCCGCGCCGGGGAAGGTGGCGGAGATCGAGCTGCGGGACGTGTCGTACACCTATCCCGGCAAGGAGGCCCCGGCCCTGAACGGCGTGTCGATGACTCTGCGGGCGGGGGAGACCGTCGCGTTCGTCGGCGTCAACGGCTCAGGGAAGAGCACCTGTTCGAAGGTGATCGCGGGACTCTACGACCCGGGTAGCGGGGCCGTGTGCTGGGACGGCGCCGACACGGCCGGGATGGACGCCGAGTCCCTGCAGAACCGGGTGTCGATGGTCCTCCAGGACCCGCTGCACTACCCGTTCAGCGCGCTCGCCAACATCACCGCCTCCCGGGGCACGCTCACCGAGGCCGAGCCACGGCAGGCACTGGACGCGGTGACCGCCTCCGGCGCGGACCAGGTCATCGCCCAACTTCCGCAGAAATGGCGGACGTTGCTGTCCAAGCGCTTCAAGGGCGGACAGGAGCTGTCCGCCGGCCAGTGGGCGAAGATCGCCGTCGCGCGCGGACTCTACAAGGACGCGCCCGTCCTGCTGCTCGACGAACCCACGGCCAGCATGGACCCGAAGGCGGAGCACGCCGTCTACCAGGCGGTCCTCCGCAACAAGCGCCGCGCGGAGAGGATCACGGTCCTCATCTCGCACCGCCTCGCGAGCGTCGTCGAGTGCGACCGGATCTACGTCTTCGACGCCGGCCGGATCGTCGAGTCGGGCACGCACGACGAACTCATGGCGCGGGGCGGCGACTACGCCGAGATGTTCACCCTCCAGGCCGACGCCTACCAGGCCGGCACCGGCGCCGCCGGTCACTGAACGACTCGTTCCGTCCGGGCGGTCGGGCCGGACCGCCCGGACGGCACGTGGGTGAGGAGGCGTGTGGCGTGCGCCGGACTCGACGGCTTCGCCTGGCTGACGGCAGGGGCGGGCGCGGTGCCGGTTTCTGCGGACTGCGACGGGACGTGTACAGGGCGTTGACGGGGGTGGGGTGGTTCGGGATGCTGAGGGGGTAGCTCGGCCCGGCGGGTTCACGGGTACGGCTGCGGTGCGTTGCGCAGGTGCCTTGGGTCATGCTGAGGGACCTGCCTGGTTGCAGTCGTGTGCTTACTTCCCCTCAGGAGGCCTTGTGGCCAGTGGAACCGCACGGCCCGGTATCTGGCAATCCGGTATGCGCGCGGGGTTGTTGGTGGTGATCGCCAACTATGTGGTCCTCAAGGTGGCCGAGGCGGTGTCGGGCGGTGAACTGTCCGTACAGGTCGGGGGCGGGGACTCCTCGCTGCGGGTCGGGGCGTTTGTCGTCGCGGTGGCGACGCTCGTCTCGGCGGTGCTGCTGATCCTGCTGGGGCTGCTGCTGAGGCGCGTGATGAGGGCTCCGCGGCGACTCTTCGTGGCTCTTGTCGTGCTGCTCACCGGGCTGTCCGTCGTGGTTCCCCTCAGTTCGGGCGCTCCGGGCGGCACTGTGGCCGCGCTTGCCGTCATGCACCTGCTGACCGGCGTCTTTGTCGGTTCCGCGGTGGCTCTTACGCTGACCGAATTGGACACTTCGGTGCCTGACAGGGCGGTTGACTGAGCGGGCGGAGCGCGAGGCGGGATGGCGTCAGCCGTCGCGCCGAGCGTTGGGAGCCGCGTTCCGCGCGCCGCCGTCGTGCGGCGGACCGAGTCGCCGGAGGCCGCGCTGGGTGATGCTGGAGGCGCTGCCGCCGGAGCGAGTGCACTTCCAGCCTTACCACGCCACGCGAGGCGAACTGCTCGCGCGGCTCGGACGCCGGGGAAGCGGTCGCGGCGTGCAGGGAAGCGGCCGTGCTCACCGCCGACTCCGTGTCACGGTCGTTCCTGGAGCGGCGTACCGCTGAACTCTCCGAGTGAGCAGGTGCGTCGCTGCTGTGCGGAATCCGGGGTGCGCCTTCGGCCGCAGCAGCGTGACCAGCCGCCGACGGCCCGCCTTGCGTATCTGTGCCGGTGAGCCGAACCGTTCCAGCAGGGCCAGGACGGCAGGGTGCTGCAGTCGCGGCCCCAGGACCCGTTCCAGAGACGGATGGATCTGGGTCAGCAGGCCGTGCAGCCGGTTCGCAACCCGGGTGGCCTCGCCGGCCAGGTCGTCGTCGAACCCGACGATCATCTCCAGCTCGGCGATCGTCTCGTCCTCGCCGTCAATCGCCCGCAGCGTGTGCGGCATCGCGCGGGACGCGTCCGCGATGATGAACGCGTCCCTCGCGTCGGTCTTGGCCTCGCCCGGGTAGAGGTCGGCGATCCGCCGCATCGTCAGCCCCGGCAGGTAGGCGACCGGGCAGCCCATGTCCCGGGCGACCGCCAGCGGCAGAGCCCCGATCGAGGCCGGCTGGTCGACCACGACCAGTACCGTTCCGTGCTTGGCCTGCAGCTTCGCGAACAGCTCACGCAGCTTGGGCTCGGTGTTGGGCAGGCGCTTGTCGAATGCCTTCTTCCCGGCCGGGGTGACGGCGGTGGCGTGGTGTTCGCCCTTGCCGACGTCCAGGCCGAGGAAGACGTCGATGTCGCCGGTGTCGATCACGTGCAGGCCCCTCCATCACGCTTTCGTCCGGCCTTGCAAGGGCACCGAGCTGCCACATCCACGTTACGGAGAGCTCTTCCGGCCTGGGTGAAGCCGGTGCTCAAGCCCCTCATCAGCGGTCCGTCGATGCCTCCGGACCCGGTGACACCACCCCCCGGATCATGAACAACAGGGGGGGGAAGTCATGCCGGACCCGAAGGCCGGAGGCCCCGTTTCGGAGCCACGAAGAAGGTAACGGGGGGTTGGGAACCGTGGTGGTGCGGGAGAGCGTGTGAGGGTGTGCGTGGCTCCACCCCGGAGCGTGTGCGACCTGCTGCGATGTGTTCTGAGCATGTCAGTTAGGGTCGATCGCGATCACTGAACGCGAGCGGTGTTCCGGGGGGAACCGGCCATGGCCATGATGCTGCCCAGCGAGCTTGAGTGGGTCCTCAACATCCTGGGCTTCAACTGGCCCGAGGCCGACGAGGACAAGCTCATGGAGGCCGCCCAGGCGTGGCGGCAGTTCGCCATGGACCTCCACACCCTCCAGGCCGACGGCAACAAGTCGGCCGGGAACGTCCTCTCCGAGAACTACGGCAAGTCCGTCGAGGGATTCGACGAGGCGTGGCGCGAGTTCTCCGGAAGCGAGCGCGGCTACTTCGACGACGCGCGGACGGCCGCGCAGATCGTCGCCTTCGCGCTGGACGCGGCGGCAGCCGTCGTGATCGCCTGCAAGATCGCCGTGATCATCCAACTCGCGGTGCTGGCGATCCAGTTGATCGCCGCCGCGGCGGCGGCGCCGTTCACCTTCGGCGCGTCCTCGCTGGCCGGAGCCTCGGCGACGGCGATCGTCCGCATGATCGTGCGGCAACTGCTCAAGACGCTGGCCGACGCGATCCTCCAGACCATCCTCGACGCGCTGAAACAGACCGCGCTCAAAGCGATCCAGGCCATCGCCGAGGATCTGATGCGGCAGACCGTCAACGTCCACTTCGGCGCCCAGGACGGCTACGACGTCGCCAACGCCGCGAACGCCGGCTACCAGGCGGGACGACAGGAACTGCGGAACCAGCGCGACGGCGCGCTGGAGAACATCCGCGACAACGCGCTCGGCAGCGCCGCGAACAGCGGCCGCCGACAGGTCGAACAGTCCGGCAACAACGCCCTCGGCCTGGGCACCGGCTCGGGCACCGGCGGCGGCACCGGCGGCACCGGCGGCACCGGCACGGGAGGCGCCGGCGCCGGCGGCAATGGCGCGGGCGGTGGCAGCGGCAACGGCGGCGCTGGAAACGGCGCGGGTGCCGGTAGTGGTAGTGGCACGGGCGGCGCCAACGGCAGCGGGGACGGCGGCGGAACCGGTAGCGGATCTGGAGCCGGTGCGGGAACGGGTAGCGGCGGCAGCTCCGGCGGCCCCGGCACCCCAAGCGGTGGCGGCTCCGGCACACCGAACGGCTCCGGCACACCGAACGGCTCCGGCACGTCTGGCGACAGCGGAAGCGGAAGTGGCGGCTCCACCGGAAGCACGGGACCGTCAACCGGCGACGGACGTCCCGCGTCCGACGGTGGCCCCGAGGGCGGCGGCAACCAGTCCCCGCGCCCCGGCGACGCACGTGACCAGAGCCAGCCCAACAGCCCGTTCGACCCGCCACCCCGTGAGCCGTCCGCCGACTCGCCGGGCCCCCGCCAGGACCAGTCGCAGGACGGCCCGTCTTCTCCGAGGACAATCGACGGCAACGCCGCGACCACCGACGGCCCGGGCAGCGGCGACGGCCAACGCTCCGACGGCGCGAGCCCCCGTACGGACGACGGCGCCGGCCCACGACGACCGGACACGGACTCCCCAGCCGACCGCCCCGGAGCCGACCGCCCTGCTGACAACCAGCGCTCGGGGAACGACAGTTCGCGCCACACCGACGACACCGCGCCCCGCTCCGACCAGCCGCCGTCCCGCCCCGACTCAGACGGCAATCCCCGCTCCGACTCCGACGCGTCCCGCCGCGACGCCGACGGGACGCGTCCGGACGCGGGACCGCGCGCCGACTCCGACCGACCGGCGCCTCGCCAGGACGCAGACGGCCCGCAGCCCCGCTCCGACTCCCCACAGCAACGCCCCGGCCAGGACACACCCCCGTCAGGCCGCACGGACGCGAACGCCAACGAAGGGCGATCGTCCGACCGTTCGGACACTCACGACGCCCGCGACGTCCGCGACAGGCCCGACTCGGCCCCGAATCCGTCCCGACCGGAGTCGGACTCCACCTCGCCGCCGCCCGCCTCACCGTCAGCGACCGACCACGCGAGCGGCCGTACGGAAGGCGACGGCGGCACCGCCGCCGCGTCCGGCGCCCGACCCACGGCACCCCCCGCGTCGCCGCCCGCGCCCGGCCCGTCGGCCGGTACGGACCGTGGCCAGGCACCCGCCCCACACCAGCAACCGACCGCCGACCGCAACACCGACCCTGCCGAGCAGGGACTCGGCCTCCAGGGCGGCGCCACCGTGCCACCACCGCGTTCCGCGACTCCGGACACCGCACAGCAGACACCGCCGAGCCAGCCACCTGGCACCCCCGGCACCCAGAACCCGGGACCGACACCAGGCCCGGTGCCACCGCCCGGTGCGGCGGCGCCCCCAGCCGCCGGCCCGTCACCCAACCCGGGCGCCGCTCAGCGCCCGGCCCAGAGCAACCCGCCGTCCCAGCCGTCGCCCTCGCAGGCCGGTCCGACTCCGAGCAGGCCTCCGGCCGGCTCGGAGACCGGAGGCACGAAGCCCGGCCAATCGCAGCCGGGCCGTCCCACCGGAAGCCGTCCGCAGGACGCGCCCCGGACCGACACACCACACTCCGACCGCCGGGACCGCCCCACGCCACCGCGCGAGGACAACACCTCGAACCGCGACAACGCCCGCCCCAAGGACGACTCCCAGCGTCGCGACGACACCCGGCCCCGAGACGAAGCGGCAAACCGCCCCAAGGACGACGCCCGCCCCAAGGATGACGCGCGTCCGAAGGATGACGCGCGTCCGAAGGATGACTCGCGTCCGAAGGATGACTCGCGTCCGAAGGACGACACCCGCCCGAAGGACGACAACGCGCGGCCTCCCCGGGAGGATCACGACAACAGCGGCGGCGACAAACCCCGCCGTGACGACCACACCGAGAACACCGAAAGGCACGACACCACCAGGGGGGACGACAACCGCCACGACGACAACCGCCAGAACGACGACCGCGACGACTCCCCTCGCGACGACGACGGCCGCGACGACAACCGCGACGACAACCGTGGCGACGACGACGCCCGACCCGACAGCGACCCGCCCCACGACGGCAGCGACGACAACTCACCTCCCCGCGACGGCGACGACGCGCCGCACGTGCCGCCAGCACCCGACAACCTCTCCGGCGCGGCCGAGAACCCCCGGCAGGACGGCAAGGACGAGGCGAGCACGAAGTGCCCGACCGACCCGGTGAACGCCGCCACCGGTGAGATGCTTCTGGAGCAGACCGACCTCCAACTCCCGGGCGTGCTGCCACTCGTCATCGGCCGGAAGCACCGCTCCGGCTACCACTACGGCCAGTTCCACGGTCGTAGCTGGGCCTCCACCTTCGACGAGCGCCTTGAACTGGACGGTGACGGCCGTGCCCAGTGGGCCGGCGCGAACGGCACGATCCTCTGCTACCCGTCCGTACCGGCAGCACCCGGCGAAACGGTCCTCCCGGTCGAGGGCGCCCGAACACCCCTCACACTCGACGCCCCGACCACCACCGCCGATCCCGAACCCGACGCGTCACCCCACCGCCCGACCTACTCCGTAACCGACCCGAGGAC
>NZ_VJYK02000232.1 GCF_007097205.2 Streptomyces alkaliterrae
CGGGGCGCACTTCGCGGGGAGGGTCCGGCCCGAAAGGCCGGGGTGGCACCGGGTGCCGCTTCGCCGCCTGGCGCACCGTATTGTCGAGGGGTCGGAGAACCGAGGAGACAGCATGACCCTGCCCGTCGTTCACTCGCTGCGCGAGCAGATCCGCGAGCACATCGTGGAGGGCATCGTGAGCGGCCGGTGGAAACCGGGCGAGCGGATCGTGGAGCGCCGCATCGCCTCCGAGCTGGCCGTCAGTCAGACGCCGGTGCGGGAGGCGCTGCGGGAGCTGGAGGCGCTGCGGCTCATCGAGTCGGTGCCGAACAAGGGGGTGCGGGTGCGCGCCCTGTCAGCGGCCGATCTGGAAGAGATCTACCCGGTGCGGGCGGGTCTGGAGCAGATGGCGGCTGAGCTGGCGGCGCCGGCCCTGGCCGAGGACACCTCGGCGCTGGAGCCGCACGTGGCCGCGCTGTACGAGGCGGACCGCCTCGGTGACGGCGAGGCGCAGGTGCGGCACACCGTCGGGTTCCACCGGGAGCTGGTGCGCGCCTCCGGTAACAGCGTGCTGCTGCACACCTGGGAGTCGCTGGGCATCGAGGTGTGGACGGCCCTGTCGATCCGCTGGCTGGGTACGGTGCAGCAGTCGTACGCGGAGGAGCACGAGGCGGTCGTGCGGGCCTTCCGCGAGCGTGATCCGGACGTGGCGGCGCTAGTGAAGGCGCACGTACTGGGCTGCGCGCCGCGCGCCTGATTCGCCCGCTTCGCCCCCTTCGCCCGTGCACTCCGTGCCGCGATTCGCGGCACCGGATGCCGACTTTTGGTGCTCGAACGGATTTTTGCCCGCCAGCCTTTGATCGATCATCGATCGAGTGCTTACAGTCGTCCGGCGGGGCTCACCCCTGTCCTGCCCCGCGACAGAAACGTACAGCCCGTACGTCCCGTACAGCCGTACGCGTACACCCCCGTACACCCGTACGTACCCCCCGTACGACCACCGTCCCCATCCCGGAAGGCGGCCCCATGACCAACCCCGTACCGACCCACCCGAGCGAGCTGGACCAGCTCCCGGACCGCGACCCGCAGGAGACCGCCGAGTGGCGTGAGTCCCTGGACGCGGTCGCGCGGGCCGCGGGGCCCCAGCGCGCCTCCTACCTGGTGCGCAGGACCGTCGAGCACGCCCAGCGCAGCGGCCTGCCGGTGCCGTCGCTGCTGGAGACGGACTACGTCAACACCATCCCGACCGGCGCCGAGCCCGCCTACCCGGGCGACGAGGCCATGGAGTCCCGCATCACCGCGTGGAACCGCTGGAACGCGGCCGCCATGGTGACGCGCGGCAGCCGTTTCGGCGTCGGCGGCCACATCGCCACCTTCGCCTCCGCCGCCTGGCTCTACGAGACCGGCTTCCAGCACTTCTTCCGCGGCAAGGACGGCCTGGCGGACGGCGGCGCCTCCGGCGACCAGCTCTACATCCAGGGCCACGCCTCCCCCGGCGTCTACGCCCGCGCCTTCCTCGACGGCCGGCTCACCGAGTCCCACCTGGACAACTTCCGCCAGGAGGCCGGCGGCCAGGGCATCCCGTCCTACCCGCACCCCAGGCGGCTGCCGTGGATGTGGGAGTTCCCGACCGTCTCGATGGGCCTCGGCCCGCTGTCGGCGGTCTACCAGGCGCGCTTCAACCGCTACCTCGAGCACCGCGGCGTCAAGGACACCTCGGATTCCCGGGTGTGGGCCTTCCTCGGGGACGGCGAGATGGACGAGCCCGAGTCGACCGCCGCGCTCGCGCTGGCCGGCCGTGAGGGCCTGGACAACCTGACGTTCGTCGTCAACTGCAACCTCCAGCGCCTCGACGGCCCGGTCCGCGCCAACTTCAAGATCGTCCAGGAGCTGGAGGCCCAGTTCCGGGCCGCCGGCTGGAACGTCGTGAAGTCGCTGTGGGGTTCGGCCTGGGACGAGCTGCTGCGGCTGGACACCAGGGGCGCGCTGCTGCGCCGCCTGCGCGAAGTGCCCGACGCCCAGTTCCAGACGTACGCCACCCGCGACGCGGCGTACATCCGCGAGCACTTCTTCGGCGCCGACCCGGCGCTGGTCGAGATGGCCCGGCTGCTGTCGGACGACAAGATCCTGGAGTGCTTCCACACCTCGCGCGCCGGCCACGAGCCGCGCAAGGTGTACGCGGCCTACCGCGCGGCGGTGGAGCACAAGGGCGCGCCGACCGTGATCCTCGCGCAGACCGTCAAGGGCTGGACGCTCGGCCCGGGTTTCGAGTCCCGCAACGCCAACCACCAGATGAAGAAGCTCTCCGGCAAGGAGTTCCGCGCCATGCGGGACCTGCTGGAGCTGCCGATCCCGGACTCCGCGCTGGACGACGAGCTGGTCCCCTACGCTCACCCCGGAGCCGACTCCCCCGAGGTCCGCTACCTCCAGGAGCGCCGCGCGGCCCTCGGCGGTCCCGCGCCGGCCCGCCGCGTGCACCAGGTGGTGCTGCCCGAGCCCGCGGAGCGGCCGTTCGCGGCGCTCGCCAAGGGCTCCGGGAGCCAGGAGATCGCCACCACGATGGCGTTCGTCCGCCTGGTCAAGGACCTGATGCGGGACAAGGAGACGGGTCACCGCTGGGTGCCGATCGTGCCCGACGAGGCGCGGACCTTCGGCATGGAGGCGCTGTTCCCCTCCGCCGGCATATACTCCCCGCTCGGCCAGACGTACGAGCCGGTCGACCGCGACCAGCTGATGTACTACAAGGAGGCCAGGAACGGGCAGATCCTCAACGAGGGCATCACCGAGGCCGGTGCGATGGCGGACTTCACCGCCGCCGCCACGGCGTACGCCACGCACGGCGAGCCGATGATCCCGTTCTACATCTTCTACTCGATGTTCGGCTGGCAGCGGACTGCCGACCAGTTCTGGGCGCTCGCCGACCAGTTGGGGCGCGGCTTTGTCATCGGCGCCACCGCGGGCCGGACGACGCTGACCGGCGAGGGCCTGCAGCACGCCGACGGGCACTCGCCGCTCATCGCCGCGACCAACCCGGCCGCACTCTCCTACGACCCCGCGTTCGCCTACGAGATCGGCGTCATCGTCCGCGAGGGCCTGCGCCGGATGTACGGCCCGGACACCGGTGAGGACCGAGACGTCTTCTACTACCTCACCGTCTACAACGAGCCCAAGCCGCAGCCCGCGATGCCCGAGGGCGTCGAGGAGGGCATCGTCAGGGGCCTGTACCGGTTCCGCGAGGGCGAGCACCTGGGCTCGGACGCGCCGCGCGTCCAGCTGCTGGCGTCCGGCACCGCGATCCACTGGGCGCTGGACGCCCAACGGCTGCTGGCCACGGAGTGGGGAGTGAGCGCCGACGTGTGGTCGGCCACCTCCTGGGGCGAGCTGCGCCGGGACGCCCTGGCGTGCGACGAGGCGCTGCTGCGCGGCGAGGACCGCACCCCGTACGTGACCCGGGTGCTGGAGGGCGCGCCGGGTCCGGTACTGGCGGTCAGCGACTGGATGCGTCAGGTCCCCGACCAGATCAGCCAGTGGGTGCCGCAGGACTACTCCTCGCTCGGCACCGACGGCTTCGGCCTCTCGGACACCCGGGAGAACGCCCGCCGCCACTTCGGCGTGGACGCGGAGTCGATCGTCGTCGGCGCGCTGGCGCAGCTCGCCCGCCGGGGCGAGGTCAAGCGTGAGACGGTCGCCCGCGCCGCCCGCGAGTACGGCATCGGCTGACCCGCGGGAACACACGGGAGCGCCCCCGGAAGCCAGGCTTCCGGGGGCGCTCTTGCGCTTGGTGACCGTGTCGGTTCAGTCGCCGACCGGGCGGCCGGTGTCCTCCAGCGGCTCGACCTCCTCGGGGTGGCCGCGCAGCTTCCAGATCGCGGCGGCCAGCCCGCCCCAGATCAGCACGATCGAGATGACCATCATCGTGACGGCGCTCGCGGACATCACTTACTCCCCTTGTCGAGGTGGAGGGCGGTCAGGTCCTCGTCCATGTTCCGCCGCCATGGGATGAGCGAGAGCAGCACGGCGACCACCAGGGCGCCGGCCGCCACGCCCCAGCCGGCGGCCAGGAGGAAGCCGGTGGAGTAGTCCTCGTAGTTGGACTCCAGCTCCTGACGCAGGGCGTCGAAGAGCATGATGCCCAGCACCACCGGGGTGATGACGGCCAGGCAGAACTTCCACCAGCGGCCGAGCATGATCGCCGAGGTGGCGTCGGCCTCCGCCTGCTGCTCACCGAGCTTGCGCAGGATCCAGCCGATGACGATCAGCACGATCAGCGAGGCCAGCGCGATGCCGTACCGGTTGATGAACCGGTCCGAGGCGTCCAGGAAGTACAGGCCGCCGCTGCGCGGGAAGAGCAGGAGAGAGGTCAGCGCGGTCAGACCGCCGACGATGACCACCGCCTGCACCCGGCTCATCCCGGTGCGGTCCATCACCGCGGAGATGATGACCTGCACGATGCTGATCAGCGAGCTGAGGCCGGCGATCACCAGCGACAGGAAGAACAGCACACCGAAGAATGCGCCCGCCGGCATGGTGGAGATGATCGTCGGGAAGGCGACGAACGCCAGTCCGAGACCGCTGGAGACCAACTCGTCGAGTGGGACGCCGCTACTGGCGGTCATGAAGCCCAGCGTGGCGAACACGCCGATGCCGGCGAGAAGTTCGAACGAGGAGTTGGACAGACCGGCGACAAAGGCGGAGCCCGTCAGGTCGGACCGTCTGCGCAGGTAGGAGGCGTACGTGATCATGATGCCGAAGCCGATGGACAGCGAGAAGAAGATCTGCCCGTAGGCCGCGACCCACACGTTGCCGTCCCGCAGCGCACCCCAGTCCGGCGTGAAGAAGGCGTCCAGACCGATGTTCGCGCCCTCAAGCGTGAGCGCCCGCACCACCAGGATGAGGAAGAACACGACCAGGGTGGGGATGAAGATCTTGTTCGCCCACTCGATGCCGCGCCGCACGCCGAGCGCGAGGATGCCCAGCGTCACCACCCACACCGCGAGCAGCGGCCAGAAGACGCCTCCGACGAAGCCGCCGAACTCGCCCGGCGTGTCCCCCACCTGGAGGAAGTCGCCGAAGAGGAAGGCGTCGGGCTCGTCGCCCCATTTCTCGGTGAACGCGAAGCCGACGTACCGCACGGCCCAGGCGAGGATCACCGCGTAGTAGGTGGCGATCACAAAGCAGATCAGGACCTGCCACCAGCCGAGGAACTCCGCCTTGCGGGCGAGCTTGCGGAACGCGGCCGGCGGGGACTTGCGGAACCGGCGACCGATGGTGTACTCGAGGATCAGCAGCGGTAGACCGGCGGTGATCAGAGCGATCAGATAGGGGAGCAGAAACGCTCCTCCGCCGTTGCGGTAGGCCTCGGCGGGGAAGCGCCAGATGTTGCCGAGCCCGATGGCCGAACCGATGGCGGCCAAGAGGAAGCCCAGGCGGGTGCCCCACTGTTCGCGGGGTTTAGTAGCCATATGTACGCATCCTTGCTGACTTGCGGGGTGGCTGCACGCTAGCAGCGCCGACCGGTCATCACATCCCGAGCGGCATTTGGCTCAACCAGTGAGACGACGGACCGTCAGACGAACGCACGGCACAATGTCGTCATGCGCGCCGCCCGGCTCATCAGACTGGTCCTCCTACTTCAGCACAGAAGGGCGATGACGGCCGGTGAACTCGCCGCTGAGCTGGAGGTTTCCGAGCGGACGGTGGCACGGGACGTGGCCGCGCTGTCCGAGGCGGGCATCCCGGTGTACGCCGACCGGGGACGTGCCGGCGGGTACCGCCTCATCGGCGGATACCGGACGCGGTTGACCGGAATGGGCCGCACGGAAGCCGAGTTGCTGTTCCTCTCGGGCGTGCCCGGCGCGCTGCGGGAGCTGGGCCTGGCCGACTCCGCGTCGGCGGCCAGGCTGAAGGTGACCGCCGCTCTCTCACCGGAGCTGAGCGACGCTCAGGACACCGCCGCCCAGCGCTTCCACCTCGACGCGCCCAGCTGGTGGCGCGAACCGGAGGCACCCCCGCTGCTTCCGGCGCTCGCCGAGGCCGTGTGGGACGACCTGCGGGTGACGATCGGTTACCTCCGCGGGCGCCGCGGCGACGCGGGCACCCGCGAGGTCGAACGGGAGATCGACCCCCATGGTCTCATCCTCAAGGCGGGCGTCTGGTACCTCGCGGCCCGGGTCGGGGAGGACTTCCGGATCTACCGGGTCGAGCGGCTGACCCGGCTCGCCACCGGCGACCGGCGCTTCGACCGCGATCCGGACTTCGACCTGGCCGCCTTCTGGGCCGACCACGCCACCGCCTTCGCCCGCTCACTCCTGCGCACCGACGTACTGCTGCGGCTGACCGAGGCCGGAGCCCGCCTGCTGCCGCACCTGCACGGGAACCGGGAGGTGGTCGCCGAGGCACTGGCCGCCGCGCGACCCGACGACTCGGGGCGGCTGGTCTGCCGCCTGCCGGTGGAGTCCGTCGAGGTGGCGTACAGCCAGTTGCTGGGCCTCGGCCCGGAGTGCGAGGTGCTGGAACCGGCGGCCCTGCGCGAGCTCCTCGCGCGGGCCGCCGCCGCGACCGCCGAGCTGTACCGCGCCACCCCGCCGGACGCGGGCGCGGACGCTCAGCGGTAGTTCGCCGAGTCGCCCGGCGGCGGCCGCCGGGGTGCCTAGCGGTAGTCCGCCGGGGTGTGCCTAGCGGTAGTCCGCCGGGTCGACCTCCCGCCCCTCGGCGCGGTCCTCCAGGAACCGCCAGGCGTCCGGGGTCGACCCGTCCACGTCGGTCACCCCGTACTCCCCGGCCAGATCCGCGCTGGACAGGCACCGGCCGCCGAAGCGACGCACCTCGGGATCGGCGGCCAGCCGCGCGAGCCCCCGGGCCAGGTAGACGGGCGTCTCGGAGATCAGGAAGTCGGGGTTGGTGCGGGCGCCGTCCCGCCAGTTCTCCTCGGTCACCCTGAAGTGGGTGTCCAGCATCGCCTCCGAACGCAGCCAGCCGGGGGTGACGCACACGGCCGTCCCCCCGAACTCCTTCAGCTCCTGGTTCAGCCCGAAGGCGATCCGCTGCGGCGCGACCTTCGCGAGGTCGTAGAACATCGGGTCCCGGTACCGGCTGCCGTTGTACTCCTTCGTGCCGTCGGTGACCTCGACTACCAGGCCACCCGGCTCGCGGACGAGCAGCGGCAGGGCGTGGTGGCTGGTGACCAGGTGCGTCTCCACTCCGAGCCGGAGGGCGCGCAGGCCGTCCGCCAGGTCGTGCTGCCAGAGCCGCTTGTCCCAGCCGACGAGGTGGTCGCCGCCCCAGATGTCGTTGACCAGGACGTCCAGTCGGCCCTGTTCGCGGTCGATGCGGTCGACCAGGCCGGCGACCTGTTCGGGCACCAGATGGTCGACGGCCACCGCGATCCCGGTGCCGCCGGCGGCGGTGACCAGCTCCGCGGTCTCCTCGATCGTCTCGCTCGCCCGGCCGACCTCGCTGACGTGGTCCCTGGTGGTGCGTCCGGTGGCGTAGACGGTGGCGCCGGCCCGGCCCAGCTCCACGGCCGTCGCCCGGCCCGCGCCCCTGGTGGCCCCGGCTACCAGTGCGACCCGACCGGCGAGCGGCTGCTGCGTACTCATCGTCTCTCCTCGGTGTACGTGACTCGCGATCTGCGGCACGGCCACGCTCACACCAAAACCCGACACCCTGTGTCGGGTTTCCCCGGCGTGTTCCGATCTTCACCGGCGCGGCTCGCCGCGCGCGTGTCGAGCTTCTGGAGTACTCCGGGTGCGCCCACGCGGGCCTGGGACGATGCTGGTCCCGTGACGATGCACGAGGACGAGTTCTGGGAGCTGGTCGACAGCACCCGCGAGGCGGCCGAAGGCGACCCCGTCGAGCACGCGGAGCTGCTGGTCGAAAGCCTGGTGCGGCTCGACCCCGACTCGGTCACCGACTTCGCCCGCCACTTCGAGGCGCGCTTCCTGCGCAGCTACCGGTGGGATCTGTGGGGCGCGGCGTGGGTGCTGCTGGACGGCGCCAGCGACGACGTCTTCGACTCCTTCCGCTGCTGGCTCATCGGCCAGGGCAGGGTCGTGTTCGAAGGCGCCCTGCACGACGATCCGGACGCCCTCGCCGACCTGCTGCCGGACTTCGAGCCGGACGTCGACGGGGACGGGGAGGACATCGGCTTCGCCGCCGACGACGCCTACAACCAGCTCATCGGCGCCGAGCTGCCGGACCTCGGGCTGCCCGACCCGCCGGACGAACCGCTCGGCACCCCGCCGGACTTCGAGAACGACAGGGCGATGGCACAGCGCTACCCCCGGCTGTGGAAGCGCTTCCGCGCCTCCTGAGGCGCCGGCCCGCCGTGCTGCGGGCGGTCAGGACTGCCGTGTGAGGTCGAGCGCCATCAGCACGTCGTCCACGTACCGGCCGTCGATCCGGAACTCCTCGCGCTGCACGCCCTCCTCCACGTACCCCTCGGCGGCGTAGAGCGCACGCGCGGGCGCGTTCGGGGCGAGCACCCGCAGTGTGACGCGTCGCGCGCCCCGCGCACGCGCTCGTTCCGCCGCCGCGCGCAGCAGCGCCCGGGCGACGCCGCGGCCGCGCGCCGCCACGGCCACCGCCAGACCCTGGACCTGCAGGACGTGACTGTTGCTGGCCAGCGGCGTGGGCGGTGCCAGCTTCAGGTACGCGACCGGCCCCGGCAGGTCCGGCACCTCCGCCACCAGGAATTCGGCCGGATCCTGCCGCCCCTCGAAGAACGGCGGGTGCGGCGGCTCGGGGGGCGGCGTCACCGCGTGCAGCGGCGACCAGGTCTCCCGGTCGAGTACGGCGAGCGCGGGGCCGTCGGCCTCCTCGGCCTGTCTCTTATACAACTCTCCGAGCCCACCGAG
>NZ_VJYK02000233.1 GCF_007097205.2 Streptomyces alkaliterrae
GCCGCGACCAGCGATCTCACCCCCGAGGAGCAGGAAGCCCTCCGTGAGATAGCCGCCGCCATCTGGAACCCCGACCTGGCCGCCGGCTGGAACATGAACGCGGCCGTCGCCGAAGTCCTCTCCGAGGCGACCGAGGGCATCCTGCGCTGCTCCGAGGCCTTCGCCCTCGTCCCCCGCCCGCCCGGCTTCATGCCCGGCCTCGGCTACCTGCGCAACTACTGGAAGCAGATCCGCGACTACTTCCTCGTCGTCAAGCAGAACCGCACCTACCGCATCTGCGTGATCAACGCCGCCTCCCGCTACCGCTCCCCGATGGAGATGGCCTCCATGGGCATCTGAGCAGGCCGCGCCCCGGCATCCGAGCAGCCTGAGACCAGGCATCTGAGCAGGTCACCACTCACCTGATCGAGGGACCTCGCCCTACGCGTCCGTAGCGCGGACGGCCACCACGGTCGGCCATGCGGCAGCCATTAGGCTGGCCGCATGGCCGACGCACCGTACAAGCTGATCCTCCTCCGCCACGGCGAGAGCGAGTGGAACGCGAAGAACCTGTTCACCGGCTGGGTGGACGTCAACCTGAACGAGAAGGGCGAGAAGGAGGCGGTCCGGGGCGGAGAGCTGCTCAAGGACGCCGGCCTGCTCCCCGACGTCGTGCACACCTCCCTCCAGAAGCGGGCCATCCGCACCGCGCAGCTCGCCCTCGAGGCCGCCGACCGCCACTGGATCCCGGTCCACCGCTCCTGGCGCCTCAACGAGCGGCACTACGGCGCGCTCCAGGGCAAGGACAAGGCCCAGACCCTCGCCGAGTTCGGCGAGGAGCAGTTCATGCTGTGGCGCCGCTCCTACGACACCCCGCCGCCGGAGCTCGCCGACGGCACCGAGTGGTCGCAGAGCGACGACCCCCGCTACGCCACCATCCCCCCGGAGCTGCGGCCCCGCACCGAATGCCTCAAGGACGTCGTCGTCCGCATGCTGCCGTACTGGTACGACGGCATCGTCCCCGACCTCCTCGCCGGCCGGACCGTCCTCGTCGCCGCCCACGGCAACAGCCTCCGCGCGCTGGTGAAGCACCTCGACGGCATCTCCGACGCCGAGATCGCCGGCCTCAACATCCCCACCGGCATCCCGCTCTCCTACGAGCTCGACGCGGACTTCCGCCCCCTCAACCCCGGCGGCACCTACCTCGACCCGGAAGCCGCCAAGGCCGCCATCGAAGCCGTCAAGAACCAGGGCAAGAAGAAGTAACCCACCGCGCAACGGCCCCCTACCCGCGGTCTTCCCCGCCGGTAGGGGGCTTCGTGTTGGCGCGAGGCGGCCGGCCGAGATCCGCGGCCCGGCCCGCTGAACGTGCTTACTCTCCGAACGCGGCGGTGGTGACCTCCCGCTCGAGCGTCGCGCGGTGGAACTCGTAGGTTCCGATGCCGGAGACCTTGATGAGTACGCAGAAGCGCTCCACCGACGACAGCTGTCCGGCCACCCGCCGGTACTCGCGCCGGAGGAAGTGGACCGCGGCCAGATTGGCCACTGACGTCTGCCCGGCCACCAGGAACACCGGGGAGGCGGACTCGGCCGGGGTGAACTTCGCGACCAGGGCGTACTCCTCGTTGCCCCGGTCGAACAGGAACTTCTCCGTACCGACCTCGATGGCCACCGAGTCGGGAGCCGTGCCGTCGTAGGCATGGATGACAACCCCGGGCAGGTGAGCGGCGAGGTGGCCGCCGGTGCGGGCGTTGACTCCCTCCGCGGGGCCGCCCACGCAGAACTCGGTGCGATCACCGTTGCCGCCACGGAAGTCGCCGGACTCCACCGAGACGTCGCAACCCAACTCTCCGGCGAGCAGAGCCAGTTCCACGACCGCGCGTACATCCCGCCGATGTGCGGTGCCGGGGGAGTTGTACTTGTCGCCCACCACGATCAGGCACCGCTGCCCGGGCCGCACACCGAAGAAGGCCGCCCTCCGGTTCTCCGCACGGATGCGCTTGGCCCGCTCCCACAACCAGACGAACGCACCGCCGAGCAAGCTGGTCACCAGCCCGATCGCGATGTTCGCGAGCACCGACTGAATCACGTCCCCCTCTCCCCGCCCGTCATCGTGCCACGGCGGCTGTGCGCGCACCACAGCCCCAAGGTGACGTTGTGTGTCAGCGGTGACCACTAGCCTGCGAGGATCAGCGACGGCAGGCTTGGAGGCTTCGTGGCGGCGACCGCTCTTGTCAGTCCCGACCGGTTGTTCTCGGCGCGGGAGGTCCTGGTGCGTCCGAGTCCCGTCCCGGCGGCGGCCGGGGTCTACGGGTGGCACTTCTCCCGACCACCGCACCCGGCTCTGGACGCCGGGCGGCTGCTCTATATCGGAATAGCACCGCGCCGCATGGCGAACCGGACCAGTACCCAGACCGTGCGCAGCCGGGTGCGCAACCACTTCCGGGGCAACGCGTCCGGCTCGACACTGCGGCTCACTCTCGGCTGCCTGCTCGGGCTCGAACTGCGCCGCGTGGGCAGCGGCGAGCGGATGACCTTCGGCAAGACCGGCGAAGCCACCCTGAGCCAGTGGATGGCGGACAACGCGCGGGTGTGCTGGATCGAGCGGAGCGAACCATGGGAGCTGGAGACACAGCTCATGCACCAGCTCGACCTCCCCCTGAACCTCGACCAGAACCGCCACAACGCGTTCCACGGCCGGCTGGAGGCGCTACGGGCCCAAGCCCGTCGGCGCGCACGGGAGTTGCCCGTCAGCTCGTAGGCCGCGCGGACGGGCCTCACGGCTGGTCGGCGGTGAGGTAGTGCTGGATCGTGGGGGCCAGCCAGGCGATGACGTCGGTGCGGGGCATGTCGACGGCCGGGGGGAGACGCAGGACGTAGCGGGTCAGCGCCATGCCGAGGATCTGGGAGGCGACAAGCGCGGCGCGGCGGGGGGCGTCGGCGGCGCCGGGACGGAGGTCGCGGACGACCGGGCCCAGTTGTTCGGCGAAGACGGACCGCATGCGGGCGGCCCCGGCCTCGTTGGTGACGCCGACCCGCAGCAGTGCCGTGAGTACCTCGTCGTCCTCCCAGCGGTCGAGGAAGTGCTCGACGAGTACCGCGCCGACGCGGTCGCGGTCGGGTAGTGCGGTGAGGTCGGGGAGCCGTAGGTCGATGGCGGAGGCCGCCGCGAACAGGCCCTCCTTGTTGCCGTAGTAGCGCATGACCATCGACGGGTCGATGTCGGCGTCGCGGGCGATGGCGCGGATGGTGGCGCGCTCGTAGCCGTCGGCGGCGAAGCGTTCGCGGGCGGCTTCCAGGATCGCGGCGCGGGTGGTGTCGGAGCGGCGGGCGGTCGGCATGCCAACAAGTGTAGGCCAACAACTGTTGACATGTCGTGGTGTTCGGCGTCTACTGTTGCCAACAAGCGTTGACCAACAAGCGTTGGCATCCGGGAACATGCGGGAGCATCCGGGAACCTACGGGAGGCAGTCATGCACCACCCGAAGTCCGACACCGATGTCCTTGTGGTGGGAGCCGGCCCCACCGGGCTGCTGCTCGCCGGCGACCTCGCCGCCGCCGGTCGGCGCGTCACCCTCGTCGAGCGCCGCCCGCCGGGCCGCGGCAACCTGACCCGCGCGTTCGGCGTGCACGCCCGCACCCTCGAACTCCTCGACGCACGCGGCCTCGCCGACGAGCTGACCGCCACCGGTACGCCCGTCACCGAACTCCGGCTCTTCCGCCGCCTCTCCCTGGACCTGAGCCGCCTGCCGTCCCGCTTCCCGTATCTGCTGATCACCCCGCAGTACGAGGTGGAGCGGCTGCTGGAGCGCCGCGCCCGCGCGGCCGGCGTCGACTTCCGCCACGGCACGCTGCTGCGAGAGCTGGGACAGGACGCCGACGGAGTGACCGCCGAGTTCGCCGACGCCGAGCGCGGGAGCGTGAGCACCATCCGCGCGCGCTACCTCGTCGGCACGGACGGCGTGCGCAGCACCGTCCGTACCGCGCTCGGACTGCCCTTCCCCGGCACGTCCGTCATCCGCTCCCTCGTTCTCGCCGACGTCCGGCTGGCCCGCGAGCCCGAAGGGCTGCTCACCGTCAACGGAGTGGGCGACGCCTTCGCCTTCATCGCGCCCTTCGGCGACGGCTGGTACCGCGTCATGGGCTGGAACCGCGACCGGCAGGTCGCCGACGACACACCCGTGGACCTCGCCGAGGTCCGCGAGATCGCCCGCGCCGCCCTCGGCGACGACTACGGGATGCACGACGCGCGCTGGCTGTCCCGCTTCCACAGCGACGAGCGGCAGGTTCCTGCCTATCGTGTCGGTCGGGTCTTCCTCGCAGGAGACGCCGCCCACGTGCACTCGCCGGCCGGCGGGCAGGGCATGAACACCGGCCTCCAGGACGCCGCCAACCTCTCCTGGCGGCTCGTCTCCGTGCTGCGCGGCGACGCTCCCGAACCCGAGTCGCTGCTCGACGGCTACCACGCCGAACGGCACCCCGTCGGCGCGAAGGTGCTGCGCAGCAGCGGCGCACTGGTGCGACTCGCGATGGCCGGCAGTCCGCTTCGACGTGCGTTGCGCGGTCTCGCCGCCGGGGTGCTCAACACGGTTCGGCCGGCTGCGGACCGGGTCATGGGCGCGATCAGCGGGGTCGGGATCTCCTACGGCTCCGGCACCCGCCGCGTGCCGGACCTGCCGCTGCGGGAGGGGCGGCTCTACGAACTGCTGCGCGCCGGGGAGGCCGTACTCGTCGGCCCGGAAGGCGCGGCGCTCAGGACACCTCCGGGGCTGCCGTTCGCCGCCGACCGTCTTGTCCGGGCCACGTGGCAGGATCCTGCCCGCCGCGACGTCCTGCTCGTCCGCCCGGACGGGTACGTCGGCTCGACGGGGAAGCTCTCGGCGAGCTGACGGCGGCGGGGGTTTCGTGAGGCGCCCCCGCCGGTGGTCAGCGCGCCCCCGCCGGTGGTCGGAGGGACGAGAGCAGATCGTCGAGTGGCGCGGGTACGCGTTCGGGCGCGAGAGCCTCGACGAGGACCCGGCCGTAGTGGATCTTGCGCCCCTTCTTCGTTCCGAGGAAGCGTCTGAACTGCTGCTCCGGGGCGCGGCCTCGCTGCGCCGGTTGGCGGAGGAAAGTGTGCAGAGCGCGCAGGTCGCCTTCTTCCCGGATCAACTCCTCCACTCGTGGGACGCCCAGGGTACGGATGAGTTCGTCCTCGAGGTCGGCGGAACAGACGAAGAACGCTCCTGGCCCCGCGCCGGCCTGCTCGAAACCGCGTGCGTAGTAGGAGGCCTCCGCCTCGTCGCACAGCCCTGCGAGACGGAGGCCCAGGCCGGCGGGGCCGAGGAGCCGGGTATGGCGTCCGACGCTCATCGCGCCGCCCATCGAAAGAACGCAGACCCCCTCGGCCGCCAGATCACGGCCCCGGCGCTCCGCCAGCGCGTTGACCGCCGCGACGTCGCTCAGCCCTTCGAGCAGGACGGCGGCCCGTACCGGCACACGCGCGGCCAGTTCGTGCGCGGGGTCGCCAGGGCCACCCGCCGCCCACGCGGCGACCGCGTCCCGGAACGCCTCCATGTCGGCCATGAGGACGAGTATCGTTCGGTTTCCGGCCGGTGGCGACGAAAAATGCTCGTGTGAGCCGTCGGTACGTGGTGAGGGGTCGACCTCTCGACCCCGTCCCGCACGACACGAGACACCGAGGTATGCAACATGCGCACTCTCATCAGCACGGCGTTCGTCTCACTCGACGGTGTCGTCGAGGCCCCGGGCGGTGAGCCCGGCTACCGGAACTCCGGGTGGACCTTCAAGGACGTCGAGTTCCTGCCCGAGGCCTACGAGATCAAGGACCGGGAGCAGCGGGAGGCCGCGGCGATACTGCTCGGCCGGGTCAGCTACGAGGCGTTCAGCCCGGTGTGGCCGAACATGGGCGAGTTCGCCGACTACAACGCGATGCCCAAGTACGTCGTCTCCACCACCCTCGCCGAGGACGACCTGGTGTCGAACTGGGGCGAGACGACGATCCTGCGCTCCCTCGACGACGTCGCCGCGCTGAAGGAGACGGAAGGCGGGCCGATCGTCGTGCACGGCAGCGCCACCCTCAACCGGAATCTCTCGGACGCCGGGCTGATCGACCGCTACCACCTGCTGGTCTTCCCGCTTCTCCTCGGCGCGGGCAAGCGCCTGTTCAGCGATTCCGACAAGGACACGCAGAAGCTGAAGCTGGTCGAGTACGAGGCGTACGCCAACGGCATCCAGAAGAACGTCTTCGACGTCGTCCGCTGAGGGGGCGGCACTGACGGGCCGCCGCTACGAGACGTCGCCGGCCGCCTCCGGCGGAGACGGCCGGCGACGTCTCACCTGGGGGTGGGAGGCGGGGATCAGACGTTGCCCGGATGCCAGTTGGTGCAGCCGTGGTTCTTGCCCGCCTTGGTGACGCAGCCGCGGTAGTAGATCTTGGTTCCCTCTTTGAGGTTCTTGGTCCCGCGCACGGTCACCGGCGCCTTCTTGCCGGAGGTGGAGGCGGTGCTGACGATGACACCGGTGGAGGCCAGCTTCACCTGGCCCTTGATGGCGTACCCGTCGGCGGCGCGGTCCGTGACGTGGATGGAGTCGCCGTAGACCTTGTTGTAGTCGCTCGGGTCGGCGTTCCACGTGACGTAACCGGACCGGCTGAGCTTGCCGTCGATGTCCGGCGCGGACGGTCAAGGGGTTCGGCGCGATCGGTCAACACCGCGCCACGGGGCTACGGCTTCACGGGATCCCCACCGCCCAACTGCACCCACCACACGCCCTCGCACGCCACGGCCAGGAGCCGCCCGCGCCCCCCTTCCGACGTTCCTGCCGGAGCGGGGCGTCAGCGGTCGGTGGCGTCGTGGGCGAGGAGGGCGAGTTGGACGCGGTTGTCGAGGTCGAGCTTGCTGAGCGCGCTGGAGAGATGGGCCTTGACCGTGCCGACCGACATGTAGAGGCGTTCGGCGATCTCCGTGTTGGACAGGCCGTCGGCCACCGCCGCGGCCACCTCGCGTTCGCGGTCGGAGAGCACGGCGAGACGGGTACGGGCCTGGCTCGCCCGGGAGTCGGTGGCGGTCGCTGCGGCGTGCCGCATGAGGGTGCGGGCGACGGCGGGGGAGAGGACCGGTTCGCCCGCCGCCGCGCGGCGCACGGCCTCGACGATCTCCTCCGGCTCGGTGTCCTTGAGTAGATAGCCGGCGGCGCCGGCGCGCACCGCCTCCAGGACCGTGCTCTCCGAGCCGAACGTCGTCAACACCAGTACGCGCGGCGGCCGTTCCGCGCCCGCGCCGACGAGTTCCCGGGTGGCGGCGATGCCGTCCTGTACGGGCATGCGGATGTCCATCAGGACCACGTCGGGTGCCAGCTCGCGGACTGCCGGGACCACCTGGTCGCCGTCGGAGACCTCGCCCACGACCGTCAGGTCGTCCGCGCCGCGCAACATCAGCCGCAGACCCGCCCGGACGAGCGCGTCGTCGTCGACGAGGAGGACCCGCACCGGCTGACCCGAGTCGCCCATGCCCCCCACCTGCTCCACACCCATGCCGCCACCCTACGGCCTGCCCGTAGGCCCCGGAGGGGCCCGGGGCGGCGGGGCTCACCGACCCGTCCGGGGCGGAGGCCAGCAGCGGCTACGGCGGGCTCCAGAAGCATGGGGAATCAGTGTGCTACCTCGTGCCACATGGTGCTACCGCGGTGAGTATGAGCGTTCAGCCCGAAATCACTCAGCGGGACCTGCGCAACCGGTCCCGCGAGATCATGGATGCCGTACGGGGCGGCCAGTCGTTCACCGTCACTCGTGACGGACACCCGATCGGTGAGCTTGTCCCGCTGCGTCGACGCCGCCGGTTCGTCTCCCGTCTGGAGTTCGGCGCGATGTCCAGGACGGCGCCCGAAGTCGATCTGGACACGTTCCGCGCCGATCAGGACACCGATCAGGACGACCCCTATGCCCGCTGATCGCGTCGTGCATGAGCGGGGACTTCTCGACACCTCCACATGAGGTCCGTCGCGACGACGAACAGAGCGCTTATGGCGAACACAACGAACGCGCTCGCAGGCTCGATATCCTGCAACGCGCCGAGAACGAGTTCGACCCGATTCCCTTCACTGCTGAGGCGGCCCGCATCTACGGCCGCGTCTGTGCCGCTGTGATCAGTGCGGGGCGGAAGCCGCGTCGCCGGGTGACGGACCTGATGATCGCCGCCATCGCGGTGACCGAAGACCTACCGCTCTTCACTACCAACCCCGACGACTTCAAGGGGCTGGACGACCTCCTCACCGTCGTGCCGGTCACCCGGCCGCAGGTGCCCCACGAAGACTGAACCTCTCATCGCTGCGATGAGAGGACGCTCGACTTCCCTTACGTCCGCAGCAGCGTGGTGGGTTGAGCCTCATGCGGGCCAGGGGAGTCGGGCCTGGAGGGTGAAGGTGCCGTCGGTGGTGCCGTGGTGGAGTTCGCCGCCGTCGAGCTCGACGCGTTCGCGGAGGCCCGTGAGGCCGGCGCCGGCGCCGGGGATCTCGGTGGGGGCCAGGCCGACGGGGAGCGGGTTGTCGACGGTGACGGTCAGCGTGCCGCCCGGGTCGCCGGCGATGCGGACGTGGACGCGGGCGCCCGGGGCGTGCTTGCGGGCGTTGGTCAGGCCCTCCTGGACGACCCGGTAGGCGGTGCGCTGCGCCTGGGGGCGCAGGTCGCCGGCGCCGGCCAGCGCGCGGAGGGGGTCACCGCCGGATGCCGGGTCCGCGTCCGGTGGGCAGGGCAGCTCGGTGTCGACGGCGACCTGCTGGCCGGCCGCGCGGGCCTCCTCGACGAGGGTGGTGATCTCGGCGAGGGTGGGT
>NZ_VJYK02000234.1 GCF_007097205.2 Streptomyces alkaliterrae
CCCCGCCGCCGGCCGCCTGCCTGCGCCGTTGGGAGTAATCGGTGGCGCGCCCATACCCTGGTCGAGGGGCCGAGCCGTACCGGCCGGTGCTCCCGCCTCCACACGAAAGGTGCCAACCGGCGTGGCTGACCGTCTGATCGTCCGTGGCGCACGCGAGCACAACCTGAAGAACGTCTCGCTCGACCTTCCGCGCGACTCGCTCATCGTCTTCACCGGGTTGTCCGGCTCCGGCAAGTCCTCGCTCGCCTTCGACACGATCTTCGCCGAGGGCCAGCGCCGTTACGTGGAGTCGCTGTCCTCGTACGCGCGGCAGTTCCTCGGCCAGATGGACAAGCCGGACGTCGACTTCATCGAGGGTCTGTCCCCGGCGGTGTCGATCGACCAGAAGTCGACGTCCCGCAACCCCCGCTCCACGGTCGGCACGATCACCGAGGTCTACGACTACCTGCGGCTGCTCTTCGCCCGCATCGGCAAGCCGCACTGCCCGGAGTGCCGCCGGCCCATCGCCCGGCAGTCGCCGCAGGCGATCGTGGACAAGGTGCTCGCTTTGGAGGAGGGCAGCCGCTTCCAGGTGCTGTCGCCGCTGGTGCGGGAGCGCAAGGGCGAGTTCGTCGACCTCTTCTCCGACCTGCAGTCCAAGGGCTACAGCCGCGCCCGGGTGGACGGCGTCACGGTCCAGCTCTCCGACCCGCCGACGCTGAAGAAGCAGGAGAAGCACACCATCGAGGTGGTCGTCGACCGGCTCACCGTCAAGGAGAGCGCGAAGCGCCGGCTGACGGACTCGGTCGAGACGGCGCTCGGCCTCTCCGGCGGCATGGTGATCCTCGACTTCGTCGACCTCGACGAGGGCGACCCGCAGCGCGAGCGCATGTACTCCGAGCACCTGTACTGCCCCTACGACGACCTGTCGTTCGAGGAGCTGGAGCCGCGCTCGTTCTCCTTCAACTCCCCCTTCGGCGCCTGCCCGGAGTGCACCGGCATCGGCACGCGCATGGAGGTCGATCCGGAGCTGATCGTGCCGGACGAGGAGAAGTCGCTGGACGAGGGCGCGATCCACCCGTGGTCGCACGGCCACAACCGCGAGTACTTCGGCCGCCTCATCGGCGCGCTCGCCGACGCCCTGGGCTTCCGCACCGACATCCCCTGGGCCGGCCTGCCGCAGCGCGCCCGCAAGGCCCTGCTGAACGGCCACCGCACGCGGATCGAGGTCAGCTACCGCAACCGCTACGGGCGGGAGCGGTCCTACACCACGGCGTTCGAGGGCGCGGTCCCGTTCGTCCGGCGGCGGCACGCGGAGGCCGAGAGCGATTCCGGCCGGGAGCGCTTCGAGGGGTACATGCGCGAGGTGCCCTGCCCCTCCTGCGAGGGTTCGCGGCTGAAGCCCCTCGTGCTGGCGGTGACGATCCAGGACCGCTCGATCGCCGAGGTCGCGGCGATGTCGATCAGCGAGTGCGCCGACTTCCTGCGTGACATGAAGCTCACCGCGCGGGAGAAGACGATCGCCGAGCGGGTGCTGAAGGAGGTCAACGAGCGGCTGCGCTTCCTGGTCGACGTCGGCCTGGACTACCTCTCGCTCAACCGCGCGGCCGGCACGCTCTCCGGCGGCGAGGCCCAGCGCATCCGGCTGGCCACGCAGATCGGCTCCGGTCTGGTCGGCGTGCTGTACGTGCTGGACGAGCCCTCGATCGGACTGCACCAACGGGACAACCACCGGCTCATCGAGACCCTGGTCCGGCTGCGCGACCTGGGCAACACCCTGATCGTCGTCGAGCACGACGAGGACACCATCAAGACCTCCGACTGGGTCGTCGACATCGGCCCCGGCGCCGGTGAGCACGGCGGCAAGGTGGTGCACAGCGGCCCGTTGAAGGAGCTGCTGGCCAACGAGGAGTCGATGACCGGCCAGTACCTCGCCGGCCGGAAGTCCATTCCCACGCCGCGGGGGCGCCGGCCGGTCGACGACGGCCGCCGGATCACGGTGCACGGGGCCAGGGAGAACAACCTCCGGAACATCAGCGTCGAGTTCCCGCTCGGCGTGCTCACGGCCGTCACCGGTGTCTCCGGGTCCGGAAAGTCCACCCTGGTCAACGACATCCTCTACACCCACCTCGCGCGCGAGCTGAACGGCGCCAAGGCGGTGCCCGGTCGGCACACCCGGGTGACCGGGGACGACCTGGTCGACAAGGTCGTGCACGTCGACCAGTCCCCCATCGGCCGCACGCCCAGGTCGAATCCGGCCACCTACACCGGCGTCTTCGACCACGTCCGCAAGCTGTTCGCGGAGACGATGGAGGCCAAGGTCCGCGGCTACATGCCGGGGCGCTTCTCGTTCAACGTCAAGGGCGGCCGCTGCGAGAACTGCTCCGGCGACGGCACCATCAAGATCGAGATGAACTTCCTCCCGGACGTCTACGTGCCGTGCGAGGTGTGCCACGGCGCCCGGTACAACCGGGAGACGCTGGAGGTCCACTACAAGGGGAAGAACATCGCCGAGGTGCTCGACATGCCGATCGAGCAGGCGCTGGAGTTCTTCGAGTCGGTGCCGGCCATCGCCCGCCACCTGCGCACGTTGGACGACGTCGGTCTCGGCTACGTCCGGCTGGGGCAGTCCGCGCCGACGCTCTCCGGCGGTGAGGCGCAGCGGGTCAAGCTCGCCTCCGAGCTCCAGAAGCGCTCCACGGGCCGCACGGTCTACGTGCTCGACGAGCCCACGACCGGCCTGCACTTCGAGGACATCCGCAAGCTGATCAAGGTCCTGGAGAACCTGGTCGACAAGGGCAACACGGTCATCGTCATCGAGCACAACCTCGACGTGATCAAGACCGCGGACTGGGTCGTCGACATGGGGCCCGAGGGCGGGTCCGGCGGCGGTCTGGTCATCGCCGAGGGCACGCCGGAGGAGGTCGCCTCGGTGCCGAGCAGCCACACGGGGAAGTTCCTGCGGGAGATGCTGGGCGAGCGGGTCAGCGACGCCGCGTCCCAGAAGGCCGCCGGTACCAGGCGCGCCACCGGCGGACGCGCCGCCGCCGGACGCGCCACCGCCGGGAAGGCCACGGCCCGCAAGGCGGCCGGGGGCGGCACCGCGAAGGCGGCTGCCCGGCGTGCCTGACCGGGTCGTAGGCTTGTCGACCGTGACCGAACACGACTGCCCCCGCCCCTCCCGTCGGACTCTTCTCTGCGGCGCGGCGGCCGCCCCGCTGGCCGGCCTCGCCCTGACCGCCTGCGGCGGCGACAGCTGGCCCCGCAGCCCGGAGGCGGAGACGCGGGCCGTCACCCTCGGCGGTGACGCCGGCGAGGTGCCGGTCGGCGGCGCGAGGATCTACCGGGAGGATCGGCTGCTGGTGTCGCAGCCGAAGCAGGGCGAGTTCCGCGCGTTCAGCGCGGTCTGCACCCACGGCGGCTGCGTGCTCTCCTCGGTGCGGGAGCTGGAAGCCGGCTGCGGCTGCCACGGCAGCCGCTTCGACGCCGTCAGCGGCGCCGTCCTGGAGACGCCGGCCACGGTCGACCTGCCGGAGTATCCGGTCACGGTCTCCAAGGGCCGGCTCGTCGTCGGACCGGGTCGCCGGGAGGGCTAGGGTCTGTCCTGCGGATCGGAGCGGGCCTCGCCCACTCCCAGCTGATCCCCAGGATGGTGTCCCGCACCCGTTCCTCGGCCAGGTGGACGCTCGGGTAGCGCCCGTCCAGAACCAGCTCCCGCCGGTCGCCCGCCGGGGCTCCGGCGGAGGAGCGGGTGAAGCGGTGGCAGCGCACGGGCAGGTCGTCCGGGTCGAAGCTCACCTGGAGCACGTACTGGCCGCCCGAGTAGCTGAAGCCGCGCACGTACTCCCGGCTCTCCCCGGCGGTGCCGTCCTCGACGGTGTAGCCGATCAGCCGCGTCTCGCCCGCCCGGAGCCGGGCGTCCAGCAGCAGCTCCGCCACGACCACCCCGGCCGCCCGGTCGCCGCGGACGTGTCCGACCCGGCAGTTCTCGTCCGCGCGGACCGTGACCCGGTCGGGGTCGCATCCGGGGTCGCCGACGTGGATGGCCAGATAGCGGTCGACGCCGTCGCGATGGGCGCGCAGCAGCTGCTCCGAGCGGCGGCGCAGCAGTTCCCGGCGGCGGCCGATGGTGACCCGCTCGAGCTGGCAGAGGCTGTGCACTCCGCCGTCGTGGGCGGCACCGAGATCGGCGAGGATGGCGGCGATCGGCGCGGCGGTGTCCAGGAGTGTCCGGTAGGGGCGGGCGGCCGGAGGGCCGCCGGGCGTCGGGCGCAGCAGGTCGGTGAGAGCGCCCCGGGGGAGCTCCAGCACGTCCTCCAGCGCGCCGACCGCACGCAGGGACTCGGCGCGCGCGGGGCGGCGCTCACCGCGCTGCCAGTAGCTGAGTGTCGTGACGCCGACCCGCACACCGCGTTCGGCGAGCCGGTGCCGCACCCGGCCGAGGGCGAGCCCGCGCGCGTTGATGGCGGCGCGCAGCGCCTCGTGGAAGGGGCCCGTGCGCAGCACCCGCGCAAGCTCGGCGGGGAGTTCGGCGCGGCGTCCGGCGGCGCTGTGAACGTTCACCTCCGTCGCCTCCTCGCGCGTGGTCGGGGCAGGCCGCCGGGACGGGACGTTCACATCGTCCGCCGGGCCGTTCACATCCTTGTCCCACCCCGCATTGAAGCCTGTTGACGCGTGTTCAACAACTGCTGATCCTGTACCGCGACGTCCCAGGGGCGACCGCCTCCCCACGGCGGTCAGGGACGTCCGTAACCCCCCACCCTCAGGCCAACTCACCCGTTCACCGGGAGCATCGCCATGCCTCTGTCCCGAACGCCCGTGTCCCGAACCTCCGTGTCCCGAACGGCCTCCGCGCGCGGTCGGCTCGCCCTCGTGGCCGCCGCCGCGGCGGTCCTGGTCGCTGCGCCCGCCGCGCCCTCGGCGGCGGCAGCCTCCACCGCGTCCACCGCGTCCACCCCGGCCGCCTCGACGCCGGTCCTCGCCGCGTCGGCCGCCACGGCCGACTCCCCGCCGACCACCGCCGCCTGGCGCAGGCTCAACATCACCATGCAGGCCCAGCAGTACTCCAACTGGTGCTGGGCGGCGGCCGGCAACACCATCGCCGCCTACTTCGGCAGGTCCCACAACCAGAACGCCTTCTGCAACGCCGCGTTCAACCGGGCCCAGGGCACCTCCTGCCCCAACAACCAGGCCACCCTGGGCCATGTGCAGAACGGCCTCTCATGGGCCGGCATCCGCCCAGGCTCCTACGTCAACGGCTGGCTGCGCTACGACACCGTGCAGTCGGAGATCAACGGCAACCGGCCGATCGAGACCCGGATCGGCTGGCGGTCCGGCGGCGGCCACATGCATGTGATCTACGGCTACGACACCGCGAGCAGCCTCGTCTACTGGGGTGATCCCTGGCCGTCCTCGGACCGCTACAACTGGGCCTCGCACAGCTGGTACGTCAACAACAACTCGTTCGCCTGGACCCACTCGCTCTACCGGATAGGAGCGTGACCGCGATGGCCGCCACACGCCGTACCTCGGCCGGGGCGCTGGTCGCCGCCGCCGTCACCGTCACGCTCGCGTTCGCCGCGCCCGCCGCCGCCGACGGCCCGAACGTCCCCGAGCAGCCCTCCGCGGCCGCGCTCGCACGGGCCGAGAAGGTCTCCGGGGACAAGCACACACTCGGCACCCTCGCCCGGTTCTTCGCCCACGACGGCCGGATCAGCGCGGAGCGGGCCAGGCCGCGCGTCACCGGCCCGGTCGTGCCCGTCCATCTGCTGTCGGCCGACTTCGTGGGCGGACGAGCGGACGCGCCCGTCGCCGAGTTGGCCTATCTGGCGGCCACCGCCGTGGCCGCCGACGGCAGCCGGGCGTCCGTCTGGTCCGCCGAGCAGGCCGGCACCTGGCGGGTCGTCAACATCGCCTCGGGCGACGACGAGGCCCGGTACGCGGCGGCCGGCGAGAAACTCGCGCCCGGCGGCACGGTCTTCCTGGAGCCGCAGATCAACGCCTGGTACGTGCTCAGCGGCAAGCGGGTCCTCCCGCTGAACAAGGACGCCGAGCAGGCCGTCGGCCGGGCGGGGGTGACCCTCGACGCGTACCGGGAGCGGGTGCGGGCGGCCTACGGCGACCGGCAGCCCGGCTCGCGTTACGACCGCGAGGGCTACGCCGGTGGCTTCGCCCCCGCCGCCGACTCTCCGGAGGGCGGTGGTCCGACGGCGGCGCAGGCCGGGGCGGTGACCGCCGGCTCGCTGGGGCTGCTCGGCGCGCTGCTGCTCGTCCGCCGACGCCGCCACGGCTGACGCGCCCCGCCCGGGCCGGTGAGGCACCGGCCCGGGCGGATGCGTGCGTCAGGAGCGGGCAGGAGCGTTCAGCGCCGGTCAGGACCGCAGGCTGGGCCGGTCGGCCTCGTCCTCCACGACGGCCGCCGGCTCCTCGACGGCGGCCCGGCGGCTCGCGTAGAGGCTGGTGACCGTGGTGACCAGCAGCACGGCCCCGATGACCGTCAGGGAGAAGGCGATGGACACCTCGGGCACGTGCACCCCGGCCTCGTGCAGGGCGTGCAGCACCAGCTTCACGCCGATGAAGCCGAGGATCACCGAGAGCCCGTAGGCGAGGTGGACCAGCTTCTTCAGCAGACCGCCGATGAGGAAGTACAGCTGCCGCAGTCCCATCAGGGCGAACGCGTTGGCGGTGAAGACGATGTACGGGTCCTGGGTGAGGCCGAAGATCGCCGGGATGGAGTCGAGGGCGAAGAGGACGTCCGTGGTGCCGATCGCCAGCATGACGATCAGCATCGGCGTGATCAGGCGCCGTCCGTTCTCCACGATCGTCAACCGGGTGCCGTGGTAGCGGTCGGTGGAGGGGAAGCGCCGCTCCACGAGCTTCAGGAAGCGGTTCTCCTCGTACTCCTCCTCGGAGTCGTCCCCGCGCGCCTCCTGGATGAGCTTCCAGGCCGTCCAGATCAGGAAGGCGCCGAAGACGAAGAAGATCCAGGAGAAGGTGGAGATGAGGGCCGCGCCCATGGCGATGAAGCCCGCGCGCAGCACCAGCGCGATGAGCACACCGACCATCAGTACGCGCTGCTGGTAGGCGGCGGGCACCGCGAACTTCGCCATGATCAGGACGAACACGAAGAGGTTGTCCACGCTCAGCGACTTCTCGGTGACGTAACCGGCGAAGAACTCGCCGGACGCCGCCGGGGTGCCGAACACGAAGAGCCCGGCGCCGAACAGCGCGGCGAGCACGATCCACACGATCGTCCAGATGCCGGCTTCCTTGATCGACACCTCGTGCGGCTTGCGGCCCCCGATGAAGAAGTCGACAGCGATGAGGGCGCACAGACCGACCACGGTCAGCACCCACACGTACAGGGACACGTCCATGAAGGAACTCCTCCGGCTATCCACGCCGGAGGTCTCTTCCGCCCGGACCGCCCGGAGATCACCGGGACGGCGGGCCGGCGCCCCGGGGCCGGATGGCCGGGCCCGTACTGACGGGGACACCGCGTGTAGGGAGTACTCCCCTCCGCAGGGCAAGAGTACCCCGCCGCCGCCGCACTCGAACCTGTGGCGTCCGCCACGCTCCCACCCGGCGCGGAGCTCCGCCGCCGTCCCGCCCGGGACGGCGGCGCCTCAACGACCGTAGCGGCGGCGGGCGTCGGCCACCTGGCCCAGCACCTGCGGCAGGATCCGGCTGCCCGCCGGCACCAGCGGCGGCTCGTACGTCCAGGCGTGCCCGATCCAGGGGTCGGCGAGGTGGTCGTCGCTGACCGGACTGATCCGCAGCAGCGAACGCCACAGCGGGTCGAGCAGCGGGCCGTAACCGCTGGACTCCTCCCGGTCGGCGACCATCATCAGATGGACGCCGACCGCCGGGCCCTCGTCGGCGAGGTAGCGCAGCTGGGTGACCGCCCGGTCGTCGAAGCCGTGCGGGAAGTCGTGCACGACCAGCAGCTGCTCGGCGGTGTCGATCTCCGGCGGCAGCGAGTCCAGTGCCCGGTTCCGTACCGCCATCTGCACCAGGTCGACGCGCTGGGTGAGCTTGGCCAGCAGCTCCGCGACGCCGGAGGCGCCCCGGGCCGGGGGCCCGCCGAGCAGACCGCTGTCGGTGAGCGGCGCGTAGCCGGCGGCGTGCGCGCCGGCCGCGTCGATGATGTGCACGGTGAGGTCACCGACGGGGTAGACGGCCAGCAGTCGGCCCGCGACGGCGGTCGCCAGCTCTCCGGCGAGTCGGCGCGTCTCGTCGGGTGCCACCAGCGCGGCGGCCTGCGAGGTGCGGCCGGCGTCGATCCACAGGCCGCGTTCCAGCGGCAGCCGCATCAGCATGGGAATCCGCAGGTCGGCCCGTTCCGGCAGGCTCAGATCGCCCAGCCGCACGGCCATCGGGGTCTCCATGGGCACGCGGTAGCCGTGCCAGACGGGGTTGTCCCAGCGGGCGAACTCGGGCGGCAGCGCCGGTTCCACCACCTGGGACTCGGCCGAGAGCTGCGCCAGGTCCCTGTCGAGCACGGCCCTGGCCCGTTCGACGAGCTCGTGGTGCCTGGCGCGGGCGGCGGACCGCGCGGTGTCGGCGGCCGGACCGGAACGCGCCGCGGGGTCGGCCAGTGCCTGGTCCAGTTCCTTCTCCATGCGGGAGTCGGCGAAGTCCACCGCGCTGCGGTAGGCGGCGACCGTGCGGGCCAGGTCCTCGAACATGCCCCAGACCTGGTTGTAGAGGCGTTCGTTCATCGACCAGCCGCTGGCGTCGCCCGCCACCGGCTGGGCCGGCCGGCCGGGCTCGGGTTCCGGTGCGACGGGCGGCGGCGGGGGTGGGGCGG
>NZ_VJYK02000235.1 GCF_007097205.2 Streptomyces alkaliterrae
GTTCCGGGTGGGCGGGGCCGCCGCCCTCCGGGCCGTCCTCGTCGCCGGGGGCGCTCTCCGCGCTCTGGGCGGCGCCGACGGTCGACGTCGCGGTGGGCTCCGGGTCCTCGGCGGCGACGCGGCGGCGTCTGCGGTGGCGCAGCAGCGCCCACGGGCCGCGGCTGGCGGCGGCGACCTCCGTGCCGCCCCGCTGCGCGGCGCGGGCAGCGGCGCGGGCCACCGGCAGCGGGCCCTCCCGCCGGCTCTCCGGCCGCTCCTCGGCCTGCGGCCACAGCCCGAGCGCCGCGCACAGCGTGGGCAGTACGGCCATCGCGGCGGTGGCGTAGCCCTCGGCGGAGGGGTGGTAGTTGTCCGGGCCGAACAACTCCCTGGGGTTGGCGGCGAACTCGGGGCCGAGCAGGTCGCCGAGGGAGACCGTACGGCCGCCCAGCTCGACCACGGCGATGGTCTGCGCGGCGGCGAGCTGCCGGCTGAGGCGGCGCGCCAGCCAGCGCAGCGGCTGGCCGACGGGTTCGACCGACCCGAGGTCGGGGCACGTGCCGACGACCACCTCGCAGCCGCCGGCGCGTAGCCGCGACACCGCCTCGGAGAGGTGCCGCACGGACTGCGCCAGCGGCATGCGTCCGGTGACGTCGTTCGCGCCGATCATGATCACGCACACGTGGGGGGTGCGTTCCGGGTCCGCCAGCAGCAGGTTCGTCTGGCGCTCCAGGTCGTCGGACTTGGCGCCCGGCAGCGCCACGTTCCGCAGCTCGACGGGGCGTTCGGCGACGGCGGCGAGCCCGGAGGCGAGCAGCGCGCCGGGCGTCTGCCGGGCCCGGTGGACGCCCTGCCCGGCGGCGGTGGAGTCGCCCAGGAAGCCGAGCAGCAGCGGGCGCTGGGCGCCGAGCAGGTCGAACACCGTGCCGTACAGGCCGTCGGCGACCGGCGGTACGTCGTCCGAGCCGCCGACGCGGCGTCTCGCGAGCTGCGCCTCGGCCAGCAGCAGCCCGACGGCGGCTCCGCCGAGCAGGCCGATGCCGCCGCCTCCGTACGCCGCCGCCGTCACGATGCGCCGCGCAACCGTCGCCCTCGACATGGTGCCGCTCCCGCCTCCCTCAACGCCCGGTGGGACCAGTGTGGTCCCCGGGCGCGCCGTCCGCGCCTACCAGCTTGTTGCCCCGCGCGCCCGGTGGCGCAACGCGTGTCACGTCGGCCCGTCGCGCAATAGGCTGCTGGTACGGGCCCGCGACCGCGGGTGCCCCCAAAACGCGGAGACCACTGTGCAGTATCACGAGTCCATGATCGAGCTTGTCGGCAACACCCCGCTGGTCAAGCTGAACAACGTCACCTCGCCGACCGGGGCGACCGTCCTGGCCAAGGTGGAGTACTTCAATCCCGGCGGGTCGGTGAAGGACCGCATCGCGCTGCGGATGATCGAGGCCGCGGAGCGTTCCGGCGAGCTGAAGCCCGGTGGCACGATCGTCGAGCCGACTTCCGGCAACACCGGGGTGGGGCTGGCGATCGTGGCGCAGCAGAAGGGCTACCGCTGCCTGTTCGTGTGCCCGGACAAGGTGTCCACGGACAAGATCAATGTTCTACGCGCGTACGGCGCCGAGGTCGTGGTGTGCCCGACGGCGGTCGACCCGGAGCACCCGGACTCGTACTACAACGTCTCCGACCGCCTCGTCCGGGAGACCCCGGGCGCCTGGAAGCCGGACCAGTACAGCAACCCGAACAACCCGCGCTCGCACTACGAGACGACCGGTCCCGAGCTGTGGGAGCAGACCGAGGGGCGGATCACCCACTTCGTCGCGGGCATCGGCACCGGCGGCACGATCTCCGGCACCGGCCGCTACCTCAAGGAGGCCTCGGACGGCCGGGTGAAGATCATCGGCGCGGACCCGGAGGGCTCGGTGTACTCCGGCGGCACGGGCCGCCCGTACCTCACCGAGGGCGTCGGCGAGGACTTCTGGCCGGACGCCTACGACCGGAACGTGACGGACGAGATCATCGCGGTCTCCGACAAGGACTCCTTCCAGATGACCCGCCGCCTCGCGAAGGAGGAGGGCCTGCTGGTCGGCGGCTCCTGCGGTATGGCGGTCGTGGCGGCGCTGGAGGTCGCCGAGCGGCTGACCCCGGAGGACGTCGTGGTAGTGCTGCTGCCGGACAGCGGCCGCGGCTACCTGAGCAAGATCTTCAACGACGAGTGGATGGCCGACTACGGCTTCCTGGAGGAGGACGGCACCGCCGGCGCGCAGGTCGGTGACGTCCTCCGGTACAAGGAGGGCGACATCCCCTCGCTGGTGCACATGCACCCGGACGAGACGGTCGGTCAGGCCATCGACGTGCTGCGGGAGTACGGCGTCTCGCAGATGCCGATCGTCAAGCCGGGTGCCGGCCACCCGGACGTGATGGCCGCCGAGGTCGTCGGCTCGGTTGTCGAGCGGGAGCTGCTGGACGCGCTGTTCGCCGGTCGCGCGGGGCTCGGCGACCCGCTGGAGAAGCACATGAGCGCGCCGCTGCCGCAGGTCGGCTCCGGTGAGCCGGTCGCCGACCTGATGGCGGTGCTGGAGGGCGCCGACGCGGCGATCGTGCTGGTCGAGGGCAAGCCGACCGGTGTGGTCAGCCGCCAGGACCTGCTGGCGTTCCTGGCCAAGCAGGCCAAGTGACGCACGCCGGACGGGGGTGTGACCCTTCGCGTCGGAAGCGTCACACACCGGCAAAGCCGTGTTAACACCCGTCATGCATCGTGGAGGTGTCGGCGCGAGGCCGAACAGGACGGCCCAGGGCTTCGGAGCGGCTCCCGGAGTCTCGGCCGCCGGGCGTGGCCGGTACCTCACCCGGTGACACGCCCTACGGGGACCGCCGTCGTCCCGCCCCGGCGCGACGCCGCGCCGGGGTGCGGCGGTCCCCGTAAGCCCGCGCTAGGGCCTAGTCCCAGCTGTCCTCGTCCTTGGCGCGGCCCCGGCGGTCGGCGCCCCACAGCCGTCCGTGGGCAACCACCGCGTTCACTCCGACGATGCCCGTCCATGCGACCAGCAGGCCGGGCAGCCCGCTGTTGACCGCCGCCACCGTCGACAGCGGTACCGCGAGGATCAGCGAGAACATCGCCAGCCCGAAGGAACTGCCGAAGCGGGGCGTGTCGGCGTCGGGGCGTCCGGCGGCCCGGGCGATCGTCATCTGCCGCTCGGCGAGCTGCCGGCGGACCCGCTGGTCGACGATCGCCTCCAGGCGCCCGTCCAGCTTCTCCATGAAGGAGTCGACGAGTTCGGCCTCGTACTCGGGGCCGAGGTCGCGGCGCGTGGAGAGCGTGGCCTCCAGCTCCTTGCGGAGCTCGGCGTCGTGGGTGTTCATGACAGCAAGGCTAGGTCGCGGAGTGCTCCGGGACAGTAGGGCTAGCCCCCGGAGTGGACCTCCCACTTGCCCCTCTGCATGGATTCATGCAGAGTCGGGGTTCGGTGAATGGCTCGGTCGGAGGGGACTTGTGAACGGTGTGGGCGGCGCCGGAGCGCGGCTGCAGAAGCTCTTCGAGGGGCACCGGCTGACCCCGACCCAGCGGCGGATCGCGCACTGCATGGTGCGGCGGGCGGAGGACGCCCCCTTTCTCTCCAGCGTCGAGCTGGCCGAACTCGCCGGCGTCAGCCAGCCCTCGGTGACCCGGTTCGCCGTCGCGCTCGGCTTCGACGGCTACCCGGCGCTGCGCCGCCATCTGCGGGAGGGCACGGGTCCGGAGGCCGCCGACGTGCCCGGCGGCCGGCAGACCAACGCCTACCAGCAGGCCGTCGAGGCGGAGATCGAGAACCTGCGGCTGCTCGCCGCGCAACTCGCCGACCCGGCGCCGGTCGGCGAGGCCGCCGAACTGCTGGCCGCCTCGCGTCCGCTGCCGGTGCTGGGTCTGCGTGCGGCCTCCGCGCAAGCGCGCGGCTTCGCCTACTTCGCGGCGAAGGTGCACCCGGACGTGCGACTGCTGGACGAGGGCGGCACGATGCTCGGCGACCGCATCGACGCCGCCGTACGGGCGGGCGCGACCGCCCTGCTGTGCTTCGCTCTGCCCCGCCACCCGCGGGAGGTCGCCGACGCACTGGCGCAGGCGCGGGACGCCGGGCTGCGCGTGGTGGTCGTGGCCGACAGCGCGTTCGCCCCCGTCGCCCAGCCGGGTGACGTGCTGCTGCCGGCCGCCGTCGGCACGTCGCTGGTGTTCGACACCGCCTGTGCGCCGATGCTGCTCGGCCGGGTGCTGCTGGAGGCGATGTGCGACCACCTGCCCCGCGCGCAGGCCAGCCTGGAGGAGTTCGACGCCCGCGCCGCCGAACGCTCGCTGTTCCTGGACCAGTAGAGCCCCGGGCGGGCGCCGGATTCGAGGCTCAGTCGACGATGTGAGTGAGGCCGAGGACGGTGAGGTGCTCCAGCACGTCCTCCAGCGGGTCGTCGATCTGCCCCGTCGTGATGAACGAGACCCGCGGACCGTTGTGCGAGTGGTGGTGGGTCTCGTCGGCGTGCGCGGCGGTCGCGAGCGGCAGCGTGAGGAGGGCGGTGGTGAGCGCGCCCAGGAGCGCGGACCGGAGGAGCTTCATTTCGTTTCCTCGCCTTGGCTGTTTGTCGGATCCCCGTACAGGCGGTCCAATCAGCCGGGCGGCGGGAAGGTCACGGGCGGCGACCGGTTCTCAGCCGAACCGGGGGCTTGTGGTGATCTCCGGTTCGGCGGCGGCGAGCAGGTCGAGGGCGGCGGTGAGCCGGTCGGCGGCGGCGCCGCGCAGCGCTTCGGCCAGGTCGTGGCCGGTGACGGCGAGTTGGTCGCCGACGGCGAAGTCGTCCGCCTCGGGCAGCGGCGGGCAGGGCAGGCCCGGCGCCTCCAGCTCGTGTGCGCGCCGGGCGAGTTCGGCGGCGAGTACCCGTCCCCGGTCGGCGGCGCCGCGGCGCAGCGCGCTGTGCGGCATGGCGCGCAGCCGGTCGGCGAGCCGATCCACGGCGTTCACGAGGGGCGTCACGTCTACGGTTTCGGGCACGTCCGCAAGCCTATGCGCCCCCTGTCGCCGAGCCTGCGCGCCCCTGTCGCACTGTTGCCAAGGCAGAGGCGGTCGGGCACCGTTACGGGACGGGAGTCCAACGTTTCGGAGGCGCCGATGTCCCAGGGCTTCGACGAGGAGACACACAACAAGCTGCTCGCCCGCATCCCCGACCGCACCGGCCGTCCGGTCGGCGACTGGCTTCGCATGGTGGACGAGGGCCCGGCCCTGCACCGGTTCGCGGAGAAGGTCGGTTGGCTGCGCGGCGAGCACGACCTGTCCTACGGCCACGCCAAGGCGATCATCCACGAGCACGACCGGCGGCGCGGCCGCGCGGCGCGCAAGTACTGAACGGATACCGAACGGAGAAGGAACCCCCAGCGCACACGGGTGAGGGCCCGCGGACAGCTGCCCGCGGGCCCTCACCCGTTGTGGTGACTGCTCCGGAGGGATCAGTCGCTGTTGAGGATCCAGGCCAGGCGCAGGAACTCGAAGTAGATCCAGGCCAGCGTCACGGTCAGACCGAACGCGGCGAACCAGGCCTGCTTCTTCGGCGCGCCGTAGGCGATGCCGTCCTCGACGGACTTGAAGTCCAGGGCGAGGAACAGCGCACCGATGCAGACGCCGGCGATGCCCATCAGGATGCCGACCGTGCCGGTGCGGAAGCCCATGCCGTCACCGGCACCGAAGAGGGCGAAGCCGAGGTTGACCAGGGAGAGCAGCGCGTAGCCGATACCGGCGGCGATGGCGAACTGGGTGAAGCGCCTGTTGACCCGGATGATCCGCGTCTTGTACAGGAACAGCACGGCCAGGAAGACAGCCATCGTGCCGAGGACGGCCTGCATGGCCGCGCCGGGAGCGAACTTGTTGACGAAGTTGCTCATCGCGCCGAGGAACACGCCCTCGAACACCGCGTAGCTGAGGATGATCCCCGGCGACGGCTCCTGCTTGAAGGACTGCCAGAACGCGAGGCCCATGGCGACCAGCGCGGCCACGATGGCGATCACCAGTGGCAGGTTGAACATCCAGGCGACGGCGGCGCTTGCGACGACCACGCCCAGCGTCAGACCAGTCCGGGAGACGACGTCGTCCATCGTCATGCGGTCGGTCTGCGGGGCGGTCGGCGGCGCGTAGCCGGGGGCGCCCTGCTGCGGCTGGGCGTAGGGGTTGTTGGCGTACGGGCTGTTCGCGTACGGGTTGGCCGCCGGGGCGCCCTGAGCGTAGGGATTCCCGGCCTGCGCCTGCGGGCCTGTGTTGAAGCCCGCCTGGCCTCCTTGACCGAACCCCCGTCGCGAGAAGACCGGGTTACTACTCCTCATCTCACTCCTCCATGGCCACACGACGCGGCCTTGCGTACCAGAGTAATGGGTTAGCAAAGACCGCACGGTAGTGCACCGGTCAGAACGAGCGAAAGCCCCGTTCTTGTTCCGCGCGAAGGGGTGATTCGGCCGTCCGGCCGAGCGGGCCGTCGCGGGGCCGTGCGTGTCGGCCTCGCCGGGGCCGGGCGGGCGCTGCGAGCCGCATCACACCAAAGGCCCCGTGACCTGCGCGCTACGCACGGGTAGCTTCCCTCACAGTTGTGCCTTCCCCTCTTCTGGAGCCGTCATGCCCGAAGCAGTGATCGTTTCCGCCGCCCGTTCGCCGATCGGCCGTGCCTTCAAGGGCTCGCTGAAGGACGTCCGCCCCGACGACCTGACCACCGAGATCATCCGGGCCGCGCTGGCCAAGGTCCCCGAGCTGGACCCGCGCGACATCGACGACCTGATGCTGGGCTGCGGCCTGCCCGGCGGTGAGCAGGGCCACAACCTGGGCCGGGTGGTGGCCGTGCAGCTGGGCATGGACCACCTGCCGGGCTGCACCATCACCCGCTACTGCTCGTCCTCCCTGCAGACCAGCCGGATGGCGCTGCACGCGATCAAGGCCGGTGAGGGCGACGTCTTCATCTCGGCGGGCGTGGAGATGGTCTCCCGCAGTGTGAAGGGCACCTCCGACGGTCTGCCGGACACCCACAACCCGCTGTTCGCCGACGCCGAGGCGCGCACCGCCACCCGCGCCGAGCAGGGCGGCGAGGGCTGGAGCGACCCGCGCGAGTCCGGCGAACTGCCGGACGTCTACATCGCGATGGGGCAGACGGCGGAGAACCTGGCCCGGCTGAAGGGCGTCACCCGCCGGGACATGGACGAGTTCGGCGTCCGCTCGCAGAACCTCGCGGAGAAGGCCATCGCGGAGGGCTTCTGGGAGCGCGAGATCACCCCGGTCACCACGCCGGACGGCACCGTGGTGAGCAAGGACGACGGTCCGCGCGCCGGGGTGACGCTGGAGGGTGTCGAGGGGCTGAAGCCGGTGTTCCGCCCCGACGGCCTGGTGACGGCGGGCAACTGCTGCGCACTGAACGACGGCGCGGCCGCGCTGGTGATCATGTCCGACACCAAGGCGCGTGAGCTGGGCCTGACTCCGCTGGCCCGGATCGTCTCGACCGGCGTGTCCGGCCTGTCCCCGGAGATCATGGGCTACGGTCCGGTCGAGGCCAGCAAGCAGGCGCTGGCCCGGGCCGGTCTGACGATCGGCGACATCGACCTCGTGGAGATCAACGAGGCGTTCGCCGCCCAGGTGATCCCCTCCTACCGCGACCTGGGCATCGACCTCGACAGGCTGAACGTCAACGGCGGCGCCATCGCCGTCGGCCACCCCTTCGGCATGACCGGCGCCCGGCTGACCACCACGCTGATCAACTCGCTCCAGTGGCACGACAAGCAGTTCGGCCTGGAGACGATGTGCGTCGGCGGCGGCCAGGGCATGGCGATGGTGATCGAGCGGCTGAGCTGACACCTCCGGGCCGACACCGGCTGACACCGGCTGACACGCCGAGCCGGCACCGGCTCCGGCGCCCGCGCGGCGGCGGACCGAGGGGCGGACACGTGTTCACGTTTCCGCCCCTTTGTGTTGCTCGCACGTTCGGTGTTCGCGCCGGCGCGCAACGTGAGGAATTGCGCGCGCCGGAGCGCGTCGGTGTTATCTGGGTCACTTGTGATGCCGGGCTGATGCGGAAGCTCGCTCAGGATGTGATGTTTGACCCCTCGGTTCGGCGTTTTACCTGTTCATGGGGGTATGGATCAAGGCGGAAAGCGTGCTCTACGCCCTATTTATGGCCTTTTTCGACCGGTTCGACAGGTGCCGCGCGTAAACCTGCGGTAGTAATTCTTCAGACCGCTGAACCCAGAGGTCCCCCCGTAAGTCCGAACACTGGAGTACGTCGGTGATCGCCATAACCCTGATCCTGCTGCCGGCCGTCGTGGTGGCCGCGGTGGCCGCCTGCGCCACCGCGATCTGCGTGCGCGGCCTGCGCCGCGAGGTCTCGGGGCTGCGCGAGGAGCTTCTCGCCGCCCGCGCCTCGGTGCCGGCCGCCCGGCACACCCCTGCCCTGGAAGAGGTCAGGGCCGTCGTCGCGGACGCGCTGGCCGAGGAGCGGGAGCGCGAACTGGCCGAGGCGCGGGCCTTCTGGGCCGCCCAGGAGGCCAGGGACGTGGCCGACGGCCTCGCCGGCCCCGAGGCGGCAAACCCCGGCTACTCCGGCTACCCCGGCTATCCCGGCTCCGCCGACTACCCCGGTTACGGAGTCAGCGACGTCGACGCCCAGCTGCTCGACGCCCTCCTCGACGAGGTGGGCGAGCGCGCCGCCGGACGCGACGCGGGGGAGGGGCCTGGCGAGGGGCGGGCC
>NZ_VJYK02000236.1 GCF_007097205.2 Streptomyces alkaliterrae
GTCGGTGTCGGGGGTGGCGGCGAGCGGGGCGTCACTGAGGCCCAGGCGGAGGTGTTCGACGTGGTAGAGGGCCTGGTCGAGGAGTTCGGCGACGTGATGGTCGTAGAGGGCGTAGACGATCGAGCGTCCGCGTCGTTCGCCGGTGACGAGGCCGAGGTTGCGCAGTAGGCGCAGTTGGTGGGAGCAGGCCGACTGCTCCATGCCGGCGGCCTCGGCGAGTTCGCCGACGGCACAGGGGCCTTCCTGGAGCCTGGCGAGGATGCGCAGCCGGGAGGGGGTGGCGAGGGCCTGGAGGGTGGCGGCGACGTCGTCGGTGCCGACCGCCTCGAGTCGTTCGCGGGGGGTGGTGGTGTTGCGGTCGTCGACTCCGTGGCCCATGGTGCCATCCTAGCGAGAACACATGAATGCATGTTCATTTGTTCCTGTAATGTGCTGCCGCAACAAGCTCACCGAGACGGAAGGGGTCTGTCTGCCATGCCCTCGGCCTTGTCGTCCACGTTGTCCGCCCCGGCGCGGCCGGCCGTGCCGGGTCCGAGGCCGGGGCCGGCGCCGCGGCGCACCCGGCTGTTCGCGCTGGGCGAGGTGCGCTGGGCCGCCGCGGCCGCGCTGGCGTTCCTGGTCGCCCTGCCGCTCCAACTGCTCGGAGCGCCCGTCTGGTCGTGGGCGCCGCTGTACGCGGTGGTGTACCTCGCAGGCGGCTGGGAGCCGGCCTGGTCGGGGCTGTGCGCGCTGCGCGAACGCACGCTGGACGTCGATCTGTTGATGGTCGTCGCGGCGATCGGCGCGCTGGCCGTCGGGGAGGTGATGGACGGCGCCCTGCTCATCGTCATCTTCGCCACCTCGGGGGCGCTGGAGGCCCTGGCGACCGCCCGCACCGAGGACTCCGTGCGCGGGCTGCTCGACCTCGCGCCCGGCACCGCGACCCGGCTGACCGGGGACGGCGGCGAGGAGGTCGTGCGCACCGACGAACTCGCGGTGGGCGAGGTGATCCTCGTCCGTCCCGGCGAGCGGGTGGGCGCGGACGGCCGGGTCGTCGCCGGGGCCAGCGACGTCGACCAGGCCACCATCACCGGCGAGCCGCTGCCGGCCGCCAAGGCTGTCGGCGACGACGTCTTCGCCGGCACCCTGAACGGCAACGGCACGCTGCGGGTGCGGGTCGAGCGCGATCCGGCGGACTTCGTGGTGGCGCGGATCGTCGCCATGGTGGCCGAGGCGTCCGAGACGAAGGCGCCGACCCAGCTGTTCGTCGAGCGCGTCGAGCAGCGGTACTCGGTCGGCATGGTCATCGCCACCCTCGCCGTGTTCGGCGTGCCAGTCGCGCTGGGCGCGGAGTTCTCCGACGCCCTGCTGCGGGCGATGACCTTCATGATCGTCGCGTCGCCGTGCGCCGTGGTGCTGGCGACGATGCCGCCGCTGCTGTCCGCCATCGCCAACGCGGGACGGCACGGTGTACTGGTGAAGTCCGCCGTGGTGATGGAACGCCTGGGGCAGATCGACACGGTCGCGCTCGACAAGACCGGCACGCTCACCGAGGGCAGCCCGCGGCTGACGGACCTGCGGCCGGTGCCGGGCACCGATCTGGACGAGGCCGCGCTGCTGACTCTCGCCGCGGCGGCCGAACGTCCCAGCGAGCACCCGGTGGGCCGGGCGATCGTCGCGGCGGCCGCCGAGCGGGGCCTGGACCTGCCGGAGGCGGCTGACTTCCTGGCCCGGCCTGGCGTCGGCGTGCGGGCGACGGTCGAGGGGCGGGAGGTCACGGTCGGCGCGCCGCCCCGGCTGCCGGGGGAGGCCGGGCGCGGCGCCGAGCACGGCGAGAGCGTCCGGCGGCTGGTGGCCGAGGTGGAGGCGCGGGGGCGGACGGCGGTCCTGGTGGCCGTCGGCGGCACCGCGGTCGGCGTGCTCGGGGTCGCCGACCGGGCCCGCGTCGACGCCGCCCGCGCGGTACGCGGCCTCACCGCGCTGACCGGCGCCCCACCCACCCTGCTGACCGGGGACAACCCGCGGTCGGCCGCGGTGCTCGCGGACGAGGTCGGGATCGGCGACGTCCGCGCCGGGCTGCTGCCGCAGGACAAGGTCGCGGCGGTGCACGAGTGGGAGCAGGCCGGGAAGCGGGTCCTGCTGGTCGGCGACGGGGTGAACGACGCGCCGGCGCTGGCCGCCGCCGACACCGGCGTGGCGATGGGCAGGGTCGGTTCGGACCTGGCGCTGGAGACGGCGGACGCGGTCGTGGTCCGGGACGAGCTGGCGGCCGTGCCCACGGTGGTGGCGCTCTCCCGGGCGGCCCGGCGGCTGGTCGTGCAGAACCTCGTGATCGCGGGGACGTTCATCGTCGTCCTGGTCGCCTGGGACCTGCTGTGGCACCTGCCGCTGCCGCTGGGTGTGCTCGGCCACGAGGGGTCCACCGTCCTGGTGGGGCTGAACGGGTTGCGACTGCTGCGGGAGGCCGCCTGGCGGCGCGCGGCCGCCGAGCCCGAAACTGAACACGGCGTTCCGCACGGCGAGCGCGGGGCCGCCGGGCGGGCCGTGGGCGAGTAGCGTTACTGTCACGGTCTGACTCGCGGCCGCCCGGGGGACGGAACGGACCCGCCGAGTCAGCCGTGTTCAGTCAGGCAGCAGGAAGGTGCGAGGTAGCGGCCTCATGCACATCGTCATCATGGGGTGCGGCCGGGTCGGCGCCGCCCTGGCCCACACGCTGGAGGGCCAGGGGCACAGCGTCGCGGTCATCGACCAGGACCCGGCGGCTTTCCGGCGGCTCGGCAGCGGGTTCCGGGGCCGGCGCGTGACCGGCCTGGGCTTCGACCAGCAGGTGCTGCGCGAGGCCGGGATCGAGGAGGCCAGCGCGTTCGCGGCCGTCAGCAGCGGGGACAACTCGAACATCATCTCGGCCCGGGTGGCGCGGGAGATGTTCGGCGTGGAGAACGTGGCCGCCCGCATCTACGACCCGCGGCGCGCGGAGGTTTACCAGCGGCTCGGCATCCCTACGGTGGCGACCGTCCGCTGGACGGCCGGCCAGATGCTGCGGCGGCTGCTGCCGTCCGGCGCGGAACCGCTGTGGCGCGATCCGACGGGCGCCGTACAGCTCGCCGAGGTGTACCTCTCCCCCGCGTGGGTCGGCGAGGTGGCCGGGCGACTGCAGGAGGAGGCCGGCGCCCGCATCGCCTTCATCACCCGAATGGGCGAGGCACTGCTGCCGAACGCCGCGACGGTCCTACAGGAAGGTGATCTCGTGCACGTGATGATGCGCAGTGACGAGGTCGGCAAGGTGGAGGCCGTGTTCGACCGGGGCCCGCGTCGGCCGGAAGGCGGTGCGGCATGAGGGTGACCATCGCGGGGGCCGGCGCGGTCGGCCGCTCGATCGCGGGCGAGCTGCTGGAGAACGGGCACGAGGTACTGCTGATCGACAAGGCGCCCAAGGCCATATCGGTCGAGGGCGTGCCGCAGGCGGAGTGGCTGCTGGCCGACGCCTGTGAGATCGCCTCTCTCGACGAGGCGGGCATGCAGCGCTGCAACGTGGTGATCGCCGCGACCGGCGACGACAAGGTGAACCTGGTGGTGTCGCTGCTCGCCAAGACCGAGTACGGCGTGCCCCGGGTGGTCGCCCGGGTGAACGACCCGCGCAACGAGTGGCTGTTCAACGAGGCGTGGGGGGTGGACGTCGCCGTCTCCACGCCGCGGCTGATGTCGGCGCTGGTGGAGGAGGCGGTGAGCGTCGGCGACCTGGTCCGGCTGATGCGTTTCAGCCAGGGCGAGGCGAACCTGGTGGAGCTGACGCTCCCGCCGGAGGCCCCGCTGTCCGGCGCCCGCTGCGGCGACGTGGCCTGGCCCAGGGACACCGCACTGGTGACGATCATCCGGGGCAACAAGGTGATCGCCCCGCAGCCCGACGACGTGCTCCAGTCCGGCGACGAGCTGCTGTTCGTCGCCGCGCCGGAGCGCGAGGAGGAGCTGGAGACGCTGCTGTCGGTCCGCCAGTAGCCTCCCGGCCGCATGACAACACGAGCGCGGCGCCGACCCGGATCAACCGGGTCGGCGCCGCGCGTCCGCGTGGTGGGCGGCGGGGTCAGCCCTCGCCGGCGGCCTGGCGGGCCTCGGCGGCCTTGGCAGCGGCCTCGGCGGCGCGTTCCCGCTCCTCCTCGGCCTCCATCTCGGCGATGACGTCGATCGGTGCGGGCGCCTTGGCCAGGAAGATCCAGGTCAGGTAGACGCAGAGCAGGAACGGCGGGATACCGAGTGCGACGCGCAGCCAGCCGAGCTGGGTGGCGTCGCCCCAGAAGTAGATCGGGAAGGTGATCGCCGACTTGGCGAGCAGCACCAGGCCCCAGGCATAGCTGGCCTTGGTATAGGCGGCCTTGCGGCCGGGGTTGCGGGTGCGCCAGGAGAGGTTCTCCCGGAACAGCGGGCCCAGGATGAGCCCGAGCAGCGGCCAGCCGGCGGCCGAGCTGACCAGGTACGTCACCGCGAGGCCGAGGGTGTAGAGCATGCCCGGCAGGTAGAAGTTCTTGGCGTCGCCGGACATCATCGCGAAGACGGCGCCGATGGCGACGCCGAACACGCCGCTGAAGGCGTGCTTGAGGGTGTCCCTGCGGGCCAGCCGGAGCAGGGCCATCAGGGCGGAGAGGCAGAGCGCGGCGATGGCCGAGACGTGGATGTCGCGGTTCACGGTGTAGCTCAGCACGAAGACGAGCCCGGGCACGGTCGTCTCGACCATCCCGCGCACGCCGCCGAACGCCTCCAGGAAGGCCGCCTTGGTCACCTCGGTGTCGGCGGCCGGCGCCTCGTCCGCTGTGGGCTTGTCGAGAGGGGTCACCCGCTACTCCTGTCCCAGGGGTCGCAGCTCGTACTTGGGGTTGAACAGTACGGGCCGGCCGTGGTTCATGGCGATCCGACCCGAGGCGATCATGGCGCGGCCCGGTGTGATACCCGCGATGGACCTGCGGCCCAGCCACACCAGGTGCAGCGACGCGGAGCCGTCGAACAGCTCCGCCTCCAGCGCGGGCACGCCGGCCCGGGCCCGGAGTGTAACCGTACGCAGCGTCCCGGTCACCTTGACGACCTGCCGGTCGGCGCAGTCGCAGATGGGGGTGCACCCGCTGACGGCTTCGGCCCTGCCCAGGTCGGAGCGGAGTTCCGGTCGCTCTTCCACTGGCTGGAACCGGTCCATCAGACGGCGTATCCGCCCCGTCCGTTTCTCGGCTCCGCTGAGACTACCCATATCGGCCAGGTTACCCGGGGGTCCGCGGAACCCGACCACCGCGGCGGACGTGAGGAGGGGCACGCCGCGGCTCGGGGCGGCACCGCGGCACCGTGTGCCGGATCAGCGTTCGAAGCGGTAACCCATGCCGGGTTCGGTGATGAAGTGCCTCGGGTGCGAGGGGTCGGCCTCCAGTTTGCGGCGGAGCTGGGCCATGTAGACCCGCAGGTAGTTGGTCTCGGTCTGGTAGGCGGGCCCCCAGACCTCCTTCAGCAGCTGCTTCTGGCTGACCAGTCGGCCGCCGGCCCGCACCAGCACCTCCAGCAGGTGCCACTCCGTGGGGGTGAGACGCACGTCGGCGCCGTCCCTGCGGACCTTCTTCGCACCGAGGTCGATGCTCAGCCGTTCGGTCTCCACCAGCACCGGCTCGCTGGTGTCCGGGGCGGGTTCGGCGCGGCGGACGGCCGCCCTGAGGCGGGCCAGCAGCTCGTCCATGCCGAACGGCTTGGTGACGTAGTCGTCGGCGCCCGCGTCGAGCGCCTTGACCTTCTCGTCGGATGTCTGGCGGGCGGAGAGCACCAGGATGGGCACCCTGGTCCAGTCGCGGGCCCGCCTGATCACCTCGACGCCGTCCATGTCCGGGAGGCCGAGGTCCAGGATGATCACGTCGGGGCGGCGGTCGGCGGCGAGCTTGAGCGCGGTGGCGCCGTCCCCGGCGGTGTCCACGTCGTACTCCCTGGCCCGCAGGTTGATGGCCAGTGCCCGGACGATCTGCGGCTCGTCGTCGACCACGAGCACTCGGTGCCTGGACGTCATGTTCGGGCTCACCTCTCTGACACGGGTGGGGCGGTTGCCCGCCGAGGGCGTCACAGCGACACCTTCGCGGGCGGTTCGGTGGTGGTACGGGCGCGGGCCGGGTCGGCGACGGGCAGGGTGAGCACCATCGTCATGCCGCCGCCCGGGGTGTCCTCCGCCTCCAGGCTGCCGCCCATGGCCTCGGCGAAGCCCCTGGCGACGGCGAGGCCCAGCCCGACGCCGGCGCCGCGCGGCGCGTCACCGTGCCGCTGGAAGGGCTCGAAGATGCGTTCCTTGTGGCTGTCGGGCACCCCGGGGCCGCGGTCGGTGACCCGCAGCTCGACCCGGTCGCGCAGCCGGCTCGCGGACACCTTGACCCGCTCGCCGGGCGGGCTGTACTTGACGGCGTTCTCCACGATGTTGGCCACCGAGCGTTCCAGCAGGCCCGGGTCGACGGCGACCAGCGCGAGGGATTCGGGGATCTCCAGGCAGACGCTGTCCTCCGGCACGCCGCCGAGCGCCCTGGGCACCACCTCGTCCAGGTTGGTTCGCCGGATCAGCGGGGTGACGGTGCCGGTCTGCAGGCGGGACATGTCCAGCAGGTTGCCGACCAGGTGGTCGAGCCGGTCGGCGCCGTCCTCGATGGCCTCCAGGAGCTCGGCCTCGTCCTCCGGGGACCAGGCGACGTCGGTGGAGCGCAGCGAGGTGACGGCGGCCTTGATGGCCGCCAGCGGGGTGCGGAGGTCGTGGCTGACGGCGGCCAGGAGGGCGGTGCGGATGCGGTTGCCCTCGGCGAGCCGGCGGGCCTCGCCGGCCTCGTGCCGCAGCCGCTGGCGGTCGAGTACTCCGACGGCCTGGGCGGCGAACGCGGCCAGCACCCGGCGGTCGGCCGCCGGCAGCAGTCGGCCGCAGAGGACGAGCATCATGTGGTCGCCGACCGGCATGTCCGTCTCGCCGTCCTCCGGGCTCGCCAGCGGGCGGCCGTGGCGCGGCAGTCCGACGCCGGCAACGCAGCTCCACGGCCCGTGGTCGGCCCGCCTCTCCAGCAGCGCGGCGGCCTCCATGCCGAAGGTCTCCCGCACCCGCTCCAGCAGTGCCTCCAGCGAGTCGTCACCGCGCAGCACGCCGCCGGCGAGCATGGCCAGGACCTGCGACTCGGCGCGCAGCCTGGCCGCCTGCCGGGCCCGCCGCAGCGCCAGGTCGACGACCAGGCCGACGGCGGCGGAGGCGGCGAAGAAGCTGATCAGGGTGACGACGTCCTGGAGGTCGTCGATCCGCCAGGTGCGGACGGGCTCGGTGAAGTAGTAGTGCAGCAGCACCGAGCACAGCGCGGCGGAGGTCAGCGCCGGCAGCACGCCGCCGGTGAAGCCGGCGGCCACCGACACGGCCAGGAAGAGCAGCACGGTGTTGGTCAGCCCGACCGCGGGGTCCAGGCCGATCAGCAGGGTGGTCAGCAGCAGGGGGGCGGCCAGCGCCGTCAGCCAGCCGCCGACGAGTCTGCCGCGGCGCAGCCCCCGGCCGCCCACCAGCGGCAGCCCGCGGCCCTTGGCGGCCTCCTCGTGGGTGACGATGTGCACGTCGAGGTCGGGCCCTGACTCGCCGGCCACCGTGGCGCCGACGCCCGGGCCGAACACGTACTGCCAGGGCCGGCGGCGGCTGGAGCCGAGCACGATCTGGGTGGCGTTGACGCCGCGGGCGAAGTCCAGCAGCGCCTGCGGCACGTCGTCGCCGACCACCTGGTGGAAGGTGCCGCCGAGCTGTTCGACGAGGCTGCGCTGCACCTCGAGTTCGCCGGGCGAGGTGACGGTGAGGCCGTCCGCGCGGGCGACGCAGACCGCCAGCAGTTCGCCGCCGGATGCCTTGGCGGCGAGCCGCGCGGCGCGGCGGATGAGCGTGCGGCCCTCGGGGCCGCCGGTGAGGCCGATGACTATGCGTTCGCGGGCCCGCCAGGTGCGGCGGATGGAGTGCTCGGTGCGGTACTGCTGCAGGTACTCGTCGGCGCGGTCGGCCGTCCACAGCAGGGCCAGTTCGCGGAGCGCGGTGAGGTTGCCGGGCCGGTAGTAGTCGGAGAGGGCCGCGTCGAGGCGGTCGGGGCTGTGGATGTTGCCGTGGGCGAGCCGGCGGCGCAGGGCCTGCGGGGTCATGTCGACCAGTTCGACCTGCTCGGCGCGGCGGACCACCTCGTCCGGCACGGTCTCGCGTTCGCGGATGCCGATCACCGACTCCACGACGTCGCCCAACGACTCCAGATGCTGGATGTTGAGGGTGGAGACGACGTCGATGCCGGCGTCCAGCAGCTGCTCGACGTCCTGCCAGCGCTTGTCGTTGGGCGCGCCGGGGGCGTTGTGGTGGGCGAGCTCGTCGACGAGGGCGACCGACGGGGCCCGGCTCAGCACGGCGGCGGTGTCCATCTCCCCGGCCCCCGGGCCTCCGGCGGCGCGGCGCGGCACGACCTCCAGGCCGTGCAGCTGCGCCTCGGTACGGGGGCGGGAGTAGGTCTCGACGTAGCCGACGACCACGTCCGTGCCGCGTTCCGCCCGGCGGTGCCCCTCGGAGAGCATGGCGTGGGTCTTGCCCACCCCGGGTGCCGCCCCGAGGTAGATCCGCAGTGTTCCGCGTTGTGCCATGGGCCCATTCTCAGGCACCCGCGCACCTCGCTGACCTGCGGCCTCGCCGCTGCGGCCGGTGCGGCGGGTGCCTGAGAATGGGCCCATGGCAC
>NZ_VJYK02000237.1 GCF_007097205.2 Streptomyces alkaliterrae
CTCCCCGCCCGGCGCCAGCCCCGGCGAGCGCCCCGCCACCTGCGGCGACGGCAGCGGCGCCGAGCCGACGTCCGGCACCGGCACCGAACGCGGCGCACCCAGCACGGCCCTGGGCGCCGTCGCCGACCAGCGCCGGAAGTAGGGCGTGAAGACGGCGAAGTGGTCCTTCCCCGAAGGGGTCACCGCCCCGGGCTCCAGCACCGTGCACACCGCGTCGTGGACCCGCAGCCGCCGGCCCGCCGACTCCAGCGCCCTGCGCAGCCGCTCCTCCCGCTCCGCGGCGAACCGGCTCACCCCCGCCGCCATGTGCACGTCGTCCGCCCCCGCCTCGGCGGCCACTGCCAGCACCTCCGGCACCAGCGGCCCCTCACGGAACACCAGCCGACCGCCGCGCTCCCGAAGCGCCGCGTCCAGGTCCGCCAGCGCGTCGGCGAGGAAGGCCAGCCGGTTCGGCGCGGCGAAACCCGCCGCGTCCACCGCCGGATCACGGACGAACAGCGGCACTACCCGGTCGGCCTCTGCCAGCGCCGAGCGCAGCGGCGGGTGATCGTGCACCCGCAGGTCGGCGGTGTACAGCACCACCGCCACCCGCTCCTCGCGCGCCGCGCCGCGCGGACCTCCTCGCCGGTTGCCCCCCGGTGGGCGGTGGTTCATCCTTACCTCCGTCGACGACCGCGCCGGCACCCGTCCGCCGGCTCACCGGTGGTTCGTGTCCGGCGGCACGCGCGGATGCCGCGCACCTCGAACGTGCCTCAGATGGGGTGTCACAGCCGGGAGGCGCGGCCGTGACACCCCATCCGGGACAGGAAGGCGGTCAGCCCCGCCAGTCCATCTCGTCCGGGTCGGGGCCGAGCCGGGTGCCGCTGTCCAGGCCCGCGACGGCCGCCATGTCGTCCTCGTCCAGCTCGAAGTCGAAGACGTCGATGTTCTCCCGGATGCGGGACGGCGTCACCGACTTGGGGATGACGACGTTGCCCAGCTGGAGGTGCCAGCGCAGGATGACCTGCGCCGGGGTGCGGCCGTACCGCTCGGCGATCCGGCCGATCACCGGGTCGGCCAGGACGTCCTTCCCCTGGCCCAGCGGCGACCACGCCTCGGTGGTGATCGAGTGCTCCGAGTGGTACGCGCGCAGCTCACCCTGCTGGAGCGCGGGGTGCAGCTCGACCTGGTTGAGCGCGGGCACCACGGACGTCTCCTCGGCGAGCCGCCGCAGATGCGCCGGCTTGAAGTTCGACACGCCGATCGCCCGGACGCGGCCGTCGGCGTACAGCTTCTCCAGCGCACGCCAGGTGTCGACGTAGGTGTCGAACATCGGCATCGGCCAGTGGATGAGGTAGAGGTCCACGTAGTCCAGGGCGAGCCGATCCAGCGAGGCGTCGAACGCGCGGAGGGTGGAGTTGTGGCCCTGCTCGCTGTTCCACACCTTCGTGGTGACGAACAGCTCCTCGCGCGGCAGCCCGGAGGCGGCCAGCGCCTTGCCCGTCCCGACCTCGTTCTCGTAGACGGCGGCGGTGTCGATACTGCGGTAGCCGGCTTCCAGCGCACGGCTCACCGCCTCGGCGGCCTCGTTGTCCGGAACCTGCCATACGCCGAAGCCCAGCTGCGGCATGACAACACCGTTGTTCAGGGTGATCGTGGGGGCTTCACTCACAGAAGATCGGATCCTTCGACTCTCGCGAACTGTGCTCGTGTTCTCGGAGAGGTGGAACGATCAACCCGCCGCCGGCATTCCCGCACGGGGCCTCAGCGGCGGTAGAGCGTGTCGATCTCCTGCTGGTACACCTTCTCGATCGACCTGCGCCGCAGCTTCAGCGACGGCGTGAGCAGGCCGTCCTCCACGGTGAACTGGCGGCCCAGTATCCGGAACGTGCGGATCGACTCCGCCTGCGAGACCTGCGTGTTGGCCGCTATCACCGCACGCCGGATCTCGTGCTCCAGATCGGCGTCGTGCACCAGCTGGGAGGCGGGCACCGCAGGCTTCCGGCGCATCGCCAGCCAGTGGCTCACCGCCTCCGGATCCAGGGTGACCAGAGCCGACACGAACGGCCGGTCGTTGCCGATGACCACACACTGCGCGACCAAGGGGTGCGTGCGGACCCGGCCCTCCAGCACCGCCGGGTTGACCGTCTTCCCGCTGGAGGTGACCAGCACGTCCTTCTTGCGGCCGGTGATCGTCAGATAGCCGTACTCGTCCAGCGCCCCCAGGTCGCCGGTGGCGAACCAGCCCTCCCGCAGACAACGGGCGGTCGCCGCCGGATCGCTGAGGTAGCCCTGGAACACCTGGCCGCCGCGCACCCACACCTCGCCGTCCTCACCGAGCGCCACCGTCGTGCCCGGGATCGGCATCCCGACCGTGCCGAACCGGGGCCGCTCGGGCGGATTGCCGGTCAGCGTGGCGGTCGTCTCGGTAAGCCCCCACCCCTCGAAGACCCGCACCCCGGCGCCGTCGAAGAACAACCCCAGCCGGCGGTCCATCGAACTGCCGCCGGACACCGCGTACCGCAGCCGCCCGCCGAGCGCCTGACGCAGCCGCGAGTACACCAGACGGTCCATCAGCTGGTGCCGCACCCGCAGCGCCGCGCTCGGCCCCGGGCCCTCCCCGAACGCCTTCCGCTCCACCGCCTCCGCGTACCGCTCGGCCACCTCCTCGGCCTGCTCGAACACCGCCAGCCGCCCCTCGGACTCCGCCCGCCGCCGCGCCGCCGAGTGGATCCGCTCGAACAGGTACGGCACCGCCAGCAGGAACGTCGGCCGGAACTCCCGCAGCGCGGGCAGCAGCGCGCTCGGCGTCATCTCCGGCTGGTGCCCCAGCTTCACCCCCGCCCGCACCGCCGCCACCTGCACCATCCGCCCGTAGACGTGGGCGAGCGGCAGCACCAGCAGCGTCGTCGGCTCGGTCTTCAGGCCCGAGCTGAAGACCGACTCGTACCGCTTCACGATGTTGTCGCACTCGGCCATCAGATTGGCGTGCGTGAGCACACAGCCCTTGGGCCGCCCCTCACTGCCGGAGGTGTAGACGACCGTGGCCACGGTGTCCGGGGTGAGCGCCATCCGGTGCCGCTCGACGACGTCGGTGTCGATGCGCCGGCCCGCCTCGGTCAGCTGCTCACGCGCACCGGCGTCGAGCTGCCACAGCCGTCTGAGCAGCGGCAGCCGGTCCACGACGGCACCGATCGTCATCGCGTGGTCCTCGTGCTCCACGATCGCCGCCGACACCGCCGCGTCCGTGAACATCCACAGCACCTGCTCGGACGACGACGTCGGGTACACCGGCACCGACTGCGCGCCGATCGTCCACAGCGCGTAGTCGAACAGCGTCCACTCGTAGCGCGTGCGCGACATGACGGCCACCCGGTCGCCGAACCGCACCCCCTCGGCGAGCAGCCCCTTGGCCAGAGCCAGCACCTCGTCGCGGAACTCCTCGGCGGTCACGTCCCGCCAACGCCCTTCGGGCTCCCGCGCGCCCGGTGACGCCGTGCTCCGCCGTCCGTCGCCGCGGTCGTCGCCGCCGTCGGGTTCCCGGTAGGCGATCACCGCCTGTCCGGGGCGGGAGCGCGCGCGTTCGAAGACGGAGTCCGCGAGACCGCCGGAACGAGCCGGGGGCACCGCGGGCGGAACAGTGATCTCGCGCAATGCCGCTCTCCTCAGGCGCTGTGCCTCCGCCGGTCGGGAGGTGCTCCCGAGCGCACACACAGCGTGGTGACGGTACCGAATCGCGGCCCGCGCCGGAAGGGAACCGGCGCGCGGGCACGTTCACGCGCCGTGGGGTGCGCACGGGGGGAGCGCGGGGTGCGTGGTTCAGTGGGCTCATGCACCGCCTGGCCCGCGTCCTCGACCCCTTCCTTCTCCTGCTCGGCGCGACCGTGGCGCTCGCCGCCCTCCTCCCGGCCCGGGGCGCGGCGGCGGACGTCGTCGGCGACGCGGCGAAGGCAGCCGTCGCCCTGCTCTTCTTCCTCTACGGCGCCCGGCTCTCCACCCGGGAGACGCTGGACGGACTGCGGCACTGGCGACTTCACCTCACCGTGCTGGCCTGCACCTTCCTCCTCTTCCCCCTGCTCGGACTGGCCGCGCGCGGCCTGGTCCCGCACGTGCTGACCGAGGAACTGTGGACGGGGCTGATGTTCCTGTGCGTGGTGCCCTCCACCATCCAGTCCTCCATCGCCTTCACCTCGCTCGCCCGCGGCAACGTGCCCGCGGCGATCTGCGCCGGCACCTACTCCAGCCTGCTGGGCATCGTGCTCACCCCGCTGCTCGCGGCGCTGTTCGTCGGCGGCGCGGTCGGCGGACTCTCCACCGACGGCCTGACGGCCATCGCCCTCCAACTACTGGCGCCCTTCCTCGCCGGGCAGCTGCTACGGCGCTGGATCGGCGGCTTTGTCACCCGACACCGGACCGCACTGTCCCGCGTGGACCGCGTCGCCATCCTGCTGGTCGTCTACACCGCGTTCAGCCAGGGCATGGTCGAGGGCGTCTGGCAGCAGGTGTCGCCGTGGCGGCTCGCCGGCCTCCTCGGCACCGAGGCCGTCCTGCTCGCCGTCATGCTGACGCTGACCGCCTGGGGCGGCCGAGGACTGGGCTTCGACCGCGCCGACCGCACCGCGATCCTCTTCGCCGGCTCCAAGAAGTCGCTCGCCGCCGGACTGCCGATGGCCGCCGTACTGTTCGGCGCGCAGGCCTCGCTGGCCGTCCTGCCGCTGATGCTCTTCCACCAGATGCAGCTGATGGTCTGCGCGGTGATCGCCCGCAGACTCGCCCGCCGCGCCGACCCCTCCTGAGGGCCGTGAGGGTGGTCAGCCCGCGTCGTCCTCCGCCACCGCGATCCGCTCCTCGCCCGCGTACACGTTCATCGACGCACCGCGCAGGAAGCCCACCAGCGTCAGCCCCGACTCCTCCGCCAGGTCCACCGCCAGCGCGGACGGCGCCGAGACCGCCGCCAGCACCGGCACCCCGGCCATCACCGCCTTCTGCGCCAGCTCGAACGACGCGCGCCCCGACACCATCAACACCGTCTCCGCCAGCGGCAGCCGCCCCTCGCGCAGCGCGCGGCCGACGAGCTTGTCCACCGCGTTGTGCCGGCCCACGTCCTCCCGCACGTCGATCAGCTCGCCGTCCGGGGTGAACAGCGCGGCGGCGTGCAGCCCGCCCGTCCGGTCGAAGACCCGTTGCCGCTCGCGCAGCAGCTCCGGCAACCGGGCCAGCGTCGCCGTACTCACCCTCGGCCCGTCCGCCGCCCGGCCCGGCGCCCAACGGGCGGTCGTCCGCACCGCGTCCAGCGACGCCTTCCCGCACAGACCGCAGGAGGACGTCGTGTACACGTTCCGCTCCAGCGTCAGCTCCGGGACCGCGACCCCGTCGGCCAGCCGTACGTCCACCGTGTTGTAGGTGTTGTACGACCCGCCGTCGTCCTCCGTCACCGAGCCCGCGCAGTACGTCACCTGCCGCAGCTCCTCGGGGTGCGCCAGCACACCCTCGCTGACCAGGAAGCCGACCGCCAGCGCGAAGTCGTCACCCGGGGTGCGCATCGTCACCGCGAGCGGCCTGCCGTTGAGCCGGATCTCCATCGGTTCCTCGGCCACCAGAGTGTCCGGCCGCCGGCTGACCCTGCCGTCCCGGATCCGCAGGACACCACGCCGCTCGGTGACCCGTCCCATCGGCGCTCACTCCCGGTTCCGCCACCGCCTCGCGACGCACCGCCCCGCGAGGTCGCCGCCCCCGCCGCGCCTCGCGCGCGGCGGCCACCGGCCGCGACCGGCCCATTCTCCGTCATCCGCGCCGCCCTCCCCACCGCCGGGCGCCAGACCCGGCGTCGGCATAGGCTCGGCCCCATGGCCCGCCCAGCGAAGACGACCACCTTGCCGCCGATCGCGGTGTTCGACCTCGACGGCACCCTCAGCGACACCCGCCACCGCCTCCACCACGTCGCCTCCACCCCGCGCGACTGGAACGCCTTCTTCCGCGAGGCGCGCCACGACCCGCCCCTGACCGCCGGCATCGACCTGGCCAGGGAGTGGTCCACCCGCTGCGAGCTGGGCTACGTCACCGGCCGCCCCGAACGCTGCCGCCGGGACACCGAACGCTGGCTCGCCGAGCAGGGCCTCCCGGTCGGCGAGCTGTGGATGCGGCGGGAACGCGACTTCCGCCCCGCCCGCGTCGCCAAGGTCGAACTGCTGCGCTCACTGGCGCGCGAGCGCACCATCGAGATCGTCGTGGACGACGACGTCCAGGTCTGCGACGCCTACCGGGAGGCCGGCTTCGAGGTGCTGCGCGCCGACTGGATGGAGACCGCCCCGCTGCTCCGCCAGGTCCAGGAGCGCGGTCGCACCTGAACCCGGCGTTCCGGGCGGGGAGCCCCCGGTCAACCGGGGTGAGAAGCACTCCCGGGTCTTGGTATTGTTGTCCTCGTCGCCGCGGCCGAGCCGCGGAGGACGCACCGGTCCGGGTGGCGGAATGGCAGACGCGCTAGCTTGAGGTGCTAGTGCCCTTTATCGGGCGTGGGGGTTCAAGTCCCCCCTCGGACACTTGCAAAACCCCAGCTCAGCTGGGGTTTTTCTGTTTCCTGCCCCCGCCGTGACCAGCGGCGTGACCAACGCGCGAACAAGGGCAGCCATCCTGCGCGCGGGCGGCTGGGACGCTGCCGCGTCATGGCGTGCGTTCGAAGCCGTGACGCGCGTCCTGAGAGCCCGGCTGGTGACCCGGTGAGCGGCTGGTGGGCCTACTTGGAGGAACGGACCTGCCGCGAGGTCGACGCCGACGTGCTGCGCGACCGCCGGCTGTCGGCGGTCAGGTCCGTCTGGGAGGCGCTGCGCCCGCTGGGGGTTCACGTGTCACCCGGGGCCAGCGTCCTCAACATGCCCGATAACAGGTGTGTCAGCCCCCGTGGCGGGCTGGTGCTCTGTGAGGACGGCAGCGGCACCGAGTACGTCCACGGCTTCACGACGCGCGGCGAGGTCTTCCCGTTCGCCGCCAACGACGCCGACCTGACGGGCGGCACCGCGGGGAAGAACGTGGCCGTGGGCGACTACCGGGGCTCGGAATGGGCGGGCTCGTGCTTCGAGCCGCAGGAAGACGACTGGGTCTTCGTCAACATCCAGTCCCCCGGTATCACTTTCGCGATCACCGGTCCCTGGGTCGACGGCGGGCTCTGAATTCGACTTCGCCTCACCTCCCCGCCCAGGGCGGGGAGGTGAGGCGCGCCGTCAGAGCTTGGTGAAGCAGAGGGTGTAGTTGGAGCCGCGGCGCTTCCTGACCTGGATGCCGTAGTCGTAGGACGGGCCGCACTCCTGGCCGCTGCCGTCCAGCTTCTCGCCGCGCCGGTACTCGGCCTCGGGGGAGTCGCAGTCGACTGTCTCCGGGCGGGGGCTGCCCTGCGGGTCGTGGATCTTGACGCAGTCGCCCTCACGGGGGTTGTTCTTCCGGTCCTCGACCTCGGCCTTGGAGGGGCCGCCGTCGGCCGGGGTGCGGTTGTAGTCGTAGACCCACCAGCCGACGCCGCCGATGAGCACGGCGGCGAGGCCGAACACGATGAGCTTGTGCAAGGGGCCCGGCTGCGGCCGCTGTTGGGGCCCGCCCGGTGACGGAGGGGGCGGCGGCTGGTGCGGCTGAGGCTGGCCGTGGGGCGGCTGGTGTCCGTACCCGGGCGGCGGCTGCTGCCCGTACGGCTGCTGCGGATGTCCGTACGCGGGCTGCTGCCCGTGCCCGTACTGCTGGCCGGGGTAGGGCTGTTGGCCGTAAGGCGGCTGCTGTGGCTGGCCGTACGGCGGCTGGAAGCCCTGGGGCGGCTGGTTGTGGTACGGAGGTGGCGTGGACATGCCAGAATCCCGACGGTTGGGTGCGCGGACGACGATCACCGCGCCTCGCGCGGCGGGCCGGCTCGAGGCCGACCGGCTCAGGTTACCGCCGTGCGGCCCCGTGCGATTCCGGGCCCCCTGAGGGGCCGACCGCGCCGGTGTCCCTCCATGGAGGGACACCGGCGCGGTCTACGCGTGACCCGTGCGGATCAGCGGCAGAACGGCACGTGGTTGAGGTTCTTCACCCAACGGGCCGTGACCCAGCCGCTGTGCTTGTCGAGCTTGTACCAGTACGGGTTGCCGTGGACGGCGGCGCGCTTGACCTTGCAGCGCAGCTTGATCTTGGCTCCGTGCGGGTAGGCACCGAGCTTACGGGCCTTGACCGAGGGGTAGGCGCGGATGTTGACGCCGGACTTGGCGACGACCTTGCCCCACGCGGCATGACGGGCGTGGTCCATCATGGGCGCCTCGGCCGCGCCGCCCTTGGCGTCCAGCGGCTCGGCGGCCACGGCGGGGGCGACACCGAGCAGGCTCGTGGCCAGCGCGCCCGCCGCCAGGCCGGCGGCGATCTTCCGGTTCAGCTGCATCGCTGTATGTCTCCTAGATGAGGGTGGGAGAAAACGACGTTCCGGGAGGAGTCGCGCCGAGACGACGCAAGACCGTGCCCGTTGCGTCGACGATGCGTGCTGACGGAGTGTCAGGCGCGACGCCATTCCGGGCGTTCACTCGATATGGGCACACCCGTCGCATATGGCGGGGCGCACGCCCCCGGCGCGTTGGTGACGGACCGTCGGGCTGTCCTCGCCACACGCGACATGAACCCGGCGCGGCGACGAGGGGGCGCGAGCGGGGGGGCTCAGGG
>NZ_VJYK02000238.1 GCF_007097205.2 Streptomyces alkaliterrae
GCCCTCCGGGAGGCCGCGGACAGACCCTAGGGTGAACCCCATGCAGCCTCAGCCCATGCAGCCTCAGCGACGAGGCGACCGGACCCGGATCCACCTGGTGAGCGACGTCCACGGCAACAGCGAGGCGCTGGCCCGCGCGGGCGACGGCGCCGACGCCCTGATCTGCCTGGGCGACCTGCTGCTCTTCATCGACTACCGGGACCACTCGCGGGGCATCTTCCCCGACCTGTTCGGCACGGAGGCCGCCACCAGGATGATCGGTCTCAAGACCGCCAGGCGCTTCGCCGAGGCCCGCGAGTTCGTCCAGGGGCTGTGGACCACCGTCGACTGGGACACGGACGTGGAGGCCGCCGTCCGCCGCCAGTACAAGCAACTCTTCGCCGCCTTCCCCACCCCCGCCTACGCCACCTACGGCAACGTGGACGTGCCCCGCCTCTGGGCCGAGTACGACCGCCGCGGTCTCACCGTCCTGGACGGTGAGACGACCGAGATAGGCGGGCTGCGGGTGGGCTTCGTCGGCGGCGGCCTGCGCACTCCGATGAACACCCCGTACGAGATCAGCGAGGAGGAGTACGCCGCCAAGGTGGAAGCCCTCGGCGACGTCGACGTGCTCTGCTCGCACATCCCGCCCGAGGTGCCGGAACTCTGCTACGACACCGTCGCCCGCCGCTTCGAACGCGGCAGCCGGGCGCTGCTGGAGATGATCCACCGGGTGCGGCCGCGCTACGCCTTCTTCGGCCACGTCCACCAGCCGCTGGCCCGCCGGATGCGGATCGGCGCCACGGAGTGCGTCAACGTGGGCCACTTCATGTCCAGCGGCAGGCCGTTCGCCGTGGAGTGGTGACCGCGGGTAGCCCACCGCGCGATAGCCTTCCCCCGCGACCACCAGCGGGTCCGCCGGGAACCCGCCTGTCCGGGCGCTTCCCGCTGCCCCGGCGAAACCGGCCCCGCGGCGGACGCCACACGACGGGTCGGCACCGGCACACGGGTTTCCGGTTTTCCTGAAGGAGCCATGAGCGATGGCGGAACACACCAGGTCGAGCATCACCATCGACGCGGCCCCGGCCGAGGTCATGGCCGTGATCTCCGACTTCGGGCGCTACCCGGAGTGGACCGGGGAGGTGAAGGAGGCCGAGATCCTGGCCACCGACGAGTCGGGCCGCGCCGAACAGGTGCGACTGCTGCTGGACGCCGGCGCGATCAAGGACGAGCACACCCTGGCCTACGAGTGGCCAGGTGAGCGGGAGGTCCGCTGGTCGCTGGTGAAGTCGCAGATGCTGCGCGCGCTCGACGGCTCCTACACGCTCGCCCCGATCGAGGGCGGCACCCGCACCGAGGTGACCTACCAGCTCACCGTCGATGTCAAGATCCCGATGCTGGGCATGATCAAGCGCAAGGCGGAGAAGGTCATCATCGACCGGGCGCTGGACGGGCTGAAGAAGCGTGTGGAGTCCGGCGCCTCCGGCGACCGGGACTGACGTGCGGGCAGGCCCCGGCGCGCCCTCCGGCCAGCGCGACGACCTCGGCCCGGCCGGCACCGTCCGCGTCCAGTTCGTCACCGGCGCGGGCGGCGCCGGACGCACCACCGTGGCCGCCGCCACGGCGCTCGCCGCCGGCCGCCGGGGGATGCGGACCGCGCTGGTCACCCAGGCCGCCGACGTACCGCACCCGGCGGACGGCGGAACCGGCGGGGTGACCGTCGTCCCCGTCGACCGCACCACCGACTTCCGGCAGCGCCTCGCCGCGGTCCAGGACGGCGCGCTCGGACTGCTCGACCAGTTCGGCGCCCAGCCACTGGAGCCCGACGAGGTCACCGAACTGCCCGGCGCCGAACCCCTCGCGCTGCTGCGCGCCCTGCGGCGGGCCGCCGACGGACGGTACGACCTCGTGGTCGTCGACCTGCCGCCGGCTGCCGACGCCGTACGGCTGCTCGCCCTGCCCGACCAGCTCGACCGCTACCTCCGCCGGCTGCTGCCGCCCGAACGGCAGGCCGCCCGCGCGCTGCGGCCCGTGCTCGCGCAACTCGTGGGCGTGCCGATGCCGGCCCGCCGCCTCTACGAGACCGCCGAGCACTGGCGCGCCGAACTCGCCCTGGTGCGGGAACTGGTCGAGGGCCCGGGCAGCTCGGCCGTGCTCGTCGTCGACCCCGGACCCGGCGGCGTCGACCTGGTCGCCGAGACGCAGGCCGGACTCGCCCTCTTCGGGGTACCGGTCGAGGCCGTGTTCGCCGCCCGGATGCTGCCCACCGGCTCCCCGGACCCGTGGCTGGCCGGTCTCGCCGCCGAACAGCAGAAGGCGTGCGCGGAACTCGGCGACCACCTCGGCACCCTCCCACTGATCGAACTGCCGCACCTCGGCCGGGCCCCCGCCGACACCGCCGACCTCGCCCAGCTCGGCGTCCCGGCCCCCGGCCCGGCCCCGCGCCGTCTCGGCCCCCGGGTGACCGACCGGCTGGCCGAGGACGGCGAGCTGGTGTGGCGACTGCCGCTGCCGGGCGCCTCCCGGGACCGCCTCGACCTCGTCAGACGCGGCGACGAGGTCATCGTGACCGTCGGCCCGCACCGCCGGGCGCTGCCGCTGGACTCGGCGCTGCGCCGCTGCACGGTCGCCGGCGCGCGCCTCGCGGGCCGCGAGCTGTCCGTGCGGTTCGCCCCCGACCCCGCGCTGTGGCCCGACCCGCGCTGAGCGGTACTGTCGGAAGTGCGCGGGGGCCGATGGCCTGTCCCGTCGCGTACAGCAGCAGCGCACCTCGCCGCCGGGAGCCCGCCATGAGCGACGCCAACGACGCCCACCCCGCCGACAACGCCGACGACCCCCGGACTCCGGACGACTCGCGGACCCCGGACGACGCCGGGGCGCCGGAGGACGCCTGGGCCCAGGCCTGCGCCGAGGACCTGGCCGCCGAGGAGGCCAGGAGAGCCGGCCACGAGCACGACCGGGAGCCCGGACGCGGCGACGCGGCGGACGAACTCCGCCGGCTGGTCGACTCCGTCGCCGAGCGGATCGCCGACGTCGCCGCCCCGCTGATGGGCGCCGCCGGACGGGCCGCCGCGGGCGAGGGCGTCGGCGCCACCGCCGAGCAGCTGACCCGGCGGCTCGCCGAGACCGCCAGGAACGCGTTCGACGACGTCGCCGACCGCAGCCCCGAAGTCGTCTCGCACCTGAGCGCGGCGGGCGCCGAACTGCTCGCCGCGTACCGGGCGGCCGTCGCCGAGCAGGAGCGGCGCTGGACCCGACGCGACGAACCCTGCGTCCGCGTCACCCGCGACGACGAGGAGCCGCAGGCCGGCGGCGACGAGGGCGACGAACCGCCGCCCGGCACGGAACGCATCGACGTCGACTGAGGCTGTCCGAGGGGTGGACGGCGCGGGGTCGGGGAGCGGACCGCCCGTCCAGCTCCGGTACCGTTGTGCCCAGCGGGGTTCTACCGGACAACTGAGGGACATATGGGACTCACCATTGGTGTCGACATCGGCGGTACGAAGGTCGCGGCCGGCGTCGTCGACGAGGCCGGCAACATCCTCGAGACCAGCAAGGTGCCGACCCCGCAGACCACCGAGGGCGTGATCGACGCGATCGCCGACGCGGTCCGCACGGCGAGCGCCGCCCACCGGGTGGAGGCCGTGGGAATCGGCGCCCCCGGCTACGTCGACGACAAGCGCGCCACCGTCCTGTTCACGCCGAACCTCACCTGGCGGCACGAGCCGCTGAAGGACCTCGTGGAACAGCGGGTCGGCCTGCCGGTGGTCATCGAGAACGACGCCAACGCCGCCGCGTGGGGCGAGTACCGCTTCGGCGCCGGCCAGGGCCACGACGACGTCATCTGCATCACCCTGGGCACCGGCCTGGGCGGCGGCATCATCATCGGCGGCAAGCTCTACCGCGGCCGGTTCGGCGTCGCCGCCGAGTTCGGCCACATCCGGATGGTCCCCGACGGACTGCTCTGCGGCTGCGGCAACCAGGGCTGCTGGGAGCAGTACGCCTCCGGCAGCGCGCTGGTGCGGTACGCGCGGCAGCGCGCCGCCGCCAGCCCGGACGCGGCCACGCTGCTGCTCGGCCTGGGCGACGGCACACCCGCCGGCGTGCAGGGCAAGCACATCAGCCAGGCCGCCCGCGCGGGTGACCCGGTGGCCATCGACTCCTTCCGGGAGCTGGCCCGTTGGGCCGGTGCCGGCCTCGCCGACCTGGCCAGCCTCTTCGACCCGGCCGCGTTCATCGTCGGCGGCGGCGTCTCCGACGAGGGCGAGCTGGTGCTCGAACCGATCCGCAAGTCCTACCGGCGCTGGCTGGTGGGCGCCCAGTGGCGCCCGCAGGCCCAGGTCCTCGCAGCCCAACTCGGCGGCAAGGCCGGGCTGGTGGGCGCCGCCGACCTGGCGCGCCAGGGCTGAAGGCCGGCAATGTCGGCGTAGCGTGACGGGATGTCAGCGACGCTCGACGACCTGCCCGCCTCGCGCACCGAGCCCGACGGCTCCGCCGTCGTACGGCTGCTCAGCTACAACGTCCGCTCCATGCGCGACGACGTGGGGGCGCTCGCCCGGGTCATCCGGGCCTGCGCCCCCGACGTCGTCTGCGTCCAGGAGGCCCCGCGCTTCTTCCGCTGGCGGCAGGCCGCCGGGCGGCTGGCCCGGTTGAGCGGGCTGGTGTACGTGACCGGGGGCGCCCCTGCGAGCGGACCGATGATCCTCAGCTCACCGCGCCCGGCCGTCGAACGCGCCGAGGACGTACTGCTGCCGCTCACCCCCGGACTGCACCGGCGGGGCCTGGCCACCGCCGTGCTGCGGTTCGGCGGTTCGGCCCGGCTGGCGGTGGTCAGCTGCCATCTGAGCCTTCAGAAGGACGAGCGGTACCGGCAGGCCGGCATGGTGCTCGACCGGCTCGCCGAACTGCGGGCCGCCGCCACCGGCGGCGGGATCGGCGCGGTGGTCGCGGGCGACCTCAACGAGCGGCCCGGCGGCCGGGCGTTCCGCCGACTCACCGGCGAACTGCTGGACGGCTGGGCCACCCGCCCCTGGGGCGGCGAGCTCACCTCGGAACCGGCCCGCCCGCACCAGCGGATCGACGCGGTGCTCGCCGCGCCGCCGGTCGAGGTGCTGGGCTGCGGCGTACCGGTCGGGCTGCCCGGTGTCAGCGACGCCGACCTGCGGGCCGCCAGTGACCACCTGCCGGTGCTGGCAGCGCTGCGCGTGCCCGGCTGACGGCGGCCGGCCGCTCGCCGTCCGCGTCGCGCTCCCGTCGGCCGTGGACGGCGAGCATCCCGCCGGTGAGCGCCGACACGGTGGAGAACGCGAGCAGCAGCAGAAGATCCATGGTGTCCCCCCGGACGTCCCCCGACGGCGTGACCGCTCTTTCGGGGCTCGTGTGGTCGGCACCATTGTGCCGCCCGGGGGCGGCGGACACATTGCCCGGTTCCGGCAGTCTCACCGCCGCCACGCCTGCCCGCTTCCCCCGCGGGCCGCACGCGGCCCCGGCTCACACGACCGCGCCGCGTCCCGGGTCCTCCCAGTCCTCGTCGTCCCGGCCGTCGCGCATCCGCGCGACCAGCGTGGCGAAGCCGCCCAGGAAGCCGCCGACGCCCAGCGTCACCACCCACCACGACATCGAGAGGCCGAGCAGCACGGAACCGAACAGCAGCGCCGGGCCGCCCAGCACGGCGAGCCAGGCGAACTTCGCGGCCGTGTCGAGCTTCGGCAGCGGCGGCGGCTCCGGCGGGACGAAGTGGTCGTCCTCCTCCGGCGGTTCGGCGGGCTGCCAGTCCCGGGGCCCGGTACCGGCGGCGTACACGGTGACGCTGCGCACCTGCGGCGGGCGGCCGTCGCCCTCGCCGTCCCGCTCGCCGGGCCCGTCGCCGTTGGCGTCACGGGCGTCGTCACCGACGTCGTCCGGGCGGTCTTCGGCGAGGTCGGTCGCCGTCCCGCCGGGAGCCGGGGCGGGCCGCTTCCGCAGCGGGTCGTCGTCCCGCTCCGCGTCCCCGTCCGGCGCCGCGCCGTCCGGCAGGTCGGTCAGCTCGCGGCGTTCCCCGGGCGGGTCCGGCGACTCCTTGTCGTAGCCGGCGACGATCTGCGCCCAGGCCGCCTCCTCGTCCAGGGGCTCACGGCCCTCCCCGCGTCCTTGTTCACGCTCCGTCACGTGCTGTCATCCTCGTCGCCAGCCGGGTGAAGAATCCGTACGAGTCCGCGAAGATGCGCTCCGCGTCGTGGTCCAGTGTGGCCACGTGGTAGCTCTGCTCCAAAACCGTCTCCGTCACGTCCGTCGACGAGACGTTGTCAAGCACCACCTGGGAGTCGCTGGGCGGGACGACATGGTCGACGCGGCTGTGCAGCACCAGCAGCGGCTGGGTGACCTGCGGCAGCTCCGCGCGGACCAGCCGGAACAGGTTGCGCGCCGAGTAGGCGGCGTGCAGCGGGACCCGGTCGTAGCCCGTCTCCACGACGCCCGGCTTCCTGATGTCGCTGGCGATGCCCTTCGTCGAGGTCACCAGGTGGCGCACCAGCGGCAGCGCGTAGCCCTCCAGCTTCGGGAACGTCGTCGCCGGGTTGACCACGACGACCCCGGAGATCGCGTCGCCGTGCCGGGCGGCCAGCCGCAGCGCGAGGGCGCCGCCCATCGAGAGGCCGGCGACGAAGACCTGCTCGCAGCGGTCCAGCAGGACCCGCAGCTCCCGGTCGACGGTCGCGTACCAGTCCTGCCAGCCGGTGTGCTGGAGGTCCTGCCAGCGGGTGCCGTGGCCGGGCAGCAGCGGCAGCGAGACGGTCAGGCCCTGGTCGGCCAGGTACCGCGCCCAGGGGCGCATCGACTGCGGCGACCCGGTGAAGCCGTGGCACAGCAGCACACCGGTCGTCGATCCCTCGTGGTACATCGGCTCGCACCCGGGAAGCAGCACCGTGATCTCCGTTCGGGAGGCGTGGAAGACGCGCGGGACAGGGGGACTGCCAACCTACCGGGCCCGGTGACCGGCTGGTAAGCCCGACAGCGGGGCGGACGGGAGCGCGCGGGGCCGGACGCGCCGGGCGGGTTAAGGTTCTGCACGTCAGACTCAGGAGGTCCCCAGCTTGTTGTACGGCGCCATGAAGCTGTCCATCGGCAACTCGCTCAAGCTCGCCTTCCGCCCGTGGGTGGAGGGCATCGAGCACGTTCCCGCCGAGGGACCTGCCATCCTCGCGAGCAACCATCTGTCCTTCTCGGACTCCTTCTTCCTGCCGGCGGTCCTCGACCGCAAGGTCACGTTCGTGGCGAAGGCGGAGTACTTCACCTCCCCCGGAGTCAAGGGGAAGCTGACGGCGGCGTTCTTCAAGGGCGTGGGCCAGCTGCCCGTCGACCGTTCCGGGGCGCGTGGCGCCGCCGAGGCGGCCATCAGGAGCGGGATCGAGGTGCTGGAACGCGGTGAGCTGTTCGGCATCTACCCCGAGGGCACCCGCTCCCCGGACGGCCGGCTCTACCGGGGCAAGCCGGGCGGCCTCGCCCGGGTCGCGCTGGCGACCGGCGCCCCGGTCATCCCGGTCGCGATGATCGACACCGAGAAGATCCAGCCGCCGGGGAAGGTCGTGCCCAAGCTGATGCGGCCCGGCATCCGGATCGGCAAGCCGCTGGACTTCAGCCGCTACCACGGCATGGACGGGGACCGGTTCATCATGCGCTCGCTGACCGACGAGGTCATGTACGAGATCATGAAGCTGTCGGGCCAGGAGTACGTGGACATGTACGCCACCGCCGCCAAGCGGCAGCTCGCGGAGGCGGCCAAGCGCCGCGAGGAGTGACGGCGCCGACCGGCGCCGACGGTGCCGGCCGGGGCGGGCCGCTGGCATGATGGGCGGCCGGGGAGTCCGGCCGACGGGCGAGCGCCGTGCTCGACGGGCGAGTGAGGCGGGGCGGGGGGACCGTATGGCAAAGCCGGAAGTGACACACGAGCCGGTCTCCATCGAACGCCCGCTGTGGCGGGCGCTGGCCGGCTACCGGGTGATGACCCTGGTCTACGCCGTCGGCGTCTTCCTCTTCCACCACCACTACCACCAGGCCTACGGCCGCCCCCTGGTGGGCGCGGTCTACCTGGCGTTCCTCGCCGTGTGGACCTTCGCCACGCTGCGGGCGGTCTCCTCCGCCGAACGCTGCACCAACCGCTTCCTCGCCATGGACTCCACGGTCGCGATCGGCGGCATCCTGCTCAGCCCGGTCGCCGACACCCACGCCCAGGTGAGCCCCACACTGCCGTCCGTCTGGGTGGCCGGCACCGTGCTGGCCTTCGCGATCCGGCTCGGCTGGCGCTGGGCGGCCGGCGCCTCGCTGGTGGTCGGTGTGGCCAACGTCGTCGAGGAGGTCGGCCTCACCCGGGACACCGTGCACAACGTGCTGCTGGTGACGATCGCCAGTATCGGCATCGGCTACGTCGTGGAGGTGGCCCGCTCCACCGAACGGGCCCTGGCCGAGGCGCTGCGCATCGAGGCCGCCGCCCGGGAGCGGGAGCGGCTGGCCAGGGACATCCACGACGGGGTACTGCAGGTGCTCGCCATGGTGCAGCGCCGGGGCGACGCGCTGGGCGGCGAGGCGGCTGAGCTGGGCCGTCTGGCCGGGGAGCAGGAGGTCGCCCTGCGGAACCTGGTCGCCGGCGGAATCGGCCGGCCCCCGGTGGCCACTGCCCCCGTC
>NZ_VJYK02000239.1 GCF_007097205.2 Streptomyces alkaliterrae
ATGTGTATAAGGGACAGACCCACAGCCGACCGCCCGACGCCCCCGGTGCCGACGAGCCGGGTCACCGGCCGGTGCCGAGACCGGCGTCCGACGGGCGGGCGGCGCTGGAGTCCCCGCCGTGACGCACGCCGTGCGAGGCCGCCGCCGAGCCCGGCAGGGCGAAGGCGCGCAGGACGCCCGCCGAGGCGGGGACGCGGGACAGCAGGAGGAAGGCCAGATAGCCGACCATTCCGCCGAGCGTGTTGGCGATGAGGTCGTTGACCTCGACCGTCCGGGCCTGGTTGTAGAGCAGGTAGGCGAGCAGCTGCGCGATCTCGATGCTCAGGCTGACCGCCGCGCTGAGGGCGGCGACCCGCGCCAACGACGAACCCCTCGCGGACATCAGCGGGACCAGCAGTCCGAACGGGACCAGCATCAGCACGTTCAGCGAGAAGCCGCGGAAGTCGGCGTAGAGGAGAGGAATCAGGTCGACCTGGCTGTGCCAGGGCATCAGGTTCGCGTACTCGCCCCACGTCACGACGACTGGCAGGACCGTGACGCTCAGCACGCCCGCCGCGTACCCGGCGACCGCCAGCCGGGTCACGGCCCGCGCACCGGTCCAGCCCGCCCTCCGGCGCGCCGCGCGGACGCCGACGACCAGGCCGAACACGGCCAACAGGGGGCCCAGAACGGCCGCGGCGGGAATCTCGAAGTGGACGTTGCCCATGGGGTTGGTACTCCTCGCTGAGACGAACGGCCGCCGAACTGACCGGCCGCGACGCCACTCTCGCCCGACGCACCGGCCCGGCGGATCTCACAAAAGGCAGATCCCGCGCGGGCCACTACGACTTTCGGCCGACCCCCCGGCTACGCTCACGGGATGAGGTCCCGGATACGGCCCTGGCTGCACGCCGCGGTGTGGCCCACGGCGGCGGCACTGCTCTTCGGTCTCGGCCTGTTCGACCACAGCCTGGGCGCCTTCGGTCGGCTCGTCGGCGCGTTCGACAGGCTCGACGCCCACACGACAGGTGCGCTGATGCTGGGGTCCACCCTGCTGGCGGTCGGCGCTCTGCTGGCCTCGCCACGGCTCGGCGCGCGGGGCCTGCCCTGGGCGGCCGGTGCGGCGGCGGGCGTGTCGCTCGGCACCACGGTCGCCATCCACGTCATCGCGCGGCTGCCGGTCGGGGCCCAGGGGATCACTCCCGTACGGGACCCGTACGCACTCACCGAACCGGCGGCGCTGCTCGGCCTGTTGACGCTGACAGTCTGGCGCGGGGCTCCGCTGTGGGCTGCGCTGTCCACGCCCGCGTGCTTCGCGGCCGTCATCCTGCGCCCGCTGGCGGTCGGCGTCGGCGAGACTACCCTGGTCGTGGCGTTCTTCTTCACCCTGGCGGCAACGGCGGCCCTGGGCATCGGACTGACCGTACGCCTTGTCATCGCCGACCGGAGGAGGCGGGAGGCCTCCGTACGGATGGAGCAGCGCACGGAGTTCGCCCGCGACCTGCACGACTTCGTCGCCCACCACGTGACGGGCATCGTCATCCAGGCGCAGGGAGCGCGCTCCGTCGCCGCCAGGCGGCCGGAGTTGGTGCCGCCGGCGCTGGAACGGATCGAGCACGCGGGCGCGGAGGCGCTGAAATCGATGCGCTCCATGGTGGGCATGCTGCGCGACGTCGACGAGAGCAGGACCGACGTCCCCCTCGCACCACTGGCCGGCATGGCCGAAGTGCGGGCGCTCGTCGAGGAGTTCGCGACGGTCGGTGGCAGCCGGGCCCGCCTCCGGGCGGACGGCGACTTCGCCGACCTTCCGGTGGAGGTGGCGACCACCGTGCACCGGGTGGTGATGGAGGCGCTGACCAACGTGCGCAAGCACTCCCGCGACTACACCGAGGTCGAGGTACACCTGACCCGGTCGGCGGGCGGGATCACGGTACGGATCAGCGACGACGGACGGCCCCGCCAGGCAGTGGGGCAGCCCCTGGGCGGCGGCTTCGGGTTGAAGGGGCTGGCCGAGCGGGTGGCCGTGATCGGCGGTCGGGTCCGGACCGGCCCCGCCCCCGCCGGGGGCTGGCGCGTCGAGGCGACGCTGCCCGTGGACCACCGGGTGAGGAGCGCCGCATGACAACCCGTGTGCTGATCGCCGACGACCAGGCCATGGTGCGCACCGGCTTCGCGATGATCCTCGCGGCCGAGGACGACATCGAGGTGGTCGCGGAGGCGGTGGACGGCCTGGAGGCGGTCGAACTCGCCGAACGGCACCGCCCCGACGTGGTCCTCATGGACATCCGCATGCCCCGGCTCGACGGCCTGGAGGCGCTGCGCCGACTGACCCGCCCCGGCGTCGTCGACCCGCCGAAGGTGGTGGTCGTCACGACGTTCGAGGACGACGAGTACGTGCACCGGGCCCTACGCGACGGCGCCTGCGGCTTCCTCATCAAGGACTCGGGCCCCGCCCTCCTGGTCGAGGCGATCAGAGCCGCCGCCTCCGGCGAAGCCCTGGTCAGCCCGTCCATCACCCTCCGCCTGCTGCGCGGCCTCTCCGGCGGCGCCGGGTCCGGCCCTGCGGAACCCCCGACGTCCGGGCTCTCGGCACGCGAGGCGGACGTCGTGCGGCTGGTCGCCACCGGACTCACCAACGCGGAGATCGCCGCCGCCCTCTCGATCTCCGTAGGCACCGTGAAGACCCACGTCGGCAACGTCCAGGCCAAACTCGCCACCCGCAACCGCGTCGAGATCGCCGCCTGGGCCTGGCGCACGGGCCTCGCCGAACGCTGACCCACGGGATTCGGGGTGCCCCGCCACGGACCGGCCGCGGTAGAGCACCCCAACCTCCGGTGCTGCTCTCAGACTTCGCTGCTGAACGAGACGAAGTCGGCCCAGGCGACGGGCGAGACGGCGATCTGCGGGCCGTGCCGCTCCTTGGAGTCCCGGACGTGGACGGCCTGCGGGCCCCGCGCCACCTCGACGCACGCGTCCCCTTCGGAGCCGCTGTGGCTGCTCTTGAACCAGACCAGTTCGGACGTGCTCATAGCGCTCCTCGCATTCGCTTCAACAGGCCCAGGGAGTCGGCTGGAGTCAGGGCCTGTGAGCGCAGTTTGGCATACCGCTGCTGGAGCACGCTGATCTCCTTCGCGTCGGCGATCAGGCGGCCGTTCTTCTGCCCCTCGGAGTAGACGTACCAGCGGTTGTCCGTCGTCTCCGCCAGCATGAGGGGCCCGTCGAGACCCGCGTGCACCGGCTGCCGCAGCGGCATCAGTTGGAACTCGACGTTCCAGTTGCCTTCGATCACCTCCAGCAGATGGTCGAAGAGTTCCCTGGTCACGTCCTCGCCGCCGGTGTGCCGTTCCAGGACCGCCTGTTCGACGATGAAGCTGAACGCGGTCGGCGGCTTGCGCTTCACCGACATGAGTTCCTGGCGGGCGAGTCTGGCCGAAACCCGCTGGTCCAGCGTGACCGCGTCCGGCACCGGCGGCACGCTGAGCGACACGGCCCGGGCGTACGCCTCGGTCTGGAGCAGCCCGGGCACCAGCCGGCACTCGTAGGTGTACAGACTGATGGCCTCCGCCTCCAGCCGTGCCCAGCGGCGGAACCAACGCGCCAGACCCGGTTGGCGGGTGAGGTGCGGCAGAGCGCGCCGCAGCGCGCCCGTGTTGCCCAGCGCGGGCTCCGCGCGTGCGACGAACTCGTCGTCCGGCATACGCCGCCCCTGCTCGATCGAGGCGATCGTGTGCTTCGAGAAGCGCACGATCTCAGCGAGCTCCTCCCGGCTGAAACCGGCGTGTTCTCGCAGCGCCTGGAGAACCGCGCCGAAAGCGCGCAGACTGGCCGACGCCTCCGGTTCACCGCAGGCGAACCCACCGCCACCGACCTCCCCGCCCTCACCATTGACTTCCCCGTTGACTTCCACGTTGACTTCACCGTTGTTGTCCGTGTTCCCGTAGGCCATCAGCAGTCACCTCTCCGCACACGTGCCCCCCGTAACGCTTCCGACGCCGCAATCGTCACGGTCGGTGACGGGTACTGTCCACCCTCCGTGCGCGTACGCTGACCTGGCGTACGCGCCGCACCGCTGGTGAAGTGCCCTTTCGCGCCGCCACATTGGGAACATGACGTCACCCGCCACCCAGGGGACCCGGCAGACGCCGGTCACCGTACGTGTGTTCGCCCAGCTTTTCAGCGCCACCCCGCGAGGCGCCCGCCTCGCCCGCCGCCTGGCCCTGCACCAACTCGACCAGTGGGGCGTCCCCTTCGGCGGCGACACCTCCGACCGCGCAGCCCTCGTCGTCGCCGAACTCGCCGCCAACGCCGTCACCCACGGCCGCGTACCCGGCCGCGACTTCGAAGTGAGACTCACCCTCCACCCGGACCTGCTCCGGATCGAGGTCTCCGACGCCCGCGGCGACCGCCGCCCCCCGACCCCGAGCACGCTCCCGGAACCCGACCCCCTGGCCGCCTCCGGCCGAGGCCTCCTCCTGGTCCAGGCCCTCGCGGACCGCTGGGAAACCCGCGACCGCGACCCCCTCGGCAAGACCATCACCGCCGAACTGGACCTACCCCACTGACGCGGCCACTCGCGCCGCCGTCATACGCGTATTACGATGGCTCCCGTGGCAAAGACGCGCATCACCATCAGCTTGGAGCAGGACCAGGCCGAACGCGTACGGCAGCACGCGGAGCGGGCGGGCATGGACGTCTCGGGATACCTTGTGCACGCCGCAACGCGCCAGATGGCCGAGAGCGATGCCATAGAGGAACAGTTCGCCGAGGTGGACGCACTGATCGCCCAGGCGGAGCGAGCAGCGGACGGGCTTCCCGCCGAGCCCGCCTCCGAACCGGCTGCGGAGCTGACAGAACAGGAACGCCGCGAGGTGGAGGAAGCCCTGGGCCTCGTCCACGGCCGGGATCGTCAAGACCGCCGCCCGGGACACGCCGCGTGAGCGCACGGGTGCCGATCTACGACGCCGGCATGCTCATCGCGCTCGCCGATCGCAAGGCGAAAGCCGTAGCCCTCCACGACGGACTGCGCACGGCCCCCCACCGGGCGCTTGTGCTCGGACCGGTCCTCGCGCAGGTATGGCGCCCCCAGCCGGCACTGGTTTACGCCCTCTCCGGCGTCCTGAAGGACTGCACGGTCCCTCAGGCCCGCACGTCCGAGCCGCCCATGCGCGAGACGAAGGCAGGCCGTCCGGAGTGTCTGGCCTGCGCGACCGGCCCGGACCTCGCGGACTGGCGACGCATCGGCACCGCCCTGGGAAGGGCGGCCCTCCCCACGAAGAAGCGACCCGACGCGGTGGACGCCTGGGTCGCCCTCGCAGCGGCCCGACACGGCAGCGCAGTGATCTTCACGACCGACCCGCAGGACATCAACGCCTACCTGACAGCCCTAGCCCCAACGGACGTACACGTGGTTCCCGTCTGAAAGCCGGGAGTCACACCACGACTCTGCTGGGGCTAAGGCACGGCATGGTCGGCACGGATGTTCCTGACGTATCGGCGCAGGGCGTCAGCACTGTGGAAGACGCGGTAGTCACTCGCCTCCAGGGCCTCCTGCTCCGCCGATGTGGTGTCGGTGACCAGGACCACGGGCCCACCCACCTCGTCCTGGAGACCGTGCGGCCAGTAAGCCGCGGCGACGGTGATCGCGTCCCCGGTGCGCGGGTCGGTCACTTCGCTGTCCAGTTCAGGGGCCGCGAATTCCGCTTCCCGGATGTCGCGCAGCAGTCCCGCGAGGCCGGGAACATCGTCGAGGGACGAGGGTTCCGCCACAGCCACGGCGGTCGACGGGAGGCTGGTCCGCGAGGTGGTGAAGAGGTCCACGGGGGCAGGGCCGTCGTGGAGTGTCTCCAGAAAGTCGTTCGCCGCGCACGACAGGAGTTCGCGACGCGCGGCCAGGAAGTCCGGGTAGTTCTCGATGCGCCAGAGTTCCGGAACCATCGGTATCCACTGCGACTCCAGCGCCCCCGGCGCACGCATCGTGATCTCGGGAAGGTATTCCGCTGGTTTTCTGGCTCCGACCCGCAGGTTGGTGTCCTGTGTGAGGAAGCAGAAGTTGGCGACCGCGTTGATCTCGGCGCTGCTGTACCCGTATTCTCGGAGGCGCGCCTTGGGAAAGATGTGGTGCACCTGCAGAGAATTCAGCCGCCCCAGCATGCCCGCCCGCAGCGGCAGCCCGCTCTCCAGGTCCTGCGCGCCGTGGACTCTCGTGAGCATGTACAGGAGGGGATAGAAGCGCGATCCCATGCTGGAACCGACGAAGTCGTCGGGGCTCACCTCCAGTCGACCGCCACGGCTGCGTCGCAGAACTTCGATGAGCAAGTCGACTCCGCCCTCGTCGAGGGCCTGCAGGTCCTGGTTCAGCGCGGTCTCCGTCGCCCCGGTGTGACGACCCCACAGGAAGCTGTGCACGTACCAGTAGAACAGCCGGTCGCGGGTCAGCGCGTCCGGGAACCTGCCGCCATGGCGGTGGAGGAGACGACTCATGACAGGGAAGGCGCCCCGGCCGCTGAGCACCCTGCGGTGGTCAAGGCCCAGCCGACCGCCGAGCGCGTTCAGCAGGTAGCCGACGGAGTCGATGGTCTCCTTCAACCCCGCCTGGAAGGCCGTCACTTCGACGTCGGCGAGCTTCGAGAACTGGGCCTCGCCGGTGACCACCGCGTTGACGTTGCGCAACAGCCAGTCGAGCTTGAAGTCGAATCCCGCATCGGACCAGGCCGCCAGGGCTTCGTTCATCGTCGGTCGGGCCTCCGGCCAGGAGGCGCAGACCGCGGCCAGGGCCAGATCACCCTTGGAGAGCTTGGTGCCGCCGGAGTTCACCCTGTTGAAGATCTCCACGACGACGTCGATGGTCTTGTCATCGCCCGTGACCTCGTCGATGTGGACGTCGCGATCCTTGATCTGCGTGATTCGGTTCAGGCGTTCCATATAGGCGGCCATCGCCCCGGTGTCCCCGTCGGCCAGTTGAGTCAGGCTCAGCAGATGGCCGCCGATTCCGTTGCGGAGGAGTGAGGTGACGTCCACCCACAAGGGATTGTCCCTCATCTTCGCCGGAGCGTAGAACTCGAACACCTCTGTTTCCAGATGGAAATGCAGGCCGGTCAGTGTGGCCGAATTGCCTTCGAAGAAGCGGGGAGGTCGACCGTGCGTCACACCGTACAGCGTGGTGACCCGCTGTTGTCCGTCCAGCAGGAGATGGACTGTGCCGTCCCTTCCTGCTCCGCCTCCCCTGGCCTGTGTGCTGTCGGCTTTGGTGGTCCAGGTGAGGAAGCCGCCGATCGGATAGCCTCGATACAGGGACTGGAAGAAGCCTCGCACCTGATCGCGCGTCCACACGTAGCCGCGTTGAAATTCCGGCAGGGCGATGTCGCCGGAGTCGACCTTGTCGAGAATCTGAGAAATACGCACTGTCTTCCTGCTCTCGGAGCCCGGCGGCTTTCCCCCCACCAGGATGGCCATGCGGCCTTACAAGTTATCAGCCACGCAGCACGGCGGGCCGGGGAATGCGGAGCCGCACCGGCCCGGGTTCGGTGGTGCGCCGCGGGCCCGGCAGCGACTGCGGATCCAGCAGGTGGTGGCTCCTGGCCACACCGTTCACGGACCGTCGCCCGCCGTCTCGGACCGAGCCGCAGAAAAAAGTCGAGCGCCCGCACACAAGTGCTGGGCGCCCGATCACGGTACCGGCGCGGGTGACCCGCTTCGCGGTCTCACCCGTACTCGCCTGACGTACCCCCGGCAGGATTCGAACCTGCGCACACGGCTCCGGAGGCCGTTGCTCTATCCCCTGAGCTACGGGGGCTTCGTCTCCGCCTCGTGGCGGCGACAGGAAGAACATTACCAGCTTTCGGGCGGTGCCCCGGACCGGGTTACCGGCCGGGGCACCGCCCGGCGGCGGCGGGCGTCGAGGGTGTCACTTGCGGGGGACGCGGAGTTCGTCGCGGATGGTGACCAGGTCCTTGGCGGCGGCTTCGAGGTCGACGGCCTTCGGGTCCGCGTCGACCAGCTCGGGGTCGCCGACGACCGTGCTGACCAGCATGTCCCGGTCCGCCCAGACACAGGTGGGGATGATGATGTCGCCGACGCCGTCCTCCTTCTCCGCGAGGACCTGGCAGGTCACGGTGCCGGAGGCGCCGGGGATCTCGAAGTCGGTGGCCTTGCGGACGACACGCGTGCCCTCGTCCTCGGCGGAGCCGCGGAGGAAGCCGCGCTTCTCCATGCCGGGGAGTTCGATGTCGCCGTGGAAGGCGAGGACGGTGAGGCTGTCCTCGCCGTCGCCCGCGGGCGCGTAGACGCCGCTGACGGAGGTGTACTGGTCGCCGCCGACCTCGGCGTCGAGGTCGGCCTGGACCTCCTTGGAGACGTCGTCTGCGAGCTTGTACTCGCCGTCGAGGACGGTGTCGCGGAGCTTGAGGGAGTAGCGCTTGCCGGTCGGCTTGGCGGCCTTGCCGTTGCCCGAGTCGTCCTTGTCGTCGGCTGCCATGTAGAGGACGACGGCGGAGAGGCTGGCGAGGAGGGCGAGTCCCGCGACGCAGGCCACGACTATGCCGACGATCTTGCCGGTGCTGCTCTTCGGCGGTGGCGGCGGGGCGCCCCAGACCGGCGCGCCGGGCGCGGCCGGCATGCCGGCGGGCGCGGCGGGGTGGGGC
>NZ_VJYK02000024.1 GCF_007097205.2 Streptomyces alkaliterrae
GTGCCGGGGTCAGCGGATGGGGACTCCGGAGATGCTGCGGGCGATGACGAGGCGCTGGATCTCGCTGGTGCCTTCGAAGATGGTGTAGATGGCCGCGTCGCGGTGCATGCGCTCGACGGGGTACTCGCGGGTGAAGCCGTTGCCGCCGAGGATCTGCATGGCCTGGGCGGTGACCTCGCGGGCGGTCTCGCCGGCGAAGAGTTTGGACATCGATCCCTCGGCGGCGGTGAAGGGCTGCTTGGCGGCGGCCATCCAGGAGGCCCGCCAGACGAGGAGGCGTGCGGCGTCGATCCGGGTGCGCATGTCGGCGAGTTGGAAGGCGACACCTTGGTTGTCGATGATGGGGCGGCCGAACTGGACGCGGGTCCTGGCGTAGTCGAGGGCGACCTCGTAGGCGGCGCGGGCGATGCCGACGGCCTGGGCGCCGACGGCGGGGCGGGAGGCTTCGAAGGTGGCCATGGCGGCGTTGCCGCCCTGCCTGCGGCGTCCTTCGCGGACGCGGGCGAGGCGTTCGTCGAGTTTGTCCTTGCCGCCGAGCAGGCAGCTGCCGGGGACGCGGACGTCCTCGAGGACGACTTCGGCGGTGTGGGAGGCGCGGATGCCGTGCTTGAGGAACTTCTGCCCCTGGCTGAGGCCCGGGGTGCCGGGGGGCACGATGAAGGAGGCGTGGCCTCGGGAGCCGAGTTCGGGGTCGACGACGGCGACGACGACGTGGACGTTGGCGATGCCGCCGTTGGTGGCCCAGGTCTTGGTGCCGTTGAGCACCCACTCGTCCTTGGCCTCGTCGTAGACGGCGCGGGTGCGGATGGCGGAGACGTCGGAGCCGGCGTCGGGTTCGGAGGAGCAGAAGGCGGCGACCTTGACGTCGTCTGCGTCACCGTACATCTGGGGGATCCAGGTGCCGATCTGCTCCTCGGTGCCGTTGGCGAGGACGCCGACGGCGGCGAGGCCGGTGCCGACGATGGACAGGGCGATGCCGGCGTCGCCCCAGAAGAGTTCCTCCATGGCCATGGGGATGCCGAGGCCGGTGGGGTCGAAGAACTGCTGGGCGTAGAAGTCGAGCGAGTAGATGCCGATCTTGGCGGCTTCCTGGATGATCGGCCAGGGGGTTTCCTCGCGTTCGTCCCATTCGGCGGCGGCGGGGCGCATCACGTCGGCGGCGAAGCCGTGGATCCAGTCCCGGACGGCTTTCTGGTCGTCGTTGAGATCGAGTGCGAATTCCGCCATCTTGCGCCTCCACAGGTATGTTACTAGCGGTAACGCAAGTTTGTTACCCATGGGTACACCGTGTCAACCTGCCGGGATGGCTCTTGTGCGGGGCATGGCGGTACCCGCGCCAGGTGTTACGTTGCGCGAGCGACGACGAGATCCCCAGCACGGTGGAGGGCACGCCGAATGGAAACCGGCCCGCGCGCGGCACAGCGCAGCACGGCGGAACGCAGACGACGGGAACTGCTGGAGGCCGCGGAGCGTGTGGTGCTCCGCGACGGGCCCAGGGCGTCGATGAACGCCATCGCCGCGGAGGCGGGCATCACCAAGCCGATCCTCTACCGCCACTTCGGCGACAAGGGCGGGCTCTACCGGGCGTTGGCGCAGCGCCACACGGACGCGTTGCTGGAGTCGCTGCGGGCCTCGCTCGACGCCCCGGCCGAGCGCCGGGAGCGGGTGGAGGCCACGTTGGACACGTATCTGGCGGCCGTCGAGGCGCACCCGCAGGTCTACCGCTTCCTGATGCACCCGGCCGAGGACGCCGAGACCGAGCAGGGTTTTGACGTCGGTCACCACTCGGCGCCGCTGCTGCGCCGGTTGGGCGAGGAGCTCGCGGTGTTCATCGAGGAGCGCCTGGACCTCGGTCCGGACAGTGAGGAGCTGGCCCGGGTCTGGGGCCACGGGATCGTCGGCATGATGCACGCGGCCGGCGACTGGTGGCTGCGTGAACGGCCGTGTCCGCGCGAGCAGTTGGTGGCCCATCTGGCGGACCTGTTGTGGGGCAGGCTGGCGGCGGCGGCCGACCGGGCGGGGCGGCCCACGTTCTGAGCGCCGCGTCGGTCGCGGGCGGGGGCGTCAGTCGTGCTCGGCGCGTGCTCCCCAGGGTGTGCGGCGTACCGCGCGCAGCAGACGGCGGCGGCGCAGCGGGCCGAGCCGGTCCGCGTAGACGGTGCCGTCCAGATGGTCGCACTCGTGCTGGAGGCAGCGGGCGAAGAAACCCGTACCCTCGACCGTGACCGGTGCGCCGTCGGTACGCAGGCCCTCCACCCGGGCGTGGTCGGCGCGTGTGGTGCGCGCCTCGAGCCCGGGGAGGGACAGGCAGCCCTCCGGGCCGGTCACGTCCTCACCGCCCACGTCGACCAGGCGCGGGTTGACCAGGTGCCCGAGGTGGCGGCGGTCCTCGTCGTCCGGGCAGTCGTAGACGAAGACGCGCAGCGGGACGCCGATCTGGTTGGCGGCCAGACCGACGCCTCCGGCGGCGTACATGGTGGCGAACATGTCCTCCACCAGGCGGTGGAGTTCGGGTCCGAAGTCGGTCACGGGCTCGCAGGGCCCGTGCAGCACCGGTGTGCGGTACAGGGTCAGGGGCCGGACTTGTCCGGTGCCGCCGGGAATCGGGCCTCGTCGCATGTCGGACACCCTACGGCCCGCGTCTCGCCCGATGGTGGTGCGGTTCGGGCCGGGGGCCCAACTCTCGATAGGCTGCACCATGAGCGAAGCGCAAGGAGGATCAAGGACGATGGCAGGCAACTCGGAGCCGCTGTCGCCGCGCGCCAAACTGGCTGTGACGGCGGGCAAGGCCGCGGCGGCGGTGTCTCGGGCCGCGGGTCGCGGCAGTGGATCGGTGATCGGCGGCCGGGTGGCTCTCAAACTCGACCCCGACCTCCTGGCCCGGCTCGCGGCGCATCTGGACGTCGTGCTCGTCTCCGCGACCAACGGCAAGACCACCACCACCCGGCTGATCGCCGAGGCCCTGCGGGCCACCGGTGAGGAGGTCGTCTCCAACGCGCTGGGGGCCAACATGCCGGCGGGGATCACCTCCGCGCTGGCCGGCGGTTCCAAGGCCCGCTACGGCGTGATCGAGGTCGACGAGAAGTACCTGGCCGGTGTCGCGCGGGACGTGACGCCGAAGGCCATCGCGCTGCTCAACCTCTCCCGCGACCAGCTGGACCGGGCCGCCGAGACGCGGATGCTCGCGGAGCGCTGGCGGGAGGGGCTGGCCGGCTCCAAGGCGGTGATCATCGCCAACGCGGACGATCCGCTGGTGGTGTGGGCGGCGTCCTCCTCGGCGAACGTCGTGTGGGTGGCGGCCGGACAGGAATGGAAGGACGACGCCTGGTCCTGCCCCTCGTGCGGCGGCGTGATGCAGCGGCCGGGCGACGACTGGCTGTGCGGCGAGTGCGGTTTCCGCCGCCCGACGCCGACCTGGGCGCTCTCCGGGGACCACGTGCTGGACCCGCACGGTTCCGCCTGGCCGATCCGGCTCCAGCTGCCGGGGCGGGCCAACAAGGCGAACGCGACGACGTCCGCCGCGGTAGCCGCCGCGTTCGGGGTGCCGCCGCAGGTGGCGCTGGAGCGGATGTACTCGGTGCAGGCGGTCGCCGGTCGGTACGACGTGGTCAACTACCTCGGTCGGGACATCCGGCTGCTGCTGGCGAAGAACCCGGCCGGCTGGCTGGAGACGTTCTCCCTGATCGACCCGCCGCCGGCGCCGGTGATCCTCGCGGTGAACGCGCGCGGGGCCGACGGAACCGACACCTCCTGGCTGTGGGACGTGGACTACTCGCGGCTCGCCGGGCACCCCATCCGCGTGATCGGCGACCGGCGGCTGGACCTGGCGGTGCGGCTGGAGGTGGCCGGAGTCGACTTCCAGGTGTTCGACACCGCCGAGGAGGCCGTGCGGGCGTGCCCGCCCGGTCGTATCGAGGCGATCGCGAACTACACCGCGTTCCAGGACCTGCGCCGCGCCGTCGGCAACTGACCCCAGTGAGGAGTGACAAGCGATGAGTGACTCGAGTCTGCGGGTCGTGTGGGTCTACCCGGACCTGCTGAGCACCTACGGCGACCAGGGCAACGTGCTGGTCGTGGAGCGCCGGGCGCAGCAGCGCGGGCTGGCGGTGCAGCGCATGGACGTGCGCTCCGACCAGCCGATCCCCACCTCCGGGGACATCTACCTGGTCGGCGGCGGCGAGGACCGGCCGCAGCGGCTGGCGGCCGAGCGGCTGCGGCGGGACGGCGGTCTGAGCCGGGCCGCCGACAACGGGGCGATCATCCTGTCGGTGTGCGCGGGCTACCAGATCCTCGGCCACGAGTTCGTCAACGACCTCGGGCAGCGGGAGGAGGGGCTCGGCCTGCTGGACGTGACGAGTGTGCGCGGCGAGGGCGAGCGCTGCGTCGGCGACGTGCTGGCGGACGTGGACGAGCGGCTTCGGCTGCCGCAGCTGACCGGGTTCGAAAACCACCAGGGCGTCACGCACCTCGGGCCGACCGCCCGGCCGTTCGCCCGGGTCCGGCTCGGGCGCGGCAACGGCACCGGCGACGGAACCGAGGGCGCCTGGAACGACACCGTGTTCGGCACGTACATGCACGGCCCGGTGCTCGCGCGCAACCCGCAGATCGCCGATCTGCTGATCAAGCTGGCGCTGGACGTGAACGCGCTGCCGCCGGTGGACGACCGCTGGTACGAGGCGCTGCGTCGGGAGCGCATCGCGGCGGCCACCGGGCCCGCCTGACCCACCGGCGACAACGTCCGCGATTCGGACGCCAACCGCCCCCGGCCGCGAGTGCGGCCGGGGGCGGTTCTACTCTTGTTCGGGCAATCGGCGCGAACCAACCGGCCAGGAGATCACGCGATGGACCACGGCGAACACGGCATGCCCCCGGAGCTGCCTCCCTTCACCTGGGGCAGGGGGCTGGAGTTCACCGGGGAGCCGTTCTTCCTCTATGGGTCTCTGCTGGTGCTCGCGCTGTACGGCTGGGGTGTGCTGCGGCTGCGGGCGCGCGGCGACCGCTGGCCGGTGCACCGCACGATCGCCTTCGCGGTCGGGGTGCTGAGCGTGGCGCTGGTGACGGTCACGGCGCTGAACGACTACGGCATGGTGCTGTTCAGCGTGCACATGGTGCAGCACATGGTGATCAGCATGCTGTCGCCGATCCTGTTGCTGCTGGGCGCGCCGGTCACGCTGGCGTTGCGTGCGCTGCCGTCGGCCGGGCGCGGCAGACGGGGGCCCCGCGAGGTGCTGGTGGCGTTCCTGCACAGCCGGTACGTGCGGGTGATCACACATCCGGCGTTCACCATCCCGCTGTTCATCGCGAGTCTGTACGCGCTGTACTTCACGCCGCTGTTCGACTTCCTGATGGAGTCGCGGGCGGGCCACATCGGGATGATGGTCCACTTCCTGGCGGTGGGGTTGGTGTTCTTCTGGCCGATCATGGGCGTGGACCCGGGTCCGCACCGGCCGGGGTACATCATGCGGATGCTGGAGCTGTTCGCCTCGATGCCCTTCCACGCGTTCTTCGGCATCGCGCTGATGATGGCCAGCGAGCCGATGATCGGCACCTACCAGAACCCGCCGGCGAGCCTGGGGGTGAGCGCGCTGGCCGACCAGAGCGCGGCCGGCGGCATCGCGTGGGCGTTCAGCGAGATCCCGTCGGTGATCGTGCTGATCGCGCTGGTCTACCAGTGGTACCACTCCGAGCAGCGGCAGGCCCGGCGCAAGGACCGGGCGGCGGACCGGGACGGCGACAAGGAGCTGGCGGCCTACAACGCCTATCTGGCCTCGCTCAACTCCGGCGGTAGGTGACCCTGGCGGCCGTCCGGCCGGTTCGCCCGGAGGTGAGTGCAGGGCGCCGAGGACCCGAGGGCCGCATAGCGCCGCGAAGTAGCGCGAATCGGCCATTCTGCGGGACCATGGCGGTAGCTGGCCCGGCGCGCACGGACAGCCGTGGGTGCCGCACCGCCGTGGAGGTGGCCGCCATGACCGGAATGACCGGATCTGTCAAGAAGATGACCGTCGCGACGTTGGCGGCGCTGGTCGCCGCGACAGCGTACAGCGTGGCCCTGGGCGGCAACGGGTTGCTGTGGTTCGCCTGGATCGTGCTGGGCCTGGTGACGCTCGGTCTGGTCACCGCGGAGGGCGGCAACTGAGCGGCGGCCGGGGCGGACCGGCTGACCGAAGACGTCGCCGACGGTCTGGAGCTGTGCGGTGGACGGGCGTGGTCGAAGGGCGTGGCTGGCGCGCGGCGCGGCGGCGGTAGCGCTGCTGATGCTGCTGGTGTCGTGCGGCTGCCAGCGGGGCGGCGAGCAGAACGGTGACCGCGGGACGCAGCCGACTCCCTCCCCCTCCCCCACCGCCTCGCCGTTCACCGGCGAGGCGGGTGTGAGGGCCGGGCCGGTGCTCGCGGTCAAGGTCGACAACGTGCGGCCGGCGCGGCCGCACACGGGGGTCGAGGACGCGGATCTTGTCTATGTCGAGCGCGTGGAGTCCGGGCTGAGCCGGCTGGTCGCCGTCTACTCGGGGCGACTGCCGGACCGGGTCGGTCCGGTGCGCAGCGCCCGGGAGTCGGATCTTGAGTTGTTGGAGCAGTTCGGTCGGCCGGCGCTGGGCTACTCCGGGGTGCAGTCGCGGCTGCGGCCGCTGCTGGAGGGGGCCCCGCTGTATCCGGTGCCACCCTCGGCGGCGCCTGACGCCTACACGCGGGGCGCGGGGCGGCCGGCGCCGCACAACCTGTACCTGCGCCCGTCGGCGGTGCTGGCGGCCGCGCCGCAGGCGAGTACGGCCGCCGACATCGGGCTGGTCTTCGACAAGCGGCGGCCGACCGGCGGTGAGGCGCGGGAGCGGCACACGGTGCGGTTCCCGGCGGCCTCCTTCGGGTTCGAGTGGTCCAGCGGTGAGGGCCGGTGGCTGGTCTCCTTCGACGGCGAGCCGGCGGTCGGTACGGCGGGGGTGCGACTGTCGGCGGCGACGGTGGTAGTGCAGTACGTCACCGTGCGGGGGTCGGACTTCCGGGACCGGGGTGGAAACGTGACCCCGTACACCGAGACGGTCGGGACGGGTGACGCGCTGGTGTTGCGTGACGGCCGGGCCTTCGAGGCGCGTTGGGAGCGGCCGACCGCATCGGTGGGCACGCGCTTCTCCTCTCCCGACGGCTCCCCGCTGCCGTTCGCCGTCGGGCCGGTCTGGTTTGTGCTCGCCGAGGCGGGGCGTGACTGACGACGGTCTCCCGCGCGGTGGCCGCCCTACCGCTCTGAGCTGGGGAGACGGCGGTGCGGCGGGGGGTGGTCCGATGAGCAGTGGCCCGCTCATCGGACGATCGGAGCGTGCGGTTAACATATGAGCACCGCCTAGCTCGAAAGATAAACTTGTGACTGTCAACGAGGACTCGTTCACTGACTGGAAGAACCGCGAGAAGATCGCGGAGTCGATGATCCCGATGATCGGGAAGCTGCAGAGGGAGCGGGACGTCACCGTCCTGCTGCACAGCCGCTCCCTGGTGAACAAGTCGGTGGTCAGCATTCTCAAGACCCACCGGTTCGCCCGTCAGATCGCCGGCGAGGAGCTCTCGGTCACCGAGACGCTTCCCTTCCTGCAGGCTCTCACCACTCTTGACCTGGGGCCCTCCCAGATCGACATCGGCATGCTGGCCGCGACCTACCGCGGTGATGATCGCGGCCTGTCGGTGGAGGAGTTCACCGCCGAGGCGGTCGCCGGAGCCACCGGGGAGAACAAGATCGACCGTCGTGAGTCGCGCGACGTCGTGCTCTACGGCTTCGGCCGCATCGGTCGGCTGCTCGCCCGGCTGCTGATCGAGAAGGCCGGTTCCGGCAACGGTCTGCGGCTGCGGGCCATCGTGGTGCGCCGCGGCTCGGGCCAGGACATCGTCAAGCGGGCCTCGCTGCTGCGCCGCGACTCGATCCACGGTCAGTTCCAGGGCACGATCACGGTCGACGAGGCGAACAGCAAGATCATCGCCAACGGCAACGAGATCCGGGTCATCTACTCCGACGACCCGACGACGGTCGACTACACCGAGTACGGCATCAAGGACGCCATCCTCATCGACAACACCGGCCGGTGGCGGGACCGCGAGGGCCTGTCGAAGCACCTGCGCCCGGGCATCCACAAGGTCGTGCTGACCGCCCCCGGCAAGGGCGACATCCCCAACATCGTCCACGGCGTCAACCACGACACGATCAAGCCGGACGAGCAGATCCTCTCCTGCGCCTCCTGCACCACCAACGCGATCGTGCCGCCTCTGAAGGCGATGGCGGACGAGTACGGTGTGCGGCGCGGCCACGTGGAGACCGTCCACTCGTTCACCAACGACCAGAACTTGCTGGACAACTACCACAACTCCGACCGGCGCGGCCGTTCGGCGGCGCTCAACATGGTCATCACCGAGACCGGTGCCGCCTCCGCCGTCGCCAAGGCGCTGCCGGAGCTGAAGGCGCCCATCACCGGCAGCTCCATCCGCGTCCCGGTGCCGGACGTCTCGATCGCGATCCTCAGCCTCCAGCTCGGCCGGGAGACCAGCCGGGAGGACGTCCTGGACTACCTGCGGAACGTGTCGCTGACCTCGCCGCTGAAGCGTCAGATCGACTTCATCAGCGCGCCCGACGCGGTCTCCAGCGACTTCATCGGCTCGCGCCACGCCTCGATCGTCGACGCGGGCGCCACGAAGGTCGACGGGGACAACGCCATCCTGTACCTCTGGTACGACAACGAGTTCGGCTACTCCTGCCAGGTCGTCCGGGTCGTCCAGCACGTCTCCGGGGTCGAGTACCCGACGTTCCCGGCTCCGGCGGTCTGATCCGTCGCTGTCCCGCTCTCCCCTGGCCGCCCGTGGCCGGCGTTCTCCGCCGGTGACGGGCGGTCGGCGTTTCGTGGCGGTGGGCGCGCGGGGATGTCAGCATGGGCACACGTCCTGATGTCCCGTCAACGCACAGCTGTCCGGTGCGGCGGAGTGGGGAGACTGACCCGTTGTTCTACTACGTGCTCAAGTACGTGTTGCTGGGGCCGCTGCTGAGGCTGCTGTTCCGCCCGCGCATCGAGGGGCTTGAACACGTGCCGGCCGAGGGCGCGGCCATCGTGGCCGGCAACCACCTGTCGTTCTCCGACCATTTCCTGATGCCGGCGATCCTGCGACGGCGCATCACCTTCCTCGCGAAGATGGAGTACTTCAACGGTCCCGGGATCAAGGGCCGGCTGACCGCGGCGTTCTTCCGGAGCGTCGGTCAGATCCCGGTGGACCGTTCCGGCGGCGCGGGGCAGGCGGCGCTGCGGGAGGGGCTGGCCGTACTGGCGCGCGGGGAGCTGCTGGGGATCTACCCGGAGGGCACCCGCTCCCACGACGGACGGCTCTACAAGGGCCGGGTGGGCGTGGCGGCGATGGCCCTGGGCGCCGGGGTGAAGGTGGTGCCCTGCGCGATGGTCGGTACGTTCGAACTCCAGCCGCCGGGGCGGGTGGTGCCCCGGCTGGGCCGGGTGACGATTCGTTTCGGCGAGCCGATGGACTTCTCCCGGTTCGCCGGCCTGGAGTCGGACCGCGCGGTGCTGCGCGCGGTGACCGACGAGATCATGTACGAGATCCTCCGACTGTCCGGCCAGGAGTACGTGGACGTGTACGCGCCGCAGGCCAAGGAGGAGCAGGCCCGTCTGGCGGCGGAGGAGCGCGGCGCGGACGTCGCGCCGGTTCGGCGACGCCCGTCGCGCTTCGGGCGGTGGCGTCGGCAGCGGAAGCTCGACGCCTGAGGTCTCCGCTCCCGGCGGGCCGGGCGCGTCTCAGTGGTGGTCGCCGTGGCGGGCGGCGACGTCGTATCTGCCGCGGTCGTCGAGCGTGCTGCTCGTACCGGTACCCGAGACCGTTCGCACCACCTCGACGGGTGGTGCGGCGGCGCTTTCCAGGGCGTCGAGGTCGGCGGCGGACACCAGGGCGACCAGCGGCTTGCCATGACGGGTGACCACGACCCGCTCCCCGCCGTAGACCACGCGGTTGATCAGATCCGCCAGCTCCGCGCGCGCCTGCGTCACCGGAATCTCGTATGCCATACCCCCAGCATACCCACTCGTACGTACTGTACATTTCTTACAGACTTAACAGTCTGGCGCGGGCTCGCCGCGTCTTCCGAAGGAGAGGTCTGCCATGTCGACGCCGTCAGCACCGCCGGGCTCCGCCGGTCGACACGTTCTGCCCGAGTTCACGCACCGGACCGAGCGCGGCGCGCGGACGACCGATCCGTACTCGCGGCTGCTGGACGCCCGGGTGGTGGTGCTCGGCGGACCACTGGACGAGCGCAGTGCCGGCGAGGTGGTCGCGCAACTCCTCGTGCTGGACGGCGACGCGGACGGGCCTGGCCTGTCGCTGTACCTCAACTCGCCGGGCGGCTGCTTCCAGGCCATGGCCGCCGTCCACGACACCATCCGCCAGCTGCGGAGCGAGGTGGAGACGGTCTGTGTGGGGCAGGTCGGACCGGAGGCGGCGGTGCTGCTGGCGGCCGGCACCCCGGGGCGTCGGCTGGCGTTGACGCACTCGCGGATCGTGCTGCGTCAGCCGACACTCGCCGATCCGTTCGAGGGCCGGCCGGCGGACGTGGCGGTGCGGGCGGCGGAGGCGCTGCGACAGCGCGCCGTGATGACGGACCTGCTGGCCGAGCTCACCGGACAGGACCGGGGGCGGGTGGCCGCCGACCTCGACCGGGCGCGGGTGCTGGACGCGGCGGCGGCTCTCGACTACGGGCTGGTCGACTCGCTGGTCACCGAGCGCCCGATGGCGCCGGGACCGGAAGGGCGGAGGTGAGCGGATGCTTCCCGAACTCCCGCCGCTGCCCGCGCTGACCCGCGCGGAGGGCGAGCTGGTCGACGGCTACCTCGCCGCGCTGGACCGGCTCGGCCGGATCAATCCCGCCCGGGGCGGTGACACGCTCGGCGCGCTGCAGGCGGCGCAGGCGCTGGTGACCCAGGCGGCCGCCCTGCGGGACGCGCTGGCCGCCATGCACGAGCGCGGGGAGCGGGAACTGCACGGTCGTGTCCTCGGGCGCGCCCTCGGGGTGCTGGGAGCCGAGCGGCGGTTGGACCGGCTGGTGCTGCCGCAGGGGAGCTCGACGGACCGGGGGCTCGACGACGGACCGTGAGCGGGTTCGGCGGACGCGCGGTCAGGGTTCGGCGGACGCGCGGTCAGTGGGAGGCGGCGAGGGCGAGCGGGTCGGGCCAGCCCAGGGAGATCCAGACGGTCTTGCCGCCGCCTGCCGGTACGACGGTGAGGGCACCGCCGAACTCGGCGGTCAGCGCCCTGATGATGGCCAGCCCGCGGCCGTTGTCCTGCTGCACGGCGGCCGGCAGCCGCCTGGGCAGCCGGTGGTGGCTGTCGGTCACCCCCACGCGCAGTGTCTCCTGCCGTTCCAGCAGGAGCCGGAGGGTGAACTCCGGTGACTGGCCCCTGGTGTGCAGTACGGCGTTGGTGGCCAGTTCGGAGACGATGAGCGCGACGGCGTCGCCGAGCGCGCTGTCCGCCGGGAGGCCCCACTGGGCAAGGGTTTCAGAAACGTATCTGCGCGCGCTGCCGACCGATGCGGGTGTGCTCGGTAGGCTGACGGACGCTTCCTGGTGATCGGCCATGACGCCTTGATCCTTCCCACCGCGTCCCGGGCGCCCTGACGCGTGGATGTGGGGGCGGCGCGTCCGCGGCTGGCTGATTCCGTCAGAGTGCCACTGTCGCGGTGGAGATCGAGCCGACTGCGGCCGATGTTGCCCCCTCTGTCGCTCGAAGCGGTGAACTGTGCGACGACAGAGCGTATTTGACGGGGTTGTGGGAAACGTCCGGTCATACGGGCCTGTTGACCGGTGTCCGGGGCCTGCCGTGCGGCGGCGCGCGGTTCTCGGGCGGCGGCCGTTCAGGCGCCTGCCGGGGCGGTCTCGACGATCGTGCGGACGGCGCGGTCGAGGGTGTCGTCGGACACGTCGGCCCGGGCGGTGAGGCGCAGTCTGGAGACACCGTCGGGCACGGAGGGCGGGCGGAAGCAGCCCACGTGCAGTCCGCGCGTCCGGCAGCGCTCGGCCCAGGCGACCGCATCCTGCGGGGAGGGCGCGCGGACGGAGACGACGGCCGCGTCCGGTCTGACCGCCGACAGGCCGGCGGCGGTCAGACCGCTGTGCAGGCCGCGGGCGACCGCCCGGGCCCGCTCGGGCAGGTCGGGGCGCTCGCGCAGCAACCGGACGGCGGCCAGCGCGGCGGCGGCCGCCGCCGGGCTGAGGCCGGTGTCGAAGATGAAGGTGCGCGCGGCGTTCAGGAGGTGGTCGATGACCGCGGCCGGGCCGAGGACGGCACCGCCCTGGCTGCCGAGTGACTTGGAGAGCGTGAGCGTCACGACGGTGCCCTCCCGGCCCGCCAGGCCGGCCGCCCAGGCCGCGCCGCGCCCGCCGTCGCCCAGCACGCCGAGGCCGTGCGCGTCGTCGAGCAGCAGCCCGGCGCCGGCCTCGCGGCAGACGTCGGCCAGCTCGGTCAGCGGCGCGGCGTCCCCGTCGACGGAGAAGACCGAGTCGGAGACGACAAGCGCCCGGCCGTCGTGGCCGGCGAGCAGCTTGGCCACCGCCTCCGGGTCGGCGTGCGGGGCCACCCGGGTGGTCGCGCGGGAGAGTCGGCAGCCGTCGATCAGCGAGGCGTGGTTGGCGGCGTCGGAGACGATCAGCGCGTCCGGGCCGGTGAGCGCGGTGACGGCCGCGAGGTTGGCGGCGTAGCCGGAGGAGAAGACGAGCGCGGCCTCGAAGCCGCAGAAGCCCGCCAGCTCGGCCTCCAGCTCGGCGTGCAGGTCGGTCGAGCCGGTCACCAGGCGGGAGCCGGTGGCTCCGGCGCCCCAGCGGTGGACGGCGTCCGCGGCGGCGGCCGTGACGGCGGGGTGCCGGGTGAGACCGAGGTAGTCGTTGCCGGCGAGCTGGAGAAGCTCCGTGTCGGCGCTTCTGGGGCGCAGGCGCCGCTGGAGTCCGGCGCTCCGGCGGTTCTCGCGGGCTTCGGCGAGCCAGCCGAACGGTGTGGTGGACATGGCCGCCCCTCGCTGATCTGTCGGGTCCCCATAGAACCTAGTGCCCGTGCCCGCGGCGGTCGGTGTGGCGATACACACACCTCCCGGAGGGCATCTTGTCGCTTCTCTCCTTGGCCGCACGCTGTGCGGTAGGCGAGGATCTAGGGCCATGGACCTGCTGAAGACGCTGGTGGACAAGGGGCTGCGGCGCGAGCTGCCGACGCGCGAGGAAGCGCTGGCCGTTCTGTCGACCTCCGATGACGATCTGCTCGACGTGGTGGCCGCGGCCGGCAAGGTGCGCCGCAAGTGGTTCGGGCGGCGAGTCAAGCTCAACTACCTGGTCAACCTGAAGTCCGGCCTGTGCCCGGAGGACTGCTCCTACTGTTCGCAGCGGCTGGGGTCCAAGGCGGACATCCTCAAGTACACCTGGCTGAAGCCGGAGCAGGCGGCGGCCGCGGCCGGCGCCGGGGTTGCCGGCGGCGCCAAGCGGGTGTGTCTGGTGGCCAGTGGGCGCGGGCCCACGGACCGTGACGTGGACCGGGTGTCGCAGACGATCTCGGCGATCAAGGAGCAGCACGCGGACGTCGAGGTGTGCGCGTGCCTCGGCCTGCTCTCCGACGGCCAGGCGGCCAGGCTGCGGGACGCCGGCGCGGACGCCTACAACCACAACCTGAACACCTCCGAGGCGACGTACGGCGACATCTGCACCACACACGAGTACGCGGATCGCGTTTCCACCGTGCAGCAGGCCCAGGCGGCCGGTCTGTCGGCCTGCTCGGGTCTGATCGCCGGTATGGGCGAGAGCGACGAGGACCTGGTCGACGTGGTCTTCGCGCTGCGTGCGCTGGACCCGGACTCGGTGCCGGTGAACTTCCTGATCCCCTTCGAGGGCACGCCGCTGGCCGCGGAGTGGAACCTCACGCCGCAGGGGGCGCTGCGCATCCTGGCGATGGTGCGGTTCGTCTGCCCGGACGTGGAGGTGCGGCTGGCCGGCGGCCGCGAGGTGCAGCTGCGTTCGATGCAGCCGTTGGCGCTGCACCTGGCCAACTCGATCTTCCTCGGCGACTACCTGACCAGCGAGGGCCAGGCCGGACAGGCCGACCTCGACATGATCGCGGACGCCGGCTTCGAGGTCGAGGGCGCGGGCGAGACGACGCTGCCGACGCACCGGGCGGACGTGGCGTCCGCCGGCTGCGGCGGAGGCGGCTGCGGACCGTGCGGCGACGGCGGCGACGGCGGCGACAAGATGGCCGCGGCCGGCGACGAGGGCGGGAGCGTCGAGGCGCGGGACGTCGAGGCCGAGGAGGGCGCGTCGGGTACACCCCGGCAGCGGTCCGAGCTGGTGACCGTCCGGCGGCGCGGCCCCGGCACGGAGGTCCCGCCGAATGCCTGACCCGCTCTCCACCGCGGAGCTGCTGGAGCTGGACCGCCGCCATGTGTGGCATCCCTACGGGCCGATGCCCGGTCGGCAGACGCCGCTGGTAGTGGAGTCGGCCTCCGGTGTGCGGCTGCGGCTGGCGGAGCCGGTCGAGGGCCGGGCGGAGCTGGTCGACGGCATGTCCTCGTGGTGGTCGGCGGTGCACGGCTACAACCACCCGGTGCTGAACGAGGCGGCAGGCGCGCAGCTGGGGCGGATGAGCCATGTGATGTTCGGCGGGCTCACCCACGAGCCCGCCGTCCGGCTCGCCCGGCGGCTGGTGGAGCTGACCCCGGGCGATCTGGAGCACGTGTTCCTGGCCGACTCGGGCTCGGTGTCGGTGGAGGTGGCGTTGAAGATGTGCCTCCAGTACTGGCGTTCGCTGGGCCGGCCCGCGAAGCGCCGGCTGCTGACCTGGCGTGGCGGCTACCACGGCGACACCTGGCAGCCGATGTCCGTGTGCGACCCGGAGGGCGGGATGCACCGGCTGTGGTCGGGGGTGCTGGCCGAGCAGGTCTTCGCTCCCGTGCCGCCGGCGGGGTTCGACGCGCCGCTGGACGAGTCGTACGCCGTCGGGCTGCGGCGGCTGGTGCGGGAGCACGCGGACGAGCTGGCCGCGGTGATCGTGGAGCCGGTGGTGCAGGGCGCCGGCGGCATGCGCTTCCACTCCCCCGCTTATCTGCGGGTGCTGCGGGAGGCGTGCGACGAGTACGGCGTGCTGCTGGTGTTCGACGAGATCGCCACCGGCTTCGGCCGGACCGGCCGGCTGTTCGCCGCCGACCACGCCGGGGTCACCCCCGACGTGCTGTGCCTCGGCAAGGCGCTGACCGGCGGTTATCTGACGATGGCCGCGACGTTGTGCACTCCTCGGGTGGCGGAGGGCATCTCGCGTGGCGAGGTGCCGGTACTGGCGCACGGCCCGACGTTCATGGGCAATCCGCTGGCGGCGGCGGTGGCGCTGGCCTCCGTGGAGCTGCTGACCGGCCGGGACTGGGCGGCTGAGGTACGGCGGATCGAGCGCGGGCTGCGTGCGCACCTCGCACCGGCGGCCGAGCTGCCGGGCGTGCGGGACGTGCGGGTGCTCGGCGCGATCGGTGTGGTGCAGCTCGACCGGGAGATCGACATGGCCGCCGCGACGCGGGCTGCCGCCCGCGAGGGCGTGTGGCTGCGCCCGTTCCGCGATCTGATCTACACGATGCCGCCGTACGTCACCGACGACGCGGATCTGGCGCGGATCGGCGCGGCGGTGTGCGCCGCCGCGCGCGAGGGGTGAGGTTGTTGGGCGAGATCCTGGTGGTGTCCGGTACCGGTACGGAGGTCGGCAAGACGGTCGTCACGGCTGCCGTGGCGGCCTGCGCGCTGCGTGCCGGCCGTACGGTCGCGGTGCTCAAGCCCGCGCAGACCGGTGTCGCGGAGGGCGAGGCCGGCGATGTCGCGGAGGTCGGGCGGCTGGTCGGCGGGGCGGTGACGGGCCGGGAGCTCGGCCGCTATCCGGAGCCGCTGGCTCCGGCGACGGCGGCGGCGCGGGCGGGGTTGCCCCCGGTGTCGGCGGCGCGGGAGCTGGCCGCCGGTCACGACCTGGTGCTGGTGGAGGGCGCGGGCGGGCTGCTCGTCCGGCTCGACGAGCAGGCCTCGACCCTCGCCGACGTGGCCGGGCTGCTCGACGCGCCGGTGCTGCTGGCGGTCGCCGCCGGGCTCGGCACGCTGAACACGACGGCGCTGACGGCGGAGGCGCTGGCCTCGCGCGGGTTGGCCTGCCGTGGGCTGGTGGTGGGGAGTTGGCCGTCCGAGCCGGGGCTGGCCGAGCGCTGCAATCTCGACGATCTGCCGGTGGTCGCCGGTGCCCCGCTGCTGGGTGTGGTCCCGGGCGGGGCCGGGGGGTTCCAGGCGTCGCGGTTCACGGCGTCGGCGCCCGCGTGGCTGGCGCCGGAGCTGGGCGGTACCTGGGGCCGCCGGCCCGGCGGGTGAGCCGTACGTCCCCGTGGAGTGAGCGGCCCGTCAGAGCGTCCAGGTGCGCAGTTCGGCCGCGATGTCGACGAGTTCGGCGCGGCCTTCCTTGACGAGTCGGGCCAGGTCGCGGACCTTCTCCGGGGACGTGGCGACCTTCTCCCCCGCCGCGATCAGGTAGCCGTATGCGACGGCGGTGGCGAACATCGCGTTCGACCGCTCCAACGCCGGGATGTGCAGGAGCTGTTGGAGGAGGGCGGCGGCCCGCTCGGCCGGTTCCCGGTAGACGGGGCGGCCGAAGACGGCGGCGTCGTGCCGGCTGACGGCGGCGATCAGCGCGCCGTAGTCGGTGATGGCCGGGTCGCCGGGGATCTTCTCCTCCGCGACCATGAGCAGCCAGGCGAGGTCGATCCGCAGACTCACCGGCCGGTGTGGCCCTTGCGCTCACCGGAGCCGGAGTCGGCGGTCTCCAACGGGCGGTCCTCGCCGGACTCCCCGACGACCTCCCCGGTGAACTCCTGCGCGAACTCCTCGGCGAAGACCGCCTCGTACTGCTTCATGAAGTCGGCGGCGGACTCCACGAAGGAGTGACCCGCCTCGCCGGCGTCCCGCAGGACCAGTTCCTCGATGTAGCGGTTGACGCTCACTCCGCGGCGGCGCGCCTGCTGCCGCGCGGTGTCGGCGGTGGACTCCTCCACCCGCACGTTCAGCTGTGTCTTGGCCATAACACATACTAGCGCCGACCCGCTAGCTCGAGCAAGGTCCCGGCGTGCGCGGCTGCGAGGCCGTACGGTCGAGACAGCACCGGACGAAGAGCCGGCCCACTCGCCGGAGCGGGGAGGACGACGATGACCACCGCAGCGCAGCCGCAGCCGTCGGCCGACGAACGACCGGCCGCCCGGGCCCGGCTGCTCACCAAGCGGTACGGCGGCGACTCGGAGGTGGCCGTCACCGCGCTCGACGCCGTGGACGTGGACATCAACGCCGGACGCTTCACCGCCGTGATGGGCCCCTCGGGCTCCGGCAAGTCCACCCTCATGCACTGTCTGGCGGGGCTGGACTCGGTCACCTCCGGGCGGGTCTGGCTCGGCGACAGCGAGATCACCTCGCTCGGCGACCGCGAGCTGACCCGGCTGCGCCGCGACCGGGTGGGCTTCGTCTTCCAGTCCTTCAACCTGTTGCCCACCCTCACCGCCGGGGAGAACATCACCCTGCCCATGGACATCGCCGGTCGCCGGCCCGACCGGGCGTGGGTGGACGAGGTGATCACCACGCTCGGCCTCGGCGACCGGCTCCGTCACCGGCCCGCCCAGCTGTCCGGCGGACAGCAGCAACGGGTGGCGTGCGCCCGGGCGTTGGCGTCCCGACCTGAACTGATCTTCGCTGACGAGCCGACCGGCAATCTCGACTCGCGCTCCGGCCTGGAGGTACTGCGGCAGCTGCGGGTGGCGGTGGACCGGCTGGACCAGACCGTCGCGATGGTCACCCACGACCCGGCCGCCGCCGCCCACGCCGACCACGTACTCTTCCTCGCCGACGGCCGCCTGGTGGACGAGCTGGAGGACCCGACCGCCGAGGTCGTCCTGGAACGCATGAAGCGGCTGGACGTCCCGAGGGGAAGCTGACCGCGTGCTGCGCGCCACGCTGCGTTCACTCGCCGCCCACCGGGGCCGGCTGCTGCTGTCCGCGCTCGCCGTCCTGCTCTCGGTCGCCTTCGTCGTCGGCAGCGTCATCTTCTCCGACACCGTCCGCCACACCTTCGACCGGCTGTTCGCGGCGAGCGCGGCCGATGTGACCGTACTGCCGCGGGACGCCCCCGAGGGCCGCGACCAGACGCTCTCGGGGGCGCAGCCCACGCTGCCGGCCGCCCTCGCCGCGCCTGCCGCCGAGGTCGAGGGCGTCGCGGACGCCCGGCCGGAGGTACGGGTACAGAACGTCACCGTGGTCGGTGACGACGGGCGGCGGATCGGCTCCAGCACGGGCGCGCCGACAATCGCCACCGGCTGGTACCCGGAGCCGCGCCGGGTGGTGGAGCTCGCCGAGGGCCGGCCGGCACGCGGCGACCGCGAGGCGCTGCTGGACCGGGACAGCGCCGAACGGCACGACGTGTCGGTCGGCGACCGGCTGCGGATCGTCGCCGAGCCGGCCACGACGGAGGTCGAGGTGGTCGGCCTGGCGGCGTTCACCACCACCAACCCCGGCGCGACGCTGGTCTTCGTGGACCCTGACGTCGCCGCTCGCCTTCTGCTGGGCGACGCCGAGCGGGCCACCTCGATCGCGGTGACCGCCGCCGAGGGTGTGCCGCACCCGGTACTGCGGGACCGGGTGGCCGCCGCCTTGGGTGAGGGCTACACCTACCGGACGGCCGAGCAGCAGAGCGAGTCGGCCGCCGAGGAGCTGGGCACCGTGCTGGGCGTCATCCGCTGGGTGATGCTCGGCTTCGCCGGGGTGGCGGTACTTGTCGGCGTCTTCCTGATCATCAACACCTTCGCGATGCTCGTCGCGCAGCGCACGAGGGAGCTCGGGCTGCTGCGGGCACTCGGCGCCGAACGCCGGCAGGTGCGCCGGTCGGTGCTGGTCGAGGCACTGCTGCTGGGCGTCGTGGGGGCGAGCCTGGGGCTGCTGGCCGGGGTCGGGCTGGCGCACGCGCTGGTCCGGCTGATGGGCCTGCTCGGCATGTACCTGGACCCGGCGGACATCCGGATCGAGCCGGTGGTGCCGGTGGCGGCGTACGCGGTCGGGGTGGGCGTCACGTTGGTGGCGGCGGCTCTGCCGGCGCGGCGCGCGGGCCGGGTACCGCCGGTGGCCGCGCTGGCGGACACCGAGGTCAGCGCGGTGGGGCGGCCGCTGCGGCTGCGCGCGGCGCTCGGCGCGGTGGTGGCCGTCGCGGGGGCGGGGGCGCTGGTGCTGCTGGCCCGCGCCGAGTCGGCCGGGCGAGCGGGGATGTGGCTCGCGGTGGGTGTGGCGCTCACGCTGCTGGCCGCCGTGCTGGCGGGCCCGGCTCTGGTGCGGCCGGTGGTGCGGGTGCTGGGGCTCGGTATGCCGCGGGCGTTCGGGCCGGTCGCCGTGCTGGCCCGGCGCAACGCACTGCGCAATCCGCGCCGCACGGGCGCCACCGCCTCGGCGCTGATGGTCGGTCTGGCGCTGGTCACCGGGTTGTCCATCGGCGGCGCCTCGATCACCGCGTCCTTCGACCGGGAGGTGGACCGCACCCTCGGCGCGGACTTTGTCGTCCAGAACGAGAGCTTCCGCCCCTTCACCTCGGAGGTCGCCCGGCGGGTGGGCGCCGTGGAGGGTGTGGGCGTGGTCGTCCGGGAGCGCTTTGTGCCGCTGCGGCTGGCCCTGCCGGACGGCTCGACGCACCGCACGATCGGCGCGGCCGTGGACCCCGAGTTGGACGAGGTCGCCCGGGTCGAGTACGCGGCGGGCGACACCGCCGGGGCGGTGGGCGCCGACCGGTTGGCGCTCGACCGGCGGTTCGCCGCGCGGCACGGTCTGGAAGTCGGCTCGACTCTGGAGGCGGGCTTCGTCGGCGGGCGGACGGCCGAGCTGCGCGTCGGGGCGTTGGTGGAGAGCGGCAGTCCGGCGCCGGGCGGGGACGTCGGCGCGTTCCTCGGGCTGCCGACGCTGGAGCGCCACCAGGTCGCGGGGCAGGACGCGGTGCTGCTGGTGAACGCCGCCGACGGCACCGGTCCACCGGTCCTGCGGGAGCGGCTGGAGCGGGCCCTAGCGGACCTGCCACAGGTGCAGGTGCGCGACCACGCCGACTACAAGCAGCTGGTGCGCGACCAGGTGGCGGTGCTGCTGTACCTGGTCTACGCACTGCTGGGGCTCGCGGTGGTGATCGCGGTGCTCGGAGTAGTGAACACCCTGGCGCTTTCGGTGATCGAGCGGACCAGGGAGCTGGGCATGCTGCGCGCGGTGGGCATGTCGCGGCGGCAGCTGCGGCGCATGGTGCGCCTGGAGTCGGTGGTGATCTGCCTCTTCGGGGCGGTGCTGGGTCTGGCGCTGGGCGCGGTGTGGGGGCTGGCGCTGCACCGGCTGCTGGCGCTGGAGGGGCTGACGGTCCTGGCGGTGCCGTGGTGGACGGTGGCCGCCGTGGCGGTGGGTTCCCTGGTGGTCGGTCTGACGGCCGCCGTGCTGCCGGCGCTGCGTGCCTCCCGGATGAACGTGCTTGACGCGATCGCCCACGAGTGACCGCGCCCCGACGGCGTGGTTTGCCGGGCCTCCGCGTTTGCCGGGCGTTTACGTTTGCCGGGCGTTTGCGTTTGCCGGGCGTTTGCCGGGAAACCCGGGGCGGCGTGGTGGCGATCGCACCGGAGCAGGGGGTGCGGTTCCCGGTGCTGCGGGCCACCTGGACGACCCAGACCTTCCTGCACTGGCCCTACCCTCCCGGGCGGGTCCAGGAGCTCCTGCCCCGTGGCCTGACCGTGCAGCGGTACGAGGGCGCTGCCTGGGTGAGCCTGACGCCGTTTGTGATGGCCGGGGCACGCGGCCCCGGTGCGCGGGCCCGGCTGCCGGGGCTCGCGACGTTCCCGGAGACCAATCTCCGGACCTATGTGCGCGGCCCGGACGGTCGGGACGGGCTCTGGTTCTTCTCGCTCGAGGTGACGTGGCGGCCGATGCTGGCGGCGCGGGCGCTGGGGGTGCCATACCGGTTGGGTCGTCTCCAGGTCACCCGTGGCGGGGACCGCGTCCGGTACACAGGGGCTCGGTCGGGCGGCTTCCCCTGGTATCGGCTGACGGTTCGGCCCGGTGCGCCGATCACGCCGTCCGCCCGGGACGTGTGGCTGACCGGGCGCTGGCGGGCGTACAGCCGCCGCCTCGGCGTGTGCTGGCGGGTTCCCGTCCACCACGAGCCCTGGACGCTGCGTCGGGCGACGGTGGAGACGCTGGAGGAGACCCTGACCGTGGCGGCCGGTCTGCCCCCACCGTCCGACGAGCCGGTTGTGCACTTCTCCTCCGGCGTCGGCTGCGCCCGGCTCGGCGTCTTCCGCCCCTGCCTCCCACGACGGCCGACGGGGTGACCGTCACGGTCCCGCCGGGGTGGAAATCGGTCGCCAGGCAGGTGGAGGCTCTGCTTGGCTCCTTCCATGAGTGATCCACACATCCGCTGCGCGACCCGCTCCGACATCGACACCGTGCTGCGGTTCTGGCGCGACGCCGCCGAGGGGACGAGTATCAGCGACGATCAGGACGGGGTGGCGCGGCTTGTCGGCAGGGACCCCGAGGCGCTGTTGCTGGCCGAGTGGGACGGCGAGCTGGTGGGGACGGTGATCGCCGGGTTCGACGGTTGGCGCTGCCATCTGTACCGGCTGGCCGTGCATCCGGCGCACCGCCGGCGGGGTGTCGCGCGGGCGCTGCTCGCGGCGGCCGAGAAACGCTTTGCCGCGTTGGGCGGGCGGCGCGGCGACGCCATGGTGCTGGATGACAACGCACCGGCCCACCGCGCCTGGGAGGCGTCCGGTTACCGGCGTGAGGCGCGGTGGAGTCGCTGGGTGAAACCGTTGTGAGCCCCCGGCGCGCCGTCTTCGTCGGCGCGCCCCGGCTCGCGCTCCCGTACGCTGTGGGAACACAGTCCCACGGAACATCGAAAGGGGTCGGCGTCCGTCCATGGGCGAGCCTCCCAGTCCCAGAACCACCGCACCGCCATGCTCCACCCCCGGGCCCGGCCGGACCGGATGTGACACCGGTCGCCGCGCCCCCGCCGGACCCGCCGCCCTCGTCGGCCCGCCGGCCACCGGGGAGGTGACCCCGTGCTGGAGCTGGTGCTGCTGACGGTGGCGCTGCTGCTGACATTGGCCTGCGGGGTCTTCGTCGCCGCGGAGTTCTCCCTGACCACGGTGGAGCGCAGCACGCTCGAGCAGGCGGTACGGGAACGTCAGCCGGGCGCCGCGAGCGCGCTGAAGGCCGTACGGTCGCTCACCTTCCAGCTCTCGGCCGCGCAGCTGGGCATCACCGTCACCGGGCTGCTGATCGGCATGCTCGCCGAGTCCTCGATCGCGGCCCTGCTGTCCGGGCCGCTCGGCGCGTTCGGTCTGCCGGAGCGGGCGGCCACCTCGACGGCGCTGGTCCTGGGAGTGCTGATCTCCACGGTGGTGCTGATGGTGGTCGGCGAGCTGGTGCCGAAGAACTGGGCGATCTCCTCGCCGCTGCCCGTCGCCCGGCGCATCGCCACCCCGCAGCGGCTGTTCGCCACGGCGTTCCGGCCGCTGATCCGCCATCTCAACAACACCGCCAACCGCACCGTGCGCAGGATGGGTCTGGAGCCGACGGAGGAGCTGGCGTCCGCGCGCTCCCCGCAGGAACTGGTGGCCCTGGCCCGGCACTCGGCACGCGAGGGCGTACTGGAGGCGGACTCGGCCGAGCTCTTCGTCCGCACGCTGCACCTGTCGGAGCTGACGGCGGAGAACGTGATGACGCCGAGGGTCCAGGTGACCGCCCTGGAGGTGCAGGCCAGCGCCGAGGACGTGGCCAACGCGACGCGGGCGACCGGTCTGTCCCGCTTCCCGGTGTACCGGGAGAGCCTGGACACGGTTGTCGGTGTGGTGCACATCAAGGACGTGCTGGCCGTGCCCGCCGAGCTGCGCCCCCGGCAGAACGTGCTGGAGCTGCTGCGCGAGCCGCTGCTGGTGCCCGAGTCGCTGACCGTGGACCGGCTGCTCGACCGGCTGTCGGAGGCCCGCAGTCTGGCCGTGGTGATCGACGAGTACGGCGGCACGGCCGGGGTGGTGACCCTGGAGGACATCGTCGAGGAGGTCGTCGGCGACGTCCGGGACGAGCACGACCCGCAGGAGGCCCCCTATCTGGCGCCACTGGGCGCGGACGAGGAAGGTCACGAACTGTTCGACGCGGACGGCGCGACCCGCACCGACCAGTTGGAGGCGATCGGGCTGCGGGCGCCGGAGGGCCCGTACGAGACGCTGGCCGGGCTGGTCGCCACCGAGCTGGGGCGCATCCCCGTCGAGGGCGACACGCTTGAGGTGGCCGGCTGGCGGATCGAGGTCGTCGACGCCGCGGGCCGCCGGGTCTCCCGGGCGCGGCTGACCGCACCGCCCTCGAGCCCGGCGGACGCCGACGACGACGCCGACGGGGGGCCCGGACGATGACCCTCCTCCAACTGTTCGTCGGCGCGTTGATGATCTTGCTGAACGCGTTCTTCGTGGCGGCCGAGTTCGCGTTGATCTCGGTGCGGCGCAGTCAGATCGAGCCGCGCGCGGAGGCCGGTGAGCGGGGGGCGCGCAGCACCCTGTGGGCGCTGGAGCACCTGTCGGCGCTGATGGCCACCGCGCAGCTGGGCATCACGCTCACCACGCTGGTCCTCGGCGGTGTGGCGGAGCCGGCGATCGAGCATCTGCTGGAGCCGGCGTTCGTCGCGGTGGGGGTCAGCGGGGCGCTGGCCCACACGATCTCCTTCGTGGTGGCGCTCGCGCTGGCGACGTATCTGCACATGCTGTTCGGCGAGATGGTGCCGAAGAACATCGCGCTGGCCGAGCCGGAGCGCGCAGCGCTGCTGCTGGGGCCGGTGCTGGCGGCGCTGACCCGGGCACTGCGGCCGGTGGTGTTCACGGTGAACGCGTTCGCGAACACCCTGCTGAGGCTGCTGCGGGTGGAGCCGAAGAGCGGGGTGGAGTCGGTCTTCTCGGACGACGAGCTGGCCCGGATGGTCGCCGACTCGCGCGCCGCCGGACTGCTGGACGAGCGGGCCACCGCACGGCTGCGGGACGCGCTGGAGCTGGGCCGCCGACCGGTGTCGGAGGTCGTCCGGCCGGGCGCGCGGGTGGTGGCGGCGCGGATGGGCGTGACCCCCGAGCAGTTGGAGCGGCTGTCGGCCAGCTCCGGCTACTCGCGCTTCCCGGTCGTCGACGGCTCGGGCCGGGCGGTGGGGTATCTGCACGTGAAGGACGCGCTGGAGGCCGAGGCCCGCTCGTCACCGTTCCCGGTGGCGGCGATGCGGCCGATCGCGCGGGTGCGGGCGGAGACGCCGCTGGACGACGTGCTGGGCGCGATGCGGCGCAGCGGTACCCATCTGGCGGCGGTGATCGGCGCGGACGGCCAGCCGGCGGGCCTGGTGACGATGGAGGACGTGCTGCGGGAGCTGGTGGGCCACTCCCCCGCCGGCGGGCGCCCGGGCGCGGCCGAGGAACGCTGAACGCGGGTGGCCGCCGATCGGCGGCCACCACGGCGGGGATCGTTGACCGGGGCAACCGGATACCATGGCCCGGTCATGGATCACACAGCTGACCTCGCCAGTTTTGTCGCACTCGGGGACTCCTTCACGGAGGGCATGTCGGACGCGCTACCGAACGGCGGCTACCGGGGCTGGGCCGACCGCCTGGCCGACGACCTCGCCGGGCGCACACCGGGTTTCCGCTACGCCAACCTCGCGGTGCGGGGCAAGCTCATCGGACAGATCGTGGACGAGCAGGTCGAGGTCGCCGCCGCGATGGGCGCCGACCTCGTCACCCTGGTCGGCGGCCTGAACGACGTACTGCGGCCGTCCTGCGACATGGGCCGGGTGTGCGGACTGCTGGAGGAGGCGGTGGGGCGGCTGGCACCGTCCTGCGGACGGCTGGTGCTGATGCGCAGCCCAGGGCGGCAGGGACCGGTGCTGGAGCGCTACCGCCCCCGCATGGAGGAACTGTTCGACTTCGTCGACAAGCTGGCCGCCGAGCACGGCGCGCTGGTGGTCGACCTGTACGGGGCGCGCGCCCTCTCCGACCCCCGGCTGTGGGCGGACGACCGGCTGCACCTGAACGCGGAGGGCCACCGCCGGGTGGCCGAGGCCGTGTGGCAGCGGCTCGGCCTGCCGGCGCGCGCGGACTGGGACACTCCGCTGCCACCGGCCCCGCCGACCGCGTGGGCCGGCCGCCGAAGGGCCGACCTGCGCTTCACCCGGCAGCATCTGCTGCCGTGGATCGGGCGGCGGCTCACCGGGCGGTCCTCCGGCGACGGACGCGCCCCCAAGCGGCCCGACCTGGCGCCGCTGGCCTGCGAGGACACCCCGTAGAATCCGGTGGCGTGACTGACAAGCCGCGCATTCCGAACGTCCTCGCCAACCGCTACGCCTCGGCGGAGCTGGCCCAGCTGTGGTCCCCCGAGCACAAGGTGGTGCTGGAGCGCCGGCTGTGGCTGGCCGTGCTCCGGGCCCAGCGCGATCTGGGCATCGACGTGCCGGAGCAGGCGCTCGCCGACTACGAGCGGGTACTGGAGAACGTCGACCTGGCATCGATCGCCGAGCGGGAGAAGGTCACCCGGCACGACGTGAAGGCGCGGATCGAGGAGTTCAACGCGCTGGCCGGGCACGAGCACGTGCACAAGGGCATGACCTCCCGCGACCTGACCGAGAACGTCGAGCAGTTGCAGATCAGGCTGTCGCTCGAGCTGGTGCGCGACCGAAGCGTGGCGCTGCTGGGCCGGCTCGGCCGGCTGGCGGCCGAGCACGCCGCCCTGGTGATGGCCGGCCGCTCCCACAACGTGGCCGCCCAGGCCACGACGCTGGGCAAGCGCTTCGCGACCGCCGCCGACGAGTTGCTGGTCGCCCACCGGCGGGTGGAGGAGCTGCTGGAGCGCTACCCCCTGCGCGGCATCAAGGGTCCGGTCGGCACCGCGCAGGACATGCTCGACCTGCTCGGCGGCGACCAGGAGCGGCTGGCCGAGCTGGAGCGGCGGATCGCCGGTCACCTCGGCTTCGGCCACGCGTTCACCTCGGTCGGCCAGGTCTACCCCCGCTCGCTGGACTACGACGTGGTGACGGCGCTGGTGCAGCTCGCCGCCGCGCCCTCCTCGCTGGCGAAGACGATCCGGCTGATGGCCGGCCAGGAGCTGGTGACCGAGGGCTTCAAGGAGGGCCAGGTCGGCTCGTCCGCGATGCCGCACAAGATGAACACCCGGTCCTGCGAGCGGGTCAACGGCTTCGCGGTGATCCTGCGCGGCTACGCCTCGATGACCGGGGAGCTGGCGGGCGACCAGTGGAACGAGGGCGACGTGTCCTGCTCGGTGGTGCGCCGGGTCGCGCTGCCGGACGCGTTCTTCGCGCTGGACGGGCTGATCGAGACCTTCCTGACCGTGCTCGACGAGTTCGGTGCCTTCCCGGCGGTGGTCGAGCGGGAGCTCGACCGCTACCTGCCGTTCCTGGCCACGACGAAGGTGCTGATGGCGTCGGTGCGCGCGGGCGTCGGCCGGGAGACCGCGCACGAGGCGATCAAGGAGCACGCCGTCGCGTCGGCGCTCGCGCTGCGCGCGGGCGCCGAGCGCAACGAGCTTCTGGACCGGCTCGCCGCCGACGAGCGGCTGCCGCTGGACCGCGCCGAGCTGGACGCGCTGCTGGCGGACCGGCTGTCGTTCACCGGCGCGGCCGCAGGCCAGGTGGCCGAGGTCGTCGCGCGGATCGAGGAGGTCGTGAAGCGCCACCCGCAGGCCGCCGGCTACACCCCCGGGGCGATCCTCTGACCGGCGGCGTCGTGACGTCGGGCGCCGGTGAAGTGCCCGACGTCGTCGCGGAGGACCTGCGGGTGCTGTTCTGCGGCATCAATCCCGGGCTGCTGTCGGCGGAGACCGGGCACCACTTCGCCCGCCCCGGCAACCGGTTCTGGCCGGTGCTGCACCGGGCCGGGCTGACCCCCCGGCAACTGCGGCCGGACGAGCAGTTCGAGCTGCTGGAGTACGGGCTGGGCATCACCAACGTGGTGGCGCGGCCGAGCGCGAGCGCCGCCGAGCTGACCCGCGACGAGCTGCGGGAGGGCGGCCGCCGACTGGTCGCGCTCGTGGAGCGGTACCGGCCGCGCCGGCTCGCGGTGGCGGGAATCGGCGCCTACCGGACGGCGTTCGGGGAGCCGAAGGCGACCATCGGGCGGCAGAGCCGGACGATCGGCGACACCGGAGTGTGGGTGCTGCCCAACCCCAGCGGGCTCAACGCCGGCTGGTCGCTCGCGGCGCTGACCGAGGAGTACGGCAGGCTGCGGCAGGTGTCCGAGCACCCTTCCGGCTGAGGAGCGCGGCGGCACCCGCCGGGCGGGCACTCGGCGGGCGGGCACTCGCCCCCCGGCGGGCCAGCCGATACGATCCGGCCACGACCGGCCGGCAGGGAGGCGCTAAACGGTGGGCAGGCTCATCGGCGGGGACCCGTCGCTGCTGCGCAGGATCAACGCGGCCGTTGTGCTGCGTGAACTGCGTGGTGCGCGGGAGCCCCTGACCCTCAGCGACCTGGCGCGCTCCACCGGGCTCTCCCGCCCCACGGTGGAGGGCATCGTGGAGGGGCTGGTGGACGCCGGTCTGGCGGCCGAGTCCGCGGGCGCGGTGGGCGACACCAGGCGGCAGGGCAGGCCGGCCCGCCGCTACCGGTTCCGGGCCGAGGCCGGGCACCTGCTCGGGGTGGAGGTCGGCCCCCACCGGGTGTCGGCGGTGCTGTCGGACCTGGCCGGGCGCCGCCTGGGCACGGCCGACCGCGCCGCCTCCGAGCACACCGGCGCCGAGGAACGACTGGAACTGGTCGGTGAGACCACCGGGGAACTGCTCGACCGCAGCGAGGTGGCCCGCTCCACTCTCCGGGCCGTCGGCGTCGGCACGCCCGGCATCGTCAGGGACGACGGCAGCGTACGGCTGTGCACCGCGCTGCCCGGTTGGACGGGGCTGCCGCTCGGCGAGCGGCTGCGCCGCCGGTTCCGCTGCCCGGTACTGGTGGAGAACGACGCCAACTCGGCCGTGGTCGCCGAGCGTTGGCAGGGTGTCGCGGCGGGCTGCGACGACGTGGTGATGGTGCTGGCCGGACTGAGTCCGGGGGCGGGCTCGTTGATCGGCGGTCGGTTGCACCGCGGTTTCGGCGGAGCGGCCGGTGAGATCGGCGCGCTGCATCTGCTGGGCCGGGAGGCCTTCCCCGAGCGGCTGCTGTCGACCACCGGCGAGCCGCTGCACCCGCTGGACGAGGCCGCCGTCGCCGAGGTCTTCGCGCTCGCCCGGGCGGGCGACGACCTGGCGGGCAAGGCGATGGAACGATTCATCCAGCGCCTGGTGCACGATGTCGCCGCCCTGGTGCTCGCGTTGGACCCGGAGCTGGTGGTGGTCGGCGGCTGGGCGGCCGGGCTGGACGGCGTGCTGGGGCCGCTGCGGGAGGAACTCGCGCGGTACTGTCTGCGCCCGCCTCGGGTGGCGCTGTCGATGCTGGGCGACGCCGCGGTGGCCACGGGCGCACTGCGGCTGGCGCTGGACCACGTGGAGGAGCAGTTGTTCCGCGTCGAGGGCCGGTGAGCGGCGCCGCCGTAGGGCTCGGGGTTCGGCCGGCGGGCACGAGTGCGGCCCGGCCGTGGCGGCCGGGCCGAGTCCTCGTTCAGCTTGCCAGCAGTTCCATGGCGCCGGTGTCGCCGAAGGTGAGGCGGCAGGTGTCGGCGCGGTAGGTCGCCACCGAGGCGGCAGCGGGGCCGTCGTCCGCGAGGTAGCGGGTGGTGACGAGCAGCACGGGCGAGCCGGGCAGCCGGTCCAGGCGGCGGGCGTCCTCGGCTCGGGCCGAGCCGAGCTCCACCGTGCGCTCCTGGCCCTGGAGTTCACGTCGGTGCAGGGCGCCCAGCGCCGCGCGGGCGGTCTCCGCACCAGTGGGCGCGGCGGGCAGGTACAGCTCCTCGGTGGCGACGGGCTGGCCGTGGGCCCGCCGGGTGCGGCGGATCAGGTGGGCCGGACAGCCGACCGCGCGGCCAAGCAGCCGGGCCACGGCCGCCGGGACCTCGACGCGCTCGGAGCCGTCGATCTGCCAGTCGTCGCCGGGCGCGCCGGGCCAGCGGTCGTGCGCCGGGGAGACGTCGACGCCGACGCGCGGCGGGGCGACGGTGGTGCCGATGCCGCGCCGCCGCTGGAGGCGGCCTTCCAGCTCCAGTTGCTCCAGCGCCTGCCTCAGAGTGGCCCGGGCGACGCCGTAACGGGCGGCCAGGTCGCGCTCGTTCGGCAGGATCTGACCGACCTCGAACTCGTTGTCCAACGCCTCGGTCAGGGTTGTCTTCAGGTGCCAGTACTTCGGCTCCGGTGCCGCTTCCAGCTGTGTCGTCCCCACCCTGCGCCTCCGCTGTCCCGGTGTACGCGCCCGGCGGCCCCACCGGGGCCGCGGCTGTCGGGCCGCTTTACGTGGGCTTCTTTATTAAAGGTCCTTGCGTATGGCAGTGACGATAGAAGGCGACCGGTACTTGGTCAAGACCAATGGGCGGGGGTGGCGCCGGCCGTCCGGGGCCTGATCGATAGGTTCGGTGGCTCGGCAGGGGTTTGCACCCGCCACGGGCGGGCGGCGCGGAGAGGAGCGGACGATGGCACGGCGGGTCACGGTGGTCACCGGCGGGGGCAGGGGTATCGGG
>NZ_VJYK02000240.1 GCF_007097205.2 Streptomyces alkaliterrae
CGTAGAAGGCGCGGTGGTCGCGGCCCAAGGCGATGGACGGGACGGCCAGGCCCCAGACGAGGGCGGCGAGTGCGGCCGCGGAGTACGGGAGTAGGCGGGTCGCGTCGTCGGGGAGGGTGAGAGCGGAGGTGCGATCGGCGAGGGCCAGCCAGGCGAGTGCGAGTGGGGCGTAGACGAGGCAGGTGCGGGCGGTGAGGCGGAGGGGGCCGGCGCGGCGGCCGTTCGGGCGGGCTACGCGGAGCAGTACGGCGCGCTTGCCGGGGGTGCTGCCGGTGGCGAGCGGGAGCAGCCAGAACCACAGGGCGCCGAGCGCCGTGCCGATCGCGAACGCGTGCTCGCGGCCGGTCGTCCAGTCGGTGGCGACGGCCAGCAGGCCGGTGGTCAGCGTCCACACGACGAGCCAGCCGGTCAGGTCGGCGAGGAAGGCGAGAGCGCGGCGGGTGAGGGTGACGCGGCTCCAGTAGCGGTCGCGTTCGGCGAGCGGGTCGTTGGCGGGGAGCATGCGGATGAGCGGCCCCGCGAGAAGCCAACCGGCTCCAGCACCGGCTGTGTTGAGGATCAGGTCGTCGACGTTGAATTGCCGGTAGGGGCACTCGTAGACGAACCACAGGCCGGTGAACTGGGTCATCTCGAAGAAGAGGGAGGTGAGGAACGCGAGTACGACCGTGGCGATCAGGCCTTGGCGGAGGCGGTAGCGCAGGTAGACGCCGAGCGGCAGGAGGAGGACCGCGTTGAGGATGGTGGTCCACGTCGGCGTGAGGGTGAGGAGGTTGGCGGGTGAGCGGTCGCCTTCGGCGGCGGTGGCGATGGTGCCCCTGAACGCGAACGGGTCGAGCTGCGGGCTCTCGGCATAGCGGCTCGTCGCGCAGTGCCCGTCGGTGTCGACGGGCAGCGGCATCACCGTCTGGAGGAAGGCGGCTGTCAGGTAGAAGACGAAGCTGTAGAAGACGAGTACCGGCCAGCCGCCCGCCCGTCCGCGCCGCCGGTAGCCGCGTATCGCGACGGGCACCATGATCAGAGCCGCGACCAGCGGGAACAGCGAGACCGCTGCCTCGACCGGTAGGAGGTAGGTCTCGAACACGGGGATGACGCCTTCTGGGGGTTCGCTAGCGGTGCTGGAGGAACGTGGTGACGGTCCGGACGTAGTCGTCCGGGTGCGAGACGTGCGGGAGGTGGCCGGCGCCGGAGTACGTCCGGACCTGGGCGTGTGGCAGGTGGTCGGCCAGATGGTCGACGACGGCGCCGAACGGCGGCGGGCTCTCCGTGCCACGGGTGAGGAGGATCGGGCCGGGGAAGCGCGCGAGGCGCTGGACGTCGATGTGCTGCCAGGTCGGGTCCGCCTGCTCGTCCATCCAGGTGACGGCATTGGTGACGAAGGTCTGCTGGAGCGGGCGCGGAAGCCCGTCCCATGCGCCGGGGCCCAACGCGATCTCTTCGACGAACTGCCGGGCTCCGGCTGCCATGTCGCCGGCCTCCAGCGTGACGAGCACGGCGTCGACGCGACTCTGCGCCTGTGCCATCAGGGCTCGCAGCGTCGGGTCCTGCGCGACGGTGCCGAACAGCGGGGGTTCGTGCGCCACGACCGAGCGGAACAGCTCCGGCCTGCGGGCCGCGAGCCCCAGCGCGATCGCCGCGCCGAACGAGTTGCCGGCCACGTGGGCCGGTGCCAGGGCGAGGGTCTCGATCAGGGCGGCCAGGTCGTCCTCGTCCTCCTGCCGCGAACCGGGGCCGGGAGGTCGCTCGCTGAGGCTGTGGCCCCGACGGTCGTAGGTGACGACGCGGTGTGAGTCGGCGAATCGCGAGACGACGGTTCGCCAGCCGTTGTGGTCGGTCCACGAGCCGTGCACGAAGACCAGCGGCTCGCCCGCACCCTCGTCCGTGTGGAAGAGCCGGACTCCGTTGACGCGGGCCTCTGGCACCCGGACCTCCTGGCGCTCGGAACGATCACTGCTCTCGAAGCGAAGCCTGCCGGATGGCGGCGAGGTGCGGCAAGCGGGTCCGTGACCGACCGTCACTCGTCGTCGGAGCGCTCGTGCGGCCCGTCGGTGACGAAGGAGCCCATGCCGGTGTGCGTGGTGATGAGCCCTTCTTCGCGCAGGGCCTTCGTGACCTTGCGGATCGTCGGACGTGACGTGGCGAACTCCTGCTCCAGCCGCACCTCGGAGATCAGGTGACGAGGCGGGTATTCACCGCTGTAGATCCGCTGCCGAATCACGTCGGCGATCTGCACCCACTTCGGGAACCTCGGGTCGTAGTCCATAGCACGCAGGACTGTACACATGCACGACCAGGCGAACATAGGGACTAATAGGAATTCCCAGGTATTGACAGGCATTTATAGGCGGCCATATCGTGCGGGAACGTGAAGCCCCGGCGACTGCAGCAACAGTCCCGGGGCGTGGCCAACCTGAGTACTTGGAAGGCAGGTCGACATGCAGCAGAGTACCGCCCACGGTGGCTTGTGGTGGCACGAGCCGAGACGTCACCACGAGCCGCTGGACGGCGACGCCACCCCGCTCGTCCGCCCCTATCTCCTCGCGGCGGAGCGGGAGTTCGACCAGGCTGCGTGGCAGTTGTTCCACACACCGACGGCGCCGTGCTGAGAATCCGCGTCTACTCCGTCAACCGCGCCACCGGCGAACGCCGCACGATCCGCCCGGAGCTCGTACTGACCGGAGAGGACGCCAACCCGCTGGACCTCACCATGGCGCTGCCGCCCTGCCGGTGCCCGCTGCACCGGGAGCGCGCCGAACTCCCCTGCGCAGAGGCGGCTGATGGCTCCTGACCGGCAGACGCGCACCACCGCCGCCGCGATGGCGCTCACCGCGCTGACGATCGGTCTCTTCGCGCTTCTGCTCCTACTACTGACGCATTGATCAAGGCCCGTTCCCGGCCACACCCCCTCAAAGGCCGGGAACGGGTCTCAGATTGCGTCCAGACGCCACGCGGAGCCGGTGCCCCCGCTACCTTCAAAGAGGCGACAATGGTCCGACGGCGGTAGGCGGTTCGGCTTGAGGGGGCACGCGCGGCATGAGCTTCGGCGGCGACGACGAATACGGCCATGCGCGAAGTGGCCGCCAGGGCACCCGCACGCGCCTGCCCGAGACGGAGAGCGGAGCCGCCCGGTCGGCGCCGCTGCGCCCTGGCCGAAACGTGCTGATGGTCGTGGGTGTGGTGATGCTACTGATCGGCGCGATCGCGGTGGCGACGCGCGCCGGGGAGGACGACGGACGGGGCGGCAACAGCCGCGAGCAGGCGCAACCGACCGCGCCGACGGGTGTCAAGCCGGTCGGGAGCGGGGCCGACGGCATCCCCGCCGGGTTCGCCCGCACCGAGCAGGGCGCCCAGAGCGCCGCCGCGAACTACGCGGTGGCGCTTGTATCCGCGGAGATCATCCGCCCATCCAGTCGTGGCGGCATCATCGAGCGGGTCTTCGCCCCCGACAAGGTGGACGACATGCGGGCGAAGATGGACAAGGCGTACTCACCGCATTTTCTCGAGCGCGTCGGGCTTGACCCGGAAGGCAACGCCCCGAAGGGCCACACCTACGTGTCCAGAACTGTCCCAGTGGGAACCAAAATCGTAGCGTTCGACTCCAAGTCGGCAGAGCTTGAGGTCTGGTGCACCGGCGTCTACGGCATGGCCGGCGAAGGCAGCACCACACCCGTGACGACCGACTGGTTCACGATGAAGTTCTCACTGCGTTGGGTCGGCAAGGACTGGAAGGTTCAGGGCTTCGCGCAGGAGAAGGGGCCGGCGCCGGTCAACGGAGACCTGCGCGCGTCCACCGCCAAGGAGATCGCGGAGGCGGTCGAGGGGTTCGGAGGCTTCACCTATGCCAGGTAATCGGCGTCGTGCCTTCGCCCTGTCAGCCGTCGTCGGGGCTCTGCAACTGCCTCTTGTCCTGGCCTTGGGGGCCAAGGCCTGGGCAGATCCCTCCGACGATCCGTCGGATGACACTTCGCCGTCTCCATCCCCATCCCCGTCCAACGATGACTGTGACCTCATCGTCGGCCCCGCGCGCGAGTACTGCGAGAACGGCGGCTCCTCCTCCGGAGGAGGAGGCGGGGGGTCCAGTCGTCTGGAGACCCTGGACCCGTTGTCCTCCTTGGCGAAGGGTTGCGCCGAGGCCGCCGCCTGGACGGTGGACAAGCTGTCCGAGGCGGTGTCGGCGACGGCCGACGTGGACTTCACGAACGCGGCGTTCCTCCGCCAGTACGCCGTGGTCTTCGCCGCCTCCACGATCCTCACGCTCATCCTGTGGCTGCTGGCGGTGACCAAGCGGGCGATCCGCGGCGTTCCGCTGACGACCGCGTTGTCGGAGGCGATCGGCTTCCTCTGGCTGGTGGTGCTCGCTTCCGCGTTCACGCCGTTGATCCTTTACACGCTCGTGTCTGCCGCGGACGCGGTGACGGACGTGATCGCGGCGGGTACCGGCTCGCAGACGGACAAGTTCTTCGGGTCGTTCTCGGAGGCGTTGGCCAAGGGTGAGGACATCGGCGGCGGGCCGATCATGCTGATCGTCGTGTCGCTGGTCTCGGTTCTGGCGGCCGGGGTGCTGTGGCTGGAGTTGGTGATCCGGGCGGCGCTGCTGTACGTGGGGGCGCTGCTGGGCGTGGTCGTCTACTCCGGGCTCGTGGACAAGAACCTGTGGTCCCATGTGCGCCGTTGGGCGGGGATCATGATCGCGGTGATCCTTGTGAAGCCGGTCATCGTGATCGTGTTGGGCCTGGCCGGGGCGCTGGCCAGCGGCGGTGACGGGCCCACCGCGTTCTCGGCGATCGTCTCCGGGCTGGCGATCATCATTCTCGCCATCTTCGCTTCCGCGATGATCTACCGCTTTGTCCCCGGCTTCGGGGACGAGATCGTCAAGCACCGCAACGCGTCCGCCGATCCGGCCTCGCGCAAGGCGGTCGCGGCGGTGTCGACGCCGGCGGCGATGCTGCGGCAGGGCATCAGCACACACTCCGCGCGCGGTGGCGCGGCGCCGGCGCAGAGCCAGCCGGCGCAGCCGAAGCAGCCCAACCCCGTCTCCGGCGGTGTGGCCGCGCACGGCGGCCGTGGTGGCGCCACGGCTCCGCCGCGTCAGCCGCCGGGTCCGCGTACCGGTAACAGCAGCAACTCCGGAGGTGATCGGTGACGACTCCCCACCTCGTCGCCCCCCGCCGTACCTACACGATCGGGCGAGCGCGCCCGAACGCCGTCATCGGCAAGAACCGGGAGACCGGCGAGATCGCGTTGATCGTCGTCGGGGCGTTCCTGGGCATGATGAGCGGTCTGCTGGTGCCGGTGCTGTCGGCGCGGATCGTGTTGCTGGTCGGGTTTCCGATGCTGGCGCTGGCCGCGGTGTACGTCCCTTACGGCGGGCGGACGTTCTACCGCTGGTTCGAGATCAAACGTTCCTACCGCCGGCTGCTGCGCAAGGGAGGCGCTGTGTACCGTTCGGACGCGGCGGAGGCGGGGATCAGTCTGGACGGCCGCGAGGTGGAGATCGGCCCGCCGCCCGGGGTGGGCCGCATCACCTGGATGGCGGCGCCGTTCGGCCCGGACGAGGTGGCCGTGCTCCTGCACGCCGACCGCCGCACGGTGACGGCGGCGATCGAGATCGAGGGCCCCGGCGTCGGTCTGCGGGACAGCGAGGACCAGGAGGCACTGGTCGACCGGTTCGGCACGCTGCTCAAGCACGTGGCGAACGGCGACGGGTACGTCAGCCGTCTCCAGATGCTCGCGCGCACGCTGCCCGCCGACCCGGACGCGCACGCCAAGGACGTGGCGCAGCGCGGGGACCAGCGGGCCCCGGACTGGTTGCAGGACTCCTACGAGCAACTCCAGTCGATGGTGTCGACGTCCAGCGAGCAGCACCGCGCCTACCTGGTCGCCTGCATGCAGTACGGCCGCGAGCTGGCGGCGGAGGCGGCGACGATCGCGAAGGCCGGCCGCAGCACACGTGGCAGGAAGCTGTCGAAGGACGAGGGCCTCGCGTTGATCATGACGCGGGAGCTGACGGACATCTGCGCCCGGCTGGCGGAGGCCGACATCAGGGTGCGGCAGCCGCTCGGCCAGGCGCGGCTCTCCTCCCTCATCCACTCGATGTACGACCCGGACCACCCCATCGACCACATCCAGGCGATGACCAGGCGCAACGCCTGGCCCGCCGAACTGGACGCCACCGAGCCGACATTCCTGCAGGCGAAGACCCGGGAGTCGGCGACCCGCGAACCGTGGTGCCACTCGACGGCCTGGGTGAAGGAGTGGCCGATGACCCCGGTCGGCGTGAACTTCCTGGCGCCGCTCCTCGTCCACACCCCGGACGTGATCCGCACGGTCGCGGTGTGCATGGACCTCGAACCCACCGAGGTCGCCATCGAGCGGATGCTGACGGAGAAGACCAACGACGAGGCCGAGGCGAACCGCCAGGCCAAGATGAACCGGACCATCGACCCCCGGGACATCGCCGCCCACGGCCGCGTCGACCAGCGCGGCGAGGACCTGGCCAGCGGCGCCGCGGGCGTCAACCTCGTCGGCTACATCACCGTGTCGTCCCGCAACCCCGACGACCTGGCCCGCGACAAGCGGACCATCAGGGCCGCCGCCGGCAAGAGCTTCCTGAAGCTGGAGTGGTGCGACCGCGAACACCACCGCGCGTTTGTCAACACCCTGCCGTTCGCCACCGGAATCCGACGCTGAGGAGGCGAGCAGCGCATGGCCAGGCTTGATCCGCTGTCACTGATCACCGAGGCGTTCACGAGCTTCCTCTTCGGGCGCGCCGAGACGACCAGATCGCCCGTCCGGACCTCCACCGGGCAGGCCCAGGCCGTCTACCTGCCCACGGCCGCGCCCGGCCTCGGCGACTCCGGCGTGATCATCGGCCGTGAGGTGTACAGCGGCAAGGGGTACATCTACGACCCCTTCCAGCTGTACGGCCAGCAGCTCCCCGCGCCGCACTGGCTGGTGCTCGGCGAGTCCGGCAACGGCAAGTCGGCGCTGGAGAAGACGTACGTCCTGCGCCAACTGCGCTTCCGGGACCGCCAGGTCGTCGTGCTCGACGCGCAGGGCGAGGACGGCGTCGGCGAGTGGAACCTGATCGCGGAGGAGCTGGGCATCACCCCCGTCCGGCTCGACCCGAGGGCCGCGCTCGACCAGGGTATCCGGCTCAACCCGCTGGACCCGTCCATCACCACCACCGGCCAACTCGCGCTGCTGCGGACGATAATCGAGGTCGCGCTCGGCCACGGCCTGGACGAGCGCGCCGGCTTCGCCCTGAAGGTCGCGCACTCCTACGTCAACTCCACGGTCGTCGGTCGCCAACCCGTCCTCACCGACATCGTCGAACAACTCCGCCACCCGGAACCGGACTCGGCGCTCGCGATGAACGTGGACCTGGAGGACGTGCGTTCCTGGGGCCTGGACGTGGCCCTCGTCCTCGACCGGCTCGTCGACGGCGACCTGCGCGGCATGTTCGACGGTCCGACAACCGTCGGCATCGACCTCGACGCGCCGCTCACCGTCTTCGACCTCTCCCACATCGACCGCAACTCCATCGCGATGCCGATCCTGATGGCCATCGTCGGCGTGTGGCTGGAGCACACCTGGATCAGGCCCGACCGGAAGAAGCGCATCTTCCTGGTGGAGGAGGCCTGGCACATCATCAACAGTCCCTTCGTCGCGCAGCTCTTCCAGCGGCTGCTCAAGTTCGGGCGGCGGCTGGGGCTCTCCTTCGTCGCGGTGGTGCACCACCTGTCGGACGTCGTCGACGGCGCGGCGGCCAAGGAGGCCGCGGCGATCCTGAAGATGGCCTCCACCCGCACGATCTACGCCCAGAAGGCCGACGAGGCACGCGCCACCGGCCAGGTGCTTGGCCTGCCCCGCTGGGCCGTCGAGATCATCCCGACGCTCACCCCGGGCATCGCCGTGTGGGACGTCAACGGGAACGTGCAGGTCGTCAAGCATCTCGTCACGGAGGCGGAACGTCCCCTCGTCTTCACCGACCGGGCGATGACGGAGTCCTCGGCGTCCGAACCGCCGCCGGACTCCGGGGCGGAAGCGCGGACACGGGCGACCACCCTCGACGCCATCGACGAGGCGTACGAGCGGGAGACGGAGTCCCGGGCGCTCTCCTTCGACAAACACGCGACGGCGGACGAAACGGTGGCATGACATGCCCGCGCACCACAGCGTCACGACAAACGGCTCGCCGGGTGGCGGTGGCACCGGCGACGGCAGGGCGGGCGGCATCCCGGACGGGCTGCTGCTGACCGGGCTCGGCGTACTGATCTCCTCGACGGTGCTGGTGTGGTCGGCGGCGGGCCTGTCCGCGCTGTTGGCCACCGGAAGTTGGCCGGAAGGTGTCAGCATCGGCCGCAGCGCGCTGGCCGTCCGCGCGCTGATCGGCCAGACCCACTGCCACCAGCACGCCGTCCTCGGCGACGCCGCCGAACGCCGCCTCCGTGAGCGAGCCGGCCTCGACGGCGACCTGGCGGCGGGCTGCTGCGGTCTCGCGGGCAACTTCGGCTTC
>NZ_VJYK02000241.1 GCF_007097205.2 Streptomyces alkaliterrae
CCCGGCCGGGTGCGCGGTGGGTGACGCGGTAGCCGCCGTCCGGGGTGGCGGTGACGTCGGTCCACTCGCCGCCGGGGTGTCCGCAGCGGCGTTCGCAGCCGGACCAGTGCACGGGTGGCGGCCCCTGGGGCCCGGGGTGGTGCGGTTGCCGCGCGAGCAGGGCGACGGTCGCGGTGGCGTCCGCGCGGACGTCGGTGTGCGACTTGGCGCAGCCGGGCCGCCCGGTGCAGGCGGTGACACCCAGCCAGGAGGAGCCGGGGTCGGTGATCAGGCCCGCGTCGGCGGCGGCGCGGGCCAGGGACTCCGGGTCGCCGGCGCCGGGCAGGACAACGCCGCGCCACGGTGTGACGCGCAGCTCACCGGCGGCCCGTGCCTCGCCGCGCTGGGCGGCGCCTTCGGCGAGGTCGGCGAGGAGTCGCCAGCCGGACGTGCTGATCCTGGCCAGACGGATGAGTACGGACAGCGAGCGGGTGCCGTCCGGCGCGGTCAGTACGCCGGGCGGCGGACCCACCGGTCGGCCGGGCGGGACCTCGGCGGCCTCTTCGGATACGACCGGCGAGACCCGCAGACCCGCCGCACGCAGGTGGGCGGCGAGGGTGTCGGCGGTGGGGCGGTGGTCGTCGGGGAGTTCGCGGACCCGCCAGGCGCCGGTGCCGGAGGCGTCGGAGAGGGAGAGGAAGAGTTCGGCGGCGAGCAGCGCCGCCCGGGGCGCGTCGGCGGCGGGGACCGCGACCGCGCACGCCCCCGCGCCGAGCCGCAGCACGGCGTCCGAGGGCCGCGCGAGCAACGTCACATCCGCGCCGAGGGCGGCGACGTCGCCTCGCCCGTCGTCCAGCGCGAACAGAAAGCGCCCCGAGAGGCGGGGCGCGGATTCGCTTCCGCACAGCAAATCATCGAGAGCGGCGGCCCACTCCCCCACGCGCCCGTGCCCGCCGCCGTCCAGCCCGGCGGCCGGTGAGGCGACGACGTTCCGCACCCGCTCGTGACGGGGCGACGGCAGCAGGCCGACCGCCGCCAGTCGCTCCGCCAACTCGCCCGAGCAGCCGTCTCCGAGGCCGCGCAACTGCACGTTGCCGCGCGAGGTGAGGTCCAGGTGCCCGTCCCCGTACCGCTCGGCGAGGTCGGCCAGCGCACGGGCCTGTGGCACGGCGAGACGGCCGGCGACCAGCCGGACCCTGGCGAGCATCCCGTCATCAGCACTGTGCAACCGCAAAGCACCGGGGCAGGCGTCGCCGCGGTCGCGTGCGGGCACGGCCGGAGGGCTCGGCTCGGTGCCGGGGGTGGTGGGCATGGCGGCGAGCATACGACGGCGTACGGGCCCCGGAGCCCGGAGGTGGGACGTGCCACATCCGGCCCACGCACGCGGGACCGTCCGGCGTACGATGCTCCCCGGCGGGCCAACAGGCCCGTCGACGCCAGCGACGGCGCCATGGGAGGAAGCCCGGTGAGAATCCGGCGCGGTCCCGCCACTGTGAGCCCGGCGAGAGCCGGGTGAGCCAGGAACTCCCGCCGTCACGACCCGCCCGGGGCGCGGAAACCCCGAGGAAGGCCAGACGCGCATGATCCTGCTGCTGTCGACGTCCGACACGGACCTGCTGTCCGCCCGTGCCGCGGGCGGTCCCGTCCCCTACCGGCTCGCCAACCCCTCCCGCCTCCCGCTGGAGGACCTGGACGGGCTGCTGGACGGGGTCGACCTGGTGGTCGTCCGGCTGCTGGGCGGTGTGCGCGCCTGGGAGGAAGGTCTAGAGACGCTGCTCGCGCAGCCGCGTCCGGTGGTGGTGCTCAGTGGTGAACAGGCCCCGGACGCGCAGCTGATGGAGGCGTCGACGGTGCCCGTCGGCATCGCGGCCGAGGCGCACGCGTACCTGGCGCACGGCGGTCCGGGCAACCTCGACCAGCTCGCCCGCTTCCTCTCCGACACCGTGCTGCTCACCGGTCACGGCTTCGACCCGCCGCAGGCCGCGCCGTCCTGGGGCCCGCTGGAGCGGGAGTCCGCCGGACCGGCCGACGGCCCGCTGATCGCGGTGCTCTACTACCGCGCCCACCACATGAGCGGCAACACGGCGTTCGTCTCGTCGCTCTGCGAGGCGATCGAGCAGGCGGGCGGGCGGGCGCTGCCGCTGTACGTGGCCTCGCTGCGCGCGCCCGAGACCGAGCTGCTGGACGAACTCGCCGGTGTGGACGCGGTGGTGACCACCGTGCTGGCCGCCGGCGGCACCCGCCCCGCCGAGGCGCAGGCCGGCGGCGACGACGAGTCGTGGGACGCGGGCGCACTGGCGCGGCTGGACGTGCCGATCCTCCAGGCGCTGTGCCTCACCTCCTCCCGTTCCGACTGGGAGGAGAACGACGAGGGTCTGTCGCCACTGGACGCGGCGAGCCAGGTGGCGGTGCCGGAGTTCGACGGACGGCTGATCACCGTCCCGTTCTCCTTCAAGGAGATCGACGCGGACGGACTCCCCTCCTACGTACCCGACGCCGAGCGGACGGCGCGGGTCGCCGGTATCGCGGTCCGGCACGCCCGGCTGCGGCACGTGCCGAACTCCGAGAAGCGGCTGGCGCTTGTCCTCTCCGCCTACCCGACGAAGCACTCCCGCATCGGCAACGCCGTCGGCCTGGACACTCCGGCCAGTGCGGTGGCGCTGCTGCGCCGACTGCGCGACGAGGGCTGGGACCTGGGCCCGACCAGCGGCGAGGGTGCCGTCCCCGGCCTGGAGTCGGGTGACGGCGACGAGCTGATCCGCGCGCTGATCGACGCCGGCGGCCACGACCAGCAGTGGCTGACCGAGGAGCAGTTGGCCCGCAACCCGGTCCGCGTCCCGGCGGCCGACTACCGCCGCTGGTTCGACGGGCTGCCGGCCGAGCTGCGGGAGTCGGTGGTCGAGCACTGGGGTCCGCCGCCCGGTGAGATGTTCGTCGACCGCAGCCGCAACCCCGAGGGCGACATCGTGCTGGCGGCGCTGCGGCACGGCAACCTGCTGATCGTCATCCAGCCGCCGCGCGGCTTCGGCGAGAACCCGGTGGCGATCTACCACGACCCGGACCTGCCGCCGTCCCACCACTACCTGGCCGCCTACCGCTGGATGGCCAGCGGCCAGGACGAGGGCGGCTTCGGCGCCCACGCGATGATCCACCTGGGCAAGCACGGCAACCTGGAGTGGCTGCCGGGCAAGAACGCCGGCCTGTCGGCGGCCTGCGCGCCCGACGCCGCGCTGGGCGACCTGCCGCTGATCTACCCGTTCCTGGTCAACGACCCGGGCGAGGGCACCCAGGCCAAGCGCCGGGTGCACGCCACGCTCATCGACCACCTCGTGCCGCCGATGGCCCGCGCCGACTCCTACGGCGACATCGCCCGGCTGGAACAGCTGCTCGACGAGTACGCGGCGATCTCAGTGATGGACCCGGCGAAGCTGCCGGCGATCCGCGCGCAGATCTGGACGCTGATCCAGGCCGCCAAGCTCGACCACGACCTGGGCATGGAGGACCGCCCCGACGACGACGGCTTCGACGACTTCCTGCTGCACGTCGACGGCTGGCTGTGCGAGGTGAAGGACGCGCAGATCCGGGACGGTCTGCACGTCCTCGGCGGGGCGCCGACCGGCCCGGAGCGGGTCAACCTGGTGCTGGCCGTGCTGCGCGCCCGGCAGATCTGGGGCGGCACGACCGCGCTGCCCGGGCTGCGTGAGGCGCTGGGCCTGGACGAGTCGGCGGCCACCCGCACCACCGCCGACGAGGCGGAGACCCGGGCCCGCGCGCTGGTCGAGGCCATGGAGGCGGCCGGCTGGGCGCTGGACGCCGTCCCCGCCGTCACCGCCGACCTGCCCGAGGACCAGCGTCAACCGGTCGCGGACGTACTGGAGTTCGCGGCGAACGAGGTCGTGCCGCGGCTGGCCGGCACGGTCGACGAGATCAACCACGCGGTGCACGCGCTCAACGGCGGCTTTGTGCCCGCGGGCCCGTCCGGTTCGCCGCTGCGCGGGCTGGTCAACGTGCTGCCGACCGGCCGCAACTTCTACTCCGTCGACCCGAAGGCGGTCCCCAGCCGGCTCGCCTGGGAGACCGGGCAGGCGCTCGCCGACTCGCTGCTGGAGCGCTACCGCACGGACCACGGCGACTGGCCGCCGTCCGTCGGCCTCTCCCTGTGGGGCACCAGCGCGATGCGCACCTCGGGCGACGACGTCGCCGAGGCGCTGGCGCTGCTCGGCGTCCGCCCGGTGTGGGACGACGCCTCCCGCCGCGTCACAGGTCTGGAGCCGGTGCCGCTGGAGGAGCTGGGCCGCCCCCGGATCGACGTGACGCTGCGCATCTCCGGCTTCTTCCGCGACGCGTTCCCGCACGTCGTCGGCCTGCTCGACGACGCGGTGCGGCTCGCGGCCTCACTGGACGAGCCGGCCGAGTCCAACTTCGTGCGCGCCCACGCCCAGGCCGACCTCGCCGAGCACGGCGACGAACGCCGCGCCACGACAAGGATCTTCGGCTCCCGCCCGGGCACGTACGGCGCCGGGCTGCTCCAGCTCATCGACAGCCGGGACTGGCGCACCGACGCCGACCTCGCCGAGGTGTACACGGTGTGGGGCGGTTACGCCTACGGGCGCGGGCTCGACGGCCGGGCCGCGCACGACGAGATGCGCACCGCCTACAAGCGCATCACCGTCGCGGCGAAGAACACCGACACCCGCGAGCACGACATCGCCGACTCGGACGACTACTTCCAGTACCACGGCGGCATGGTCGCCACCGTGCGTGCGCTGCGCGGCAGCTCGCCCGAGGCGTACATCGGCGACAGCACCCGCCCGGAGACCGTCCGCACCCGCACCCTCGCCGAGGAGACCTCCCGGGTCTTCCGGGCCCGGGTGGTCAACCCGCGCTGGATCGCGGCGATGCGCCGGCACGGCTACAAGGGCGCCTTCGAGCTGGCCGCCACCGTCGACTACCTCTTCGGCTACGACGCCACGACCGGTGTGGTGGCCGACTGGATGTACGACAAGCTGGCGCAGACCTACGTGCTGGACCCGGAGAACCGGGCCTTCCTGGAGGAGGCCAACCCCTGGGCGCTGCACGGCATGGCCGAACGGCTGCTGGAGGCGGAGTCGCGCGGCATGTGGGAGAAGCCCGACCCGGCGGTCCTCGACGCGCTGCGGCAGACGATGCTGGAGACCGAGGGCGAGCTGGAGGGCGACGAGTAACCGGCGCCGTAGACGAGTAACCGGCGCCGCCGGAGTCGCCCACTACACGCGGACGGCCGTCGGACACCTGGTGTCCGACGGCCGTCCGTCCGTTTCTGCGTGACCGTACGCGGTCAGCTCTCCACCCAGCCGTGGTTGCCGGCGAGCTGGATCAGCCGCTGCCGGACCCGCACGATCTGCTCGGCGGTCATCGTCGGCGCCGCGTTCAGCAGCGCCTCCGTCACCTCGTCGCGGTACTCCTTGGCGGTGAGGATGTCGCAGTCGCCCTCCTCGCCGCCCGAGTAGCCGCCGCCCACCGGGCGCTCGGAGGCGCCGCGCTCGACGAGGCGGGCACGCGAGGCCTTCGGCCCCCGGTCGCCCTCCTCGATGTCGAACTCGACGATGGCACCCGTGCTGATCAGGTGCTTGTCCACGTCCAGGTCGTTGACGTGGATGAACACGTCCTCGCCGCCGTCGTCGGGCGCCACGAAGCCATAGCCACGAACCGCGTCAAACCGGATGACCTTACCCTTAACCACTGCCTGTACCGCCAAACATCCGCTACCACAACGAAAGACCCACCTGGGGGTCATCGAGCACCGTACCCGCCCCGGCCACACAACACAACGTGCGGATCACCCGGACGACGCCCGCGCCGCATCCACCGCCTCCGCGCACAGTCCTTCCGCCCGCTCCAGCGCGGCCCGCAGCCGCGCCGGCCGCCCGGCCGGTTCGGACGTGTGGCCGAGGGCGTCGAAGACGTCGTCCACGCCGCGCAGACCGGCCCGGTCCAGCAGCCGCTTCTCGTTGGTGACCCACTCGCCACGCAGGGCGAGCACCGCGTGCGCGGCCTGCGCGGCGGCCACCGCGACGGCGCCCGCGACCTCGGTGCGCGCACCGCGCCGGGCGTGGCCGGCGGCGTAGGAGAGGGTGAGCCGGGCGGCCTCGTACCACTCGCGGCCGGCGCGGGCCCGCAGCGCCTCCGGGTACCCGCCGACGCTCGGCAGCGCGCCGCGCAGCACCCGGTTCACGGCGAGCTCGGCGACGAGCAGATAGGTGGGGATGCCGGCCAGGTGGAACAGCAGCACCTCCCGGCGGTACCGCCCGCGCCGCGCGTCGGCCAGTGCCCGCTCGACGACGTCGAGGTCGCGGTAGTGCACGTCGACCGCGCGGCCCTCGACGGTGAGCCAGGCGCCGCCGTTGAAGACGCCGCCGCCCCAGGCGCCCAGCTCGGAGACCTCCCCGGGCCAGCCCAGCGCACGCAGGTCGGCCGGCTCGAACCGGCCCCGGTAGTAGACGGCGAGGTCCCAGTCGCTCTCCGGGGTGTGGGTGCCCTCGGCTCGCGAGCCACCGAGGGCGACGGCCTCGACGCCGGGCAGGCCGACGAGCCGGTCCGCGATCCGGTCGAGGAACCGGTCCTCGTCGAACTCCGCTGGTTTCAAAGCCGGTTGCTCCCTCGACTCAGGGTTTGCGGGCGACGCCGCACCAGAAGGCGACCTCCTCCGGCTCGCCGCCGCCGGGGAGGGGGTCGGGGCGCCAGCGGGAGCAGGAGACGACGCCGGGTTCGAGGACGTCCAGGCCCTCGAAGAAGGCGGCGACCTCCTCCGGGGTGCGCTGCTTGAGCTTCGGCGTGCCGACCGAGTTCCAGAACGCCACGGCGGCGTCGACGTCCTCAAGGCCCGGCGCGGTGATCGTGTGGGACAGCACGAGGTAGCTGCCCGACGGCACGGCCGCCAGCAGTCGGCGCACGATGTCCCGCGCCTCGTCGGTGTCGGCGACGAACATCGCGATGCCGAGCAGCATGATCGCCATGGGCTGCTCGAAGTCCAGGGTCCTCCTGGCCTGTTCGACGATCGCCTCGGGTTCGTGGAGGTCGGCCTCGATGTAGTCGGTGGCGCCCTCGGGAGTGCTGGTCAGCAGCGCCCTGGCGTGGGTGAGCACCAGCGGGTCGTTGTCGACGTAGACCACGCGGGAGTCGGCCGCCAGCCGCTGGGCGACCTCGTGGGTGTTGTCGGCGGTGGGCAGTCCGGTGCCGATGTCCAGGAACTGCCGCACGCCGAGGTCGGCGCTGAGGTGGCGCACCGCGCGGCCCAGGAACGCCCGGTCCGCGCGCGCGTACTCCAGGATGCCGGGGTGCAGTTCCCGGATCTGGTCGCCGGCGGCCCGGTCGACCTCGTAGTTGTCCTTGCCGCCGAGCCAGTAGTTCCACATACGCGCCGAGTGCGGCACGGTGGAGTCGATCCGGTCCGTGGCAGCCGCATCGGGGCGGGACGTGCCTTCAGCCACCTTGGTCTCCTTGGGGTAGGGCGCGGTTCCCCTCGGCCGGTCGTGGTGCGGTTGTGGTCGGACTCGCGGGGGCGACACGCGGCTTTTCGGCCACCAAACTAACGCTCGGGGCCGGTCGCGGTGGGCTTTTGCAGCTGATCGTGGCCGGTTCCGCCCGGCCGCTCAGGTCAGTTGCACGACAAGCGCGATGACGACGGCGATCAGCAGGGTGGCCAGCGCCATGACCAGACGACGGCCGGGCAGGGGGACACGGATCGTCACGCGGCGTCTCATGTCCCCCAGTGAACCAGCCGGAAGACCCGCCCTCGACAACCGGGTCGGCCTAGACGACCGGGTCGGCGACGGCGCCGACCGGGTCGAGCAGCCAGCGTGCGACGCGGTCCAGGAACATCCTCCCCGTCGGGTTGTCGGGCAGGAGGGTCAGCAGCTGGAAGCCGTGGATCAGCGACTCGTAGCCGTCCACCCGGGTCCGGACGCCGGCGGCGTCGGCGGCCTCCGCGAAGCGCACGCTGTCGTCGAGCAGCGCCTCGCCCGTGCCGACGGCGAAGAGCAGCGGCGGCAGCCCGCTCGGGTCGCCGTGCAGCGGGGACTGCGGGGCGGCGTCCGGACGCGCGTCGCCGAGGTACTGCCCGATGAGCCGGGTGAGCATCGACCGGTCCACCCCCGGGTCGTGCACACGGCCGTTGGTGTCCACGGACGCGCCGCTCACACTCAGGTCGGTGACCGGGGAGAGCAGCGCGACGCTCGCCGGTGGCGGGGCCTCCTCGTCACGGAGGAGTTGCAGGGCCGAGAGGACAAGCGCGCCACCGGAGGACTCGCCGATCACGGAGATCCGCTCGGCGGGCACCCCGTGGCCGAGCAGCCACCGGTAGGCGGTGAGCACGTCGTCCAGCGGGGCGGGGTAGGGGTGTCGG
>NZ_VJYK02000242.1 GCF_007097205.2 Streptomyces alkaliterrae
GGGTGGGGCGGCCGGGGCCGCCGACACCGACGCGGTCGGCGGCGGCTCGTCGGCGTCGACGAGGGCGGCGGCGAAGGCCCGCGCCGGGCCGGTCTCGGCGTAGGGCGCGAGCCGCTCGCGGAACGCGGAGAGGTAGTCGTGGCCGCGCCCGGACCGCAGTCCGCCGAGCAGTTCGACGGCCTGGCCCGCCGTGTGGCAGGCGTGTTCGACGTCACGGCGGCGCAGTCGGGCGTCCGCGAGCAGCAGCAGGTCGATCGCCCTTCGGCGGGTGCGTCTTTCGGGGTGGGCGGCCAGTGCCTCCTCGGCACGTCTCGCGGCGGGTTCGGGTTGCTCCAGGTCCCGGTGGCAGTGGGCGAGTTCGTCGGCGAGGTAGCCGGCGTCGAAGTGGCTGATCCAGGGCGGGTCGTCGCCGGTGTCGGTGGCGGTCTGGGCGCGCTCGTACGCGGTGAGCGCCCGCCCGGCGGCCAGTTGGCAGGCGCGGGAGTCGCCGAGTTGCGCGTGGCCGCGCGCCTCCGCGGCGTGGAACATCGCCTCGGTGCGGGGGGTGACCTGCCCCTTGGCGCCTTCCTGGGCGGCGCGGGCGAGTTGGGCGATCTCCCGTGGGCTGCCGAGTTCTCCGGCCAGGTGGCTCATGCTGGCGGCGAGCACGTAACCGCCGTACGCGCGGTCGCCGGCGGCCTGTGCCAGGCGCAGCGCCTGGATGTAGTAGCGCTGCGCGAGCCCCGGCTGCCCGTTGTCGACCGCCATGTAGCCGGCCAGTTCCGTCAACCGGGCGGCCGCGCCGAAGAGTTCGCGGCCGACGCTGTCCCGGTAGGAGCCGGTGAGCAGTCCGGAGACGACGCTGTTGAGGTAGTGGACGACCACCGGGCGCAGGTGGCCGCTGCCGAAGCGGTGGTCGAGGTCGGACAGCGCCGCGGTGGTCTCCTCGATCGCGGTGACGTCCGCCCGGCCGACGCGCGGGCCGCCGTTGCGGGCGACGGCCGGGTCGGGTGGGCTGATCAGCCAGTCGCGGCTGGGTTCGACGAGCGCGGAGGCGGCTACCGACCGGCTGGTGAGGAAGTCGCGTTGGCCGACGTCGCTGCGCCACAGCTCGCAGACCTGGTCGACGGCGGCGGGCAGGCCCGTGGCGAAGCCGAGGCCGACTCCGGTGGCGACGCTGCTGCCGTTTGCCATGCCGATCTCGTCGACGGTCACGGTGCGGCCGAGTTTGCGGCCCAGCGCCTCGGCGATCACGGCGGGTGCCCGGCCGCGTGGCTGCTGTCCGCGTAGCCAGCGGGCCACGGACGTCTTGTCGTAGCGCAGGTCGAGACCGTGTTCGGCGCCGACCAGATTGACCCTGCGGGCCAGCCCGGCGTTGGAGCAGCCGGCCTCCTGGATGAGAGCGCCCAGCCTCTCGTTCGGCTGGCGGGCGATGAGCGGCCTGGCGGCCATGTGACGACTCTCCCTCGCTGGTGGTGGCGGACGGAGCGGTTGCCCGCTCGGCTGTTTCGTGCCGTTCGGGCTGCGCTAACTCTGCCCAGCGGAAACGGCCCAAACGCGCGGAAGACTGTGAAAGGCGTGAACACCCCAAACCCTGTGAAAGATGTGAACAGCGTGATTCGTGAGGAAGGTTTCATCTCGTCGCAAGAGTGGTAGAGACGCTGCTTTCCCTCTCATTCGCGGGTGGTCTTCGACTTTCCGTGCGACCCGGGCATGTGGCTACCCAGCGCGGGGGGCGTTCGCCACGCGCGCGCCCCCCGGGATGCACCCGTGCGCCCTGCGGCACGTGGGACGCCACCCCTGTGCCACACCAGGCCGGGCCAGGGCTGGGACCCACAGTGAGCGACACACCGGGGAACCCCGCCAGCGGGAAGGTTTTTGCAGCCGTAACCCCCGCCCCCGGCCACAGTTGTCAAGGGCGTGGAAGAGACCATGGGAGCCCGCGAGGCCACTTCAGAGGGCACGACAGCGCCGCAGATCCCCGCTCAGCGCGACGGTGTGGGCATGCTGGAGCATGCCGTCCGCTACGCCAAGGAGCGGGCCTGGGACGTGTTCCCCGGCACCTGGCTGGAGACCGTGGACGGCGTACCGAGGTGCACGTGCGGTGTCGCGCGCTGCGACGCGCCGGGGGCGCACCCCCGTGACTCGTCGTGGCCGGGACAGGCCACCGGTAGTGCCACCGCCGCCCGCCGCATGTGGGAGCAGCAGCCCACCGCCTCCGTACTGCTGCCGACCGGGCGGACGTTCGACGCCGTGGACGTGCCCGAGATCGCCGGCTGCCTCGCCCTGGCCCGGATGGAACGGATGGGCCTGGGCATGGGCCCGGTCGCCTGCACCCCGTACGGGCGCATGCTCTTCTTCGTACTGCCCGGCGCGGCCGCCAAGGTTCCGGACCTGATCCGCAACCAGGGCTGGTCGCCCGGCGCGATCGACCTGACGACCCACGGGGAGGGCGGCTGGGTCGCCGCGCCGCCCACCAGGGTGGGGGCACGCGGCTCGGTCCAGTGGGTTCGCCAGCCCAACGCGGTCAACCGCTGGCTCCCGGACGCGGAGGAGATCATTCCGCAGCTCGCGTATGCGTGCGGTCGCGAGGCCGCCGCCGCCCGCGGCCACTGAGCGCCGGGCGGCGGGCGGCGACCGCCGCACCGCCGCCGCGCGGGAAGTCGGTTGCCCCGCCATCGGCGCCGCAGCATGATCGGGCGCCATGACCACACCATCGAGCGCCGACCGTCCCACCGACGCCGAACGCCGCGTAGCCGCCGAACGAGGCGCCGACCGTCCGGTCGCCCTGGTGACCGGGGTCGGTCGAACGGTCGGCATCGGCGCGGGCATCGCCGAACGGCTGGCCGCCTCCGGCTGGGACATCGCCCTCACCTACTGGCAGGCCTACGACACCCGGATGCCCTGGGGAGTCGAGGAGGACGCGGTGGAACGCGTCACCGCGACACTGGCCGAGCGCGGGGTGGCCACCGCCGCCGTCGAGGCGGACCTCGCCGACCCCGGCGCCCCCGCGCACGTCTTCGACGAGGTCGAGCGGCGGCTCGGCGGGGTCACCGCGCTGGTCATGTGCCACGCCGAGTCGGTCGACTCCGGCCTGCTCGACACCAGCGTGGAGAGCTTCGACCGGCACTTCGCCGTCAACGCCCGGGCCGGCTGGCTGCTGATCCGGGAGTACGGCCTCCGGTACGACGGGCGGCACGGCGCCGGCCGGATCGTCGCGCTCACCAGCGACCACACCGCGGGCAACCTCCCCTACGGCGCGAGCAAGGGCGCGCTGGACCGCATCACCCTGGCGGCCGCGCGGGAGCTGGCACACCTCGGCGTCACGGCCAACGTGATCAATCCCGGGCCCGTCGACACCGGTTGGATGGACGAGGAGCTGCGGGAGCGGCTGGCCGGGCAGACGCCGCTGGGACGCCTGGGCACCCCGCGCGACGCCGCCCACCTCGTGGACTTCCTCTGCTCTGCCGAGGGGCAGTGGATCAACGGCCAACTGCTGATGAGCAACGGCGGGCTGGCCTGAGGCCCCGGACGGCACCGATCGGCGGCCCGGGCCCCGGCCGAAGACGGGTCAGCTCGGCATCACCTCGTGGAGGAAGCATTCGACGGCGCCCTGCCAGACGTCCGGTTGGTCGTAGTGGACGAGGTGACCGGCGCCGTCCACCTCCGCATAGCGGCCCCTCGGCAGGACGCGCACCATCTCCTGCGCCTCCGCCCGGCCGAGTTCGCCGTCGAGCCCGCGGACGACCAGGGCAGGACAGCGCACCTGCGTCAGCTCCTCCCAGTGCGCGTCGTGCACCCACGTCTCCCGGGCGGTGAGCATCTGGCGCCGGGAGAAGACCGGGCGCCAGCCGTCCGACCGCTCCGTCATCACCTCGGCGTAGAACTCGCCGCGCGCCCGGCTCGGTCGTTCCAGGATCGGGTCCTCCTCCCCGAACCATCTTCGGACGTCGCCCAGGGTGGCGAACGGCAGCGGCCAGGAGCGGAACCAGTTCTCCCACTCGCGCTGCGACCGCTCGCCGAGCGCGGAGGCGCGCATGTCGGCGATGACCACGGCCCGCACCAGGTCCGGTCGGCGCGCGGCAAGCTGCCAGGCAGTCAGGGCGCCCATGGCGTGCCCGATCAGCGCGACGGGGCCGAGACCGAGCTGCTCGACGGCCGCCTCGGCGTCCGCCACGAACGCGTCCCGGTCGTAGGGACCTTCGGCGGGCTTGTCGCTGCGGCCGTGGCCGCGCTGGTCGAGGGCGACGGCCCGGTAGCGGGCGGAGAGCCGCCGCGCCGTCCTCGCCCAGTGCGAGGCGCGCCCCATCAGGCCGTGCAGTAACAGCACGCCGCCGGCGGGGCGTTCGCCGGTGCCGCCGAGCACGCCCGGCGTCGCGGAGGGCCCGCCGTCCTTCGGTGGATCGCCGAACTCCCAGGCCGCCAGCCGCACTCCGCTCAGCCCAGTGACATCTATCCGCCGCACCATGCCGCCGGCACCCCCAGCCCTCTTCCGTTCCGTTCGTAGGCGACCCGACAGGACCCGACCGGATCAACACCTCAGACCCGACAACGGATCCGACACCAGCAAGGTATCGAACCTCTATTCGAACAAAGTGTCGCGCGCCGCAACACCCCTCGTTCGAGTGACACCGCTCCCGGATTGGCCGACCCCGGCGAGGAAAGACATGGGTCGGGGACGGGCGCCCGGAACATCGGGAGGACGGGAGGGAGGTGGCAGCGCGCCCGGAGGGGAAGGCGGCCCGGAAAGCTCGGGGTTCCGTACCGCCGCAAGAGGGGGGACACAAGGGAGCGGAGCCCCGGCGACCACCGCCGGGGCCCGCGCCGCGCAGCCGGTCAGCCGGTCGGCCATGGCACCCTCCCGCCGCATATGCACCCAGCGACCCCAAGCGACAGGGTGGCACGCCATGGCACGGGACAGTGTGATTTCCCGCCAACTACGCCAGAGTGGCGAAAGATTGACCGTACAATTCCGCCGCCCCGGCGCGTTCAGCGCTCGGCACAGGTCAGCGCCCGGCGGCGACGGATCAGCACTCGGACCAGCACTCGGCGACGAGTCAGCGCTTCGCCACGAAGACGTGGGAGGCGACCTCCGGGAGGAGTTCCGCACTCTCCCCGCCGCTGCCCACCTGCACACCGCCGCCCGCGCCGGCCGTCACCGTGACGACCGAGCCCGGCTGCACCCCGGCGCGCCGCAGCGTGTACATCAGCTGTGCGTCCGTCTGGATGGGCTCGCCGATCCGGCGCACCACGACCGTCTTGCTGTCCCCGTCGGTCTCCAGGTCGGCCAGGCTGACCATCGCGTCGTCCAGGAAGGGGTCGGCCTCGCCCTTCTCGCCCAGCTCGTCCAGACCGGGGATCGGATTGCCGTACGGGGACTCCGTCGGGTGCCGCAGCAGCTCCAGGACGCGCCGCTCGACGGCCTCGCTCATCACGTGCTCCCAGCGGCAGGCCTCGGCGTGCACCTGCTCCCACTCGAGCCCGATCACGTCGACGAGCAGGCACTCGGCCAGTCGGTGCTTGCGCATCACCCGGGTGGCGAGAGTGCGCCCCTCGGCGGTCAGCTCCAGGTGGCGGTCGCCGGCCACCCGTACCAGCCCGTCGCGCTCCATGCGCGCGACCGTCTGGCTGACCGTGGGCCCGCTCTGGTCGAGGCGTTCCGCGATGCGGGCACGCATGGGTACGACGCCTTCTTCCTCCAGCTCCAGGATGGTGCGGAGATACATCTCGGTGGTGTCGATGAGTCCGGACATTCGTGCCCCTCGTCAGCTCGTGCGGTGGCCCTCACACAATTCTGACGCATCGCACCGACAGCGGACGCCGCGCATGTGAACCTCCGTTCAGTACGTGGTCGCCCGTTTGCTTGAACGAGTGTGGTCCAGACCACTAACGTGACCCGGATGAGCGAGAACGAGCTTGCCGTCCGGTTCTTCGACCGCGCCATCGAACTGCTCGCCCTGGTGCGGGACGAGGAGGCGGAGCCGATCTCGCGGGCCGCCGAGCTGGTCGCCGACCGCGTCGCCGCCGGCGGCCGGGTGTTCGCCTACGGCGCCGGCCACTCGGCGCTCGCCGCCCAGGACCTCGTCTACCGAGCGGGCGGCCTCGCCGTGGTCAACCTGCTGCCGGTCCCCGGCGCGGTGGGCGTGGAGGCGCCGGCCACCCTCGGCAGCGCCCTGGAACGCGTCGACGGACTGGCCACCGCGGTGCTCGACCACAGCCCGGCCCGCGCCGGGGACGTGCTGATCGTCATCTCGCTCTCCGGCCGCAACGCCCTGCCTGTGGAGATGGCCCGGCACGCCGGCGAGTCCGGACTGCACGTCATCGGCGTGACGTCGCTCGCCTACGCCGTCGACACGACCTCCCGCCACTCCTCCGGCACCTTCCTGAAGGACCACTGCGACGTGGTACTCGACAACCACGTGCCCGTCGGCGACACCGTCCTGACCAGCCCCGACATCCCGGCGCCGTTCGCCCCGGCCTCCACGGTCGTGATCAGCGCGCTGCTCCAGGCGGTGATCGCGGCGGCGGCCGGGGAGCTGGCGGCGCGCGGCGTCGAACCGCCGTTGCTGCGCTCGGGGAACGTGGACGGCGGCACGGAGTGGAACGAGCGCGTCCTGGCGGAGAACGCGGACCGCGTCTTCTACCGGCGCTGAGCCACCCGCGGCGACGGGACCGCGGGGCGCGGCGTCAGCGGTCGCCCGTGGCCCTCGCCAGGTCGACGGCGGCGGCGACCCGGGCGGCGACGTCCTCGGCGTACCGGGTGTCGGCCTGGTCGAAGGGCGGCCGGGAGGCGCCGCGCAGATATGTGAGCACGCCCAGGGCGCGGCCCCGGCTGCGCAGCACCGAGCAGAGCCCGTGCGCGGTGTCGGCCGGCCAGCCGCGCGCCTCGGCCCAGCCGGGGATCGGCGTGCCGCCGACGCTGGTGCGCAGCGAGCCGCCCCGGTCGACGGCCTGCGCGGCGGGGTGGCTCTCCCCGTACGGCAGCGGGATGCCGCTCAGCGGGGACGGCGAACCGTGGCCGGGCGGCGGCGCCGGGCTGTGCGCGGCCCGCACCAGGCGGTCGCCCGCGCACAGGTCGAGCAGCGCGTGGTCGGCGAAGCCGGCCAGGGTGAACTCGAGGTAGAGGGCGGCGCCCTCCATCGGGTCCTCGCACTCGGCCGCGGCGCGCGCCGCGCGGTTCAGCTGGCCGTCCCGGAAGCGCGTCCGGGTGGCGCGCTGCTCGGCCAGCTTGGCCTCGGTGACGTCCTGGAAGATCCAGGCGACGCCGAGCGGCACCGGCTCCTCGGCCAGCGGTGAGGCGAGCCGGACGAAGCCGCTGCGCAGGCAGCGGCGGCGGGACGGGCCGGCGCCGGGCCCGGCCGGGGACAGGGTGTCGTTCCCGTTGTCGCCGCCGGCGCGCAGTGTCACCCACAGGTCGGCGGGGGCGGGCGGCGGGCCCTCGGCGAGCACGTGCTGCAGGGCGCTCTCGACCTCCTCCACGCCCTGGTCGAGCACGTCGCCGAGCGGTCGGCCGAGCAGGGCCGCGCGGCCCATGCGGACGGTGCGCACGGCACGTGTGTTGGCGACCGCCGGGCGGAGGTCGGCGTCGATGATCAGCATGCCCCACGAGGCGTCGCCGAGCAGCGCCTCACTGAGTGCGATCGAACGTTCCAGGTCGATCTGGGTGTGCACCTCGCTGAATGCGCAGTACACACCGGCCGGGCGGCCGTCGGCGTCCCGCACACCGGCCGACTGGGTACGCACCAGCACCCGGCCTCCGTCCTTGGTGACCAGGGCGAACTCGTGCACGCGGCGGCCCGGTGAGCGCATCGCGCCCAGCAGCGTGGCGGCGACCTCGTCGGCGTCGGCGCTGCGGACGGCCCAGCCGCCCAGCCCGCGCCGGCCGACCGCGTCCCGCGCGGACCAGCCCAGGATGCGTTCGGCCTCGCGGTTCCAGTGGGTGACGACGCCGTCGGCGTCGAAGGCGCACAGGGCGGCGTCCATACCGTCCAGCAGGGCGGCGAGCAGCACGTCGTCACCCGCGCCGCCTGGGGTCGCGGTCGCCCCGGCGCCCGGCGGGGACGCGGGTGAGGTCCCCGACCGGTCGCCGGGTTCGGCCCCGGGCTCCCGTCCGGGCTGGGCCTCGGGTTGGGTTTCGGGTTGAGCAGCCATCCGGCACCCCCGCTCGACACTGCCGCCCCACCACCGAACGGCGATGGGAACACACCCGATCATTCAACTCGAAGGTGACCTGGGACACAGTCTCTTCGGCCAAATCGTTGCGCGCCCGAGACGCGTCCGGCACGGTCGTGACCGAGCGGGAACAGCCCGTGAGCGGCGGCGGCTCAGCGGGCCGGGGCTCGGG
>NZ_VJYK02000243.1 GCF_007097205.2 Streptomyces alkaliterrae
GTCCGGCACCACTGCCGGCGCCGCTGCCGCCGGGGCGGGCGCCGCCGTGCGCGCGGCGGGGACACCGAGGCCGTTGGACCCGCCCAGGGTGCCCCCGGCGGCAGCGGCGCCGGCAGTGGTGCCGGACACGGCACCGGAGCCGGTGGTGGTCGGCGTCGGCCGGGGGCCGGACGAGGCGCCGATGCCGTGCGCGCGGCCGGTGGCCGGCGCGGTGGTGATCAGCTCCTGCGGCACGATCAGCACCGCGCGGACCCCGCCGTAGGCCGACGTGCGCAGCGAGACCTTGAAGTCGTAGGCCCGGGCCAGCCGGCCGACGACGGCCAGGCCGAGTCGCGGGGTCTCGCCGAGGTCGGCGAGGTCCAGGCCCTCCTGGGCCTGCTGGAGCATGCGTTCGGCCCGGCGTCGGGCCTCCTCGCTGAGGCTGACGCCGCCGTCCTCGATTTCGATGGCGACGCCGGACTGCACCTCCACGGCGGTCAGGTGGACCCGGGTCTGCGGCGGCGAGTAGCGGGTGGCGTTGTCGAGGAGTTCGGCGAGCGTGTGGATCAGCGGCTCGACGGCGGGGCCGACGACCGCGACCTCGGTCACGGAGTGCAGCTCGACCCGCTGGTAGTCGATGATCCGGGACATGCCGCCGCGCAGCACGCTGAACAGCGGCACCGGCCGGTTCCACTGGCGGCCTGGGCGGGCGCCGCCGAGTACCGCGATGCTGTCGGCGAGGCGGCCGATCAGGGCGGTGCCGTGGTCGAGCCGCAGCAGGTCACCGAAGACCTCGTGGTTCTGGCCGTGCCGGTCCTCCATGTCCCGCAGTTCGCCCGCCTGTTGGTGGACGATCGCCTGGACGCGGCGGGCGATGTTCACGAACGCGCGCTGGGCCGAGTCGCGCAGGTCCTCCTCGGCGGAGACCACGTCGACGACGGTCCGCAGCACCGCCCGGTGGGCGGCGCGGAACTCCTCGGTCAGCCCGGGGGAGAGGTCCTCGCCCAGTCCAGCGAGCACGTCCTCGGGGAAGTCGCCCTGCCGGAGTCGGGCGACGACGTGGGGCAGCAGTTGCTCGGCGAGGCGGACCGTCTCCGCCTCCTGGCGGGCCAGCGCGGCCTCCCGGGTGGCGACCTCCTGGCGCAGGGCGGCGGCGGTACGACCGCGCCGGGCGGCCTCGGCGGCGACGACGGCGGTGGACAGCGTGGCGGCGAGACCGATCCAGAAGATCGGGACGCGCAGCCCCGGGGAGACGAGGAGCGCCGCGGCGAGCGCGGCGACGGCGGTCACCGCCGTGGGCAGGACCCAGACGAGCGCCGAGGCGGGCCGGGGATCTCCTGGAGGTGATCCAGCGTGGGTCATCAGCAGCTCAACCAACCGAACGTGTGGGGACGACAGCGGCGGATCAGCGCCCGGGCACGACAAAGGCGTGGAACGACCGCGTCCGCTCCCGGTCCGCGCTGAACCGCAAGAAGCATAACTACGACTGATCAGTTATTGACAGTGACGCCCGGTCAGTGGAACGGCAGGGCCGAACGGCCCTGCCGGAGCCCAACTCCGGCTACGTACAGTCCGGCTGACAGGACAACGGGACCGCGAGACGCGTCGCGGCGGCTGGGGCGTGCCCCCGGCCGGCCCACTGCCCTCGCGCGCCACGGCACGTGAGCGCACCCTGGAATGACAGAGGGCTGGAATGACACGGGGTCCCGAAGCCCGTGGTCGTGCCGAGAGGAACTGATACGTCATGAACAACCTCCCCGTCGTCGCCGCGGTGGACGGTTCCGGACACAGCCTGCGCGCGCTGGAGTGGGCGCTGGACGCCGCGACCCGGCGAGAGACCGAGCTGCTTGTCGTGCACGTGTGGGTGTGGCCGCCGCAGGTGACCAGCCTGCCGGAGCCGATGCCCGAGGCGCCGCCGCCCGGCCAGGACCCGGTCCTGGACTGGGTCAAGGAGCAGTTGCACGACCGCCGCGACCTGCCCGAGGTGCGGTACACGACGATGAGCGGATCTCCGGCGGCGGTGCTGCCGGAGATGGCCCCGCAGGCGCAGCTGATGGTGCTCGGCTCCCGGGGAAGGGGCGGCTTCGCCAGCCTGCTGCTGGGCTCCAACAGCCGGGCGACGGCGGCCCGCGCCGCCTGCCCGGTGGTCGTCGTCCCGCACAAGGAACGCGGCGGCGGAGCGCTGGCCGAACCGTACGGGCGGGTGGTGCTCGGCCTGGAGACCTCCGAAACGGCCGCCCCGGTGGTGGAGTTCGCGCTGGCCGAGGCGCGTCGGCGGGGCGCCGTGCTCCAGGTCGTGACGACCCACCCGGTGCCGTTCTCCAGCATGTCGATGCTCGGCAACTATCCGGACGCCACCGACCCCGAGGGGCCCGAGATCGCCCGCGTCACCGCGGACGCGCAGCGCGACCGGCTCCGGCCCTACCTGGAACGGTACGAGGGCGTGGTCGTCGAGTACACCATCGCTCCGGGGGACGCCGCCGGCCGACTGGTGGCCGCCTCGGAGACGGCGGACGTGGTGGTCGTGGGACGACACCGCAGGCGTATGCACCCCGGTGGGTTGGCGATGGGCTCGGTGACCAACGCCGTCCTGCTGCACTCCCAGTGCCCGGTGGCGGTGGTCCCCGTCACCGAACGCTGAGCCCGTCCCGGCCCCGGCGCGCCGCCCCCGGGGCCGGGGCCGGCGGAACTCGAATGGCTGTGCGCCGAGTGCGCCGCTCACGGGCCGACCCTAGCGTGATGATCACGTGGTGTGATCGATCGAGCGCACGCTGATCCCGTTCGGTGGTCGCACCCGGGAAACGGAGTAGCGACATGCGCACAGCCCTACGAGCGCCCGCGGCACTCGCGGGCACCGCCTGTCTCCTCGCCCTCTCCGCCGCCCCGGCGGTGGCGGCGGACGCGGAGATCTCGCCCCGCCAGGTCGCCCCGGGCGGCACTGTCACCGTCTACGTCAGCTGCGATCCGGTCCAGGGCACGATTCCCGGTTCCATCGAGGCCACCTCCCAGGCGTTCGCCAAGGGGACGGTACGCCTGGCCCGGGTCACCGGTCAGGAGGACAACGACGCCGTCGCCGGGCCCGCGTACCGGGGCAAGGCGAAGGTCGCCTCCGCCGCGAGCTTCACGGACAAGGGACCGAACGCCGTCGGCCGCGTCTCCGAGTGGGGCGTCGACGGCCTGTGTCCGGGCGGGGAGCAGTGGGCGGCCACCCTCCGCGTGGACCGGGAGGCGACCGCCGACCGCACGAACGACCGGCGGAAGACCGACCGGGAGAACGCCGAGCGGTCCGCCGAGCCCAAGCAGGACACGGCCGAACGCAAGGGCCACGACGGCCGGGACGACGCGGAGGACCCGCGGGCCGACAAGCACCGGGAGCGGCAGCACGACAAGGCCGCCGAGGAGGAGCACCACGGCCGGGACGGCGACCACGACCGGCCGTCGAAGGACCAGCACGGAAACCAGCCCAGGGACGAGGACCAGGAGAAGCAGAAGGACAGGCAGAAGGACGAGCACGGCGACGGCCGGCACGAGGAGCGGCACGAGGGGGCCGGCCACCAGGCGCCTGGCACCCCCAGCGGCCCGGTGCGCACCGGCGTCGGCGGCACCAGCGACGGCGGCGGTGTCAACGTCGCTGCGCTGGCCGGTGGTTCGGCGCTGTTGGTCGGCAGTGTGGCCGCCGCCGTCCTGTGGAAGCGGCGCGGCGCACGCGTCGGCCGCTGAGCCGTACGCCGCGAGCGCGCGGCGACCGGTGGGCGCTGAGCGGGCCGGGGCGGGCGGTGGCGAGGGCCCCGTCCGCCCCGGCCCGCGTCCGCCGGGACTCCGCCGCTTCGCTCGGCGGCGGCAGCCGGTCAGGTCGGCTTCGGCGGGCTGATCACGTGCTCGGTCAACAGGGCGGGAACGGGGGCGAGTCCGGGACCGCCGGCGTCCGCCCACTCCAGCAGGGCGCCGACGGCCTCCTCGGTGAGCACTCCGCCGAGCCAGACCGCCCGGCCGCCTCGGCGGCGGCCGGCCGCCGAGGGGCGCAGCACCGCCACGTTGGCGTGTTCGCAGGGCCCGAGGCAGTCGGTGGTGAGCAGGGTCAGTCGGCCGCCGGACGCGTCGGCCGCGGCCCGGACCCGGGCGAGTTGGCCGTCGTGGTCGACGCCCGGCCGTTTGCGCTCGGTGCCGCAGCAGCAGCCGCGGCAGAGCACCACCGTGCAGGGCCGGTTGAGGAAGCCGCGCCTGGGCGGGGCGCCGCTCTGGGCGGCGGATGGGACGTTCCGGGGGGCAGCAGTCACGTCTCGGAAGCTTACGGAGCGCCTCTCGGGCCGGCACCGCCGCCCGACGTCAGTCGCCCGTCGTCCGAGGTGCTACTTGAGCAGGCGTGACATCCGTCGGTCGGCCAGCGGCTTCCCGCCGGTCTGGCAGGTCGGGCAGTACTGGAGGGAGGAGTCGGCGAACGAGACCTCGCGCACGGTGTCCCCGCACACCGGGCACGGCTCCCCGGTGCGGCCGTGCACCCGCATGCCGCCGCGCTTCTCGGCCTTCAGCTCCCCGGCGGCGAGCCCCGAGGCGCGGCTCACGGCCTCGGCCAGGGTGCCGCGCAGCGCCTCGTACAGCCGCTCGACCTCGCCGGGGGCCAGGTCGGCGGCGAGCCGGTAGGGGGACATCCGGGCGCGGTGCAGGATCTCGTCCGAGTAGGCGTTGCCGATCCCGGCGATCACGCTCTGGTCCCGCAGCACGCCCTTGACGCGGTGCCGCCGTCCGCGCAGCAGACCGGCGAAGGTGTCCAGGTCGAACGCGTCGGCGAGCGGTTCGGGGCCGAGCCGGGCGATGCCGGGCACCTGGCCCGGGTCCGGCACGCAGTACACCGCGAGCCGCTTCTGGGTGCCGGCCTCGGTGAGGTCGAAGCCGCCGGCGCCGTCGGCCAGCCGCAGCCGGAACGCCAAAGGTCCGCGCCCCGGCCGGGCGGGCGGCTGCTCCTCGTCTCGCCAGCGCAGCCAGCCGGCCCGCGCCAGGTGCACGACGAGGTGGGGGCCGTCCTCAGCGGCCAGGTCGAGGAACTTCCCCCAGCGCCGCACCGCCGCGAACCGGCGGCCGACCAGCGCTTCAAGCGGTGGGTCGAACGTCTTCAGCACGCTCACCGCGACGGGCCGCACCGAGGCGACGGTCCGGCCGACCACCCGTGGCTCGAGGTAGGCGCGCAGCGCCTCCACCTCCGGCAGTTCCGGCATGAGCCCAGTGTGCGACCCGCAGGGCGCCGTCGCACTACTTGCGGTTGTACAGCCGCATCGTGATCGTGCCGAACACGGCGGTCAGCGCCGCGCCCCAGCCCAGCGTCCAGGCGATCTCGGTGGGCGGCCAGCCGCCGTCCATCAGCACCCGCACCGCGGAGGTCAGATGGGACACGGGGTTGTTGTTCACGAACGCCTGGAGCCAGCCGGGCATGGTGGCCGGGTCGACGAAGATGTTGCTCAGGAAGGCCAGCGGGAAGAGCACCATCATGCTGACGCCCATCACCGACTTCTCCGAGCGCAGCATCAGCCCGAACATCGTCCAGGCCCAGGAGAAGCAGAACGAGAACACCAGCAGCAGCGCCACCCCGGCGAGCACGCCGACCACGCCGCCCGCCGGCCGGAAGCCCATCACCAAGCCCACCGTCATCATCACGGCCGACGCCACCGTGTACCGCAGCACGTCGCCGAGCAGGTAGCCGACCATCGGCGCCGGCCGCCAGATCGGCAGGGTGCGGAAGCGGTCGAAGACGCCCTTCTCGATGTCGGTGTTGACCGACACCCCCGTGTACATCGTGATCATCACGACGCTCATCACCAGGATGCCCGGCAGCACGAACTGCAGGTAGGCGGTGGTGGAACCGGCCAGCGCGCCCCCGAAGAGGTACGTGTACATCAGCACCATCATGATCGGGAAAGCCGTCACGTCGAACAACTGCTCGGGCACGTGCTTGATCTTCAGCACGGCCCGCCAGCCGAAGGTCAGCGACGCCGACAGCGCACTCGGCCTCGGCGGACGCTCGCCGCCGACCAGCAGGGCGGTCAGGTCCTCGGTGGTGACGGGGGCCAGCTCCTCGCCACGCGTCTGTGTGGTCGATGTGCCACTCATCCTTCACGGCCCCTTTCCCGGCCCTCGGCGGCCGGTTGCTCGTCGACGGCGGGGGCGTCCACCGGTCGGCGGTCGGTGAGGGCGAGGAAGACCTCGTCCAGGCTGGGCTGCCCCAGCGAGAAGTTGTCGACCACCACGCCCTGACCGGCCAGGTCGGCCAGCGCGCGGGCGGCCAGCTCGGCGGCCGCCGGGCCCTTCGAGCCGTCGGCGGCGGTGATGCGCGCGGTCAGCGCCAGCGGGTCCGCGCCCAGCTCGACGCTCTCCCCGAGGACCGCGGCCAGCACCCGCTCGGCCCGCGGCCGCTGTTCGGCCTCCCGCAGCCGCAGATGCACCGAGCCCGCGCCGACCGACGCCTTGAGCTCGCCCTTGGTGCCCTCGGCGATCACCCGGCCGTGGTCGATCACCGCGATCCGGGAGGCGAGCTGGTCGGCCTCGTCCAGGTACTGCGTGGTCAGCAGCACCGTGGTGCCCTGGGCGACGACTGCCCGGACGATCTCCCACACCTGGTTGCGGCTGCGCGGGTCGAGACCGGTGGTCGGCTCGTCCAGGAACAGCAGATCGGGTGTGTTCAGGATGCTCGCCGCGATGTCGATGCGCCGCCGCATACCGCCCGAGTAGTGCTTGACCTGGCGCCCGGCGGCCCGGCTCAGGCCGAACGCGGCCAGCAGTTCGGCGGCGCGGGCCCGGGCGGCGGCCCTGCGGTGGCCGAGCAGCCGGCCCAGCAGCACCAGGTTCTCCGTGCCGGTCAGGTCCTCGTCGACGGAGGCGTACTGGCCGGTCAGGCTCACCCGGCCGCGGACGGCGTCGGCCTCCGCGACGACGTCGTGCCCGAACACCCGCGCCTCGCCGCCGTCCGGCCGCAGCAGCGTCGCCAGCACCTTGACCGCCGTCGTCTTCCCGGCGCCGTTCGGCCCGAGCACCCCGTACACCGTGCCGGTGGGGACGGTCAGGTCCACGCCGTCCACCGCCCTCGTCTCGCCGAACACCTTGACCAGGTTCGACGTCTCGATCGCCGGGCCGGAGTGGGCGCTCCGGCTGGATTGGCGGGTCATGGCGGCTCTCCCTGCTGATGGCACCACGGGCATTCGCCCCACCTACCAGAGTGCAGAACGTCGAGCCGTTCCGCCCACTCTTTTCCGGGGCGCTCAGCCCGCCCGGTACTTGCCGAACTGGTGCAGCGCCGCCTGGGCGTAGGCGACCCGCCGGTCCAGCAGTGTCTCGCACCACGAGTAGTTGGAGCGCAGGTAGCGGAAGTCCAGCGCGGCGCGCGGGCTGCCCGAGCGCCGCCAGACGATCCGGCGGGGACAGCCCCACACGATGAGTTCCAGCGTGTTGCCCAGCGTGACAAGCGTGATCACCAGCGAGACCACGAAGAACAGCGCCCACACGGGCAGCAGCAGCGCGAAGCCCAGCCAGCCGGCGACCGTGCCCTTGTGCCCCGTCAGGGACGGGCCGCCGTCGGCCGGGTCGATGCGCCAGAAGGCGCGGCGGGTCAGCGGGGACCGGCCGCGCGCCAGATGGCACAGCGGCGCGCCCTGCTCGTCGAGTACCGCGAAGTGCCGCGGCTCGCCCTTCGCCAGCGGCTCCGGATGCACCGAGCACAGCAGCCGCTTGTCCGGGTCGTGCAGGACCAGCACGGGGTGCTCCTCGAACTGCGCGGCGAGGAGTTCGGCCCGTCGCTCCACCTCCGTGACGGTGGTCGGGCCGGCGTCCGGCGGCGGACCGGAGAGCCGCGAGACCGCCGCGTCGGACTCCAGCGGACCGCCCGGTTTGACCAGACGTATCCGGGCCAGCGCGTTCTCCGCGCGGTGCTCGCCGTCGGGGAGGATCATGAAGCACTCGCCCTCCGGCCACAGCCCCGCGTGCGAACCGGAGGTACCGCTCACCTCGACGGTGAACGTGGACCGCGTCATCTGGCTCTCCCGTCGTCCCATGGCGTCGCGACCGTCCCGGGAGATTGTGCCAACTCCCGCCGGGCGCGGGGAGGCGCGTACGGACGAGAACCGGGGGACAACCGGCGGACGACCGGGAGAGGGGCCACGGGACGCGCCACGCGCGGGGGCGCACGGGGCGCGCGCCGAGCATTTCAGCCACCGCACACCCGGGCGTCCCGGACACGCCACGTGGTGGCCAGCGGGCGGCGGCATCAAGGAGGTGTGCCCACCCGCCGGGCCCGTCCCGGCGGCCCGCGGCCACCGCTCGGCCGCACGCGCCCACCCCCTGTGACGGGAGCCGCCATGAC